>JBBKVQ010000284.1:0-5503 GCA_037968515.1 Bradymonadaceae bacterium
TTCGTACTTCACCATCGCAATCGCAAGGTTGTTAAACAATGCTTTACGATGCGAAGAGTTGCGTCCGAGTTTACGGCCCGAATTCTTATGTCTCATCACTTACCTCATCTATTCAAGCGAACGCCCTAAGGGGTCGCGCTGAAGGTCTCAGCCTTCCGTTTTCTTCTGAAGGAGCTCCTTAGGCGGCCAGTTCTCGAGTTTCATGTCGAGATGCAGGCCGTGCTCCGCGAGGAGTTCACGGATTTCCTTGAGCGATTTACGCCCAAAGTTCTTCGTCTTGAGCAGTTCGGGCTCGGTCTTCTGTACCAGATCACCAATGAACTTGATGCCTGCGTTCTGAAGACAATTGAAGCTACGAACTGACAATTCAAGTTCATCCACTGGCTTCAGAAGATGTTCGTTGAACTGTGGAGTCTCTTCGTGATGGGTTTCTTCAGGCTCCGACGACTCGTCGAAGTTGATGAAGATTCCAATCTGCTCTTTCAAGATCTTAGCGGCGTAAGCCACTGCGTCTTCTGGAGCCACGCTTCCGTCCGTCCAAACTTCAAGCACGAGCTTGTTGAAGTCAGTTCGCTGACCAACGCGAGCGTTGGTGATTGCGAAGTTGACCTTCTTGATCGGATTGAAGATCGCATCGATCGGAATGACGCCAATCGGATCCTCGGGATCTTTGTTTTCTTCGGCTGGCACGTAGCCACGACCCGGAGCAACAGTGAGCTCCATACGCAACCGACCACCTTCGCTGACGGTAGCGATCTTGTGATCCGGATTAAGGACCTCAACCGAACCGTCCGAAATCACATCCGCACCGGTCACAGTCTTGGGACCGACAACATCGATCGTAACGACCTTCTGCTCGAATCCGTGCAACTTAACGCCCAGTTCCTTCAGGTTAAGGACGATGTCAATGACATCCTCTTTAACCTCGGGAAGACTTGTGAACTCATGAAGAGCACCGTCAATCTTTACCCGTGTCACAGCCGCACCCATGATGCTGCTGAGAAGGATACGCCGCAGGGCGTTCCCTACGGTGATGCCGTAACCGCGTTCAAGCGGCTCACAAACAAACTTTGCGTAGGTTTGGGTTTTCGAACGTGGGTCAATTTTGACCTCACGAGGTTTTATCAGATCTCGCCAATTGCGATACATAGGCCGTGCCTCCACAGTTCGGCAGTTTGGCACTCGAAGGTGCGCTCGCCGACTATTTTCTAGCTATTTAAAGGGGCTTCAACCGAATTAGACGCGACGTCGTTTCGGTGGTCGACAACCGTTGTGAGGAATAGGAGTCACGTCGCGGATGCTAGTGACTCGCAAACCTGCACTTTGAAGCGAGCGCAATGCTGCTTCACGGCCCGTACCGGGACCTTTCAAAAACACTTGCACCGACTTCAGACCGTGGTCCATCGCACGCCGTGCTGCTTCTTCGGCGGCGACGCCAGCGGCAAACGGGGTGGACTTACGTGAGCCCTTGAAGTTTCGAGCACCGGCACTTGACCAAGACAACGTGTTGCCCTGAGTGTCGGTGATGGTGACGATCGTGTTGTTGAACGTCGACTGAATGTGCGCGATGCCCGTTTGAATATTCTTACGGACTTTTCGCTTCGTCTTGACCTTCGACATGACTGCTCTCTCCTGGGTCGCTTCACGCGACACTCATTCATTTCTTCTTGCGTGCCATGGTACGACGAGGTCCTCGACGCGTACGTGCATTTGTACGCGTTCGCTGACCACGTACCGGAAGGCTACGTCGATGACGAAGGCCACGGTAACAACCGAGATCCTTCAAGCGCTTGATGTCGAGCTGGACCTGGCGTCGAAGATCACCTTCAACTTTATACCCGGCTTCCAGCACGTCTCGAATCTGGCGAATTTCCGCTTCGGTGAGATCATCGGTGCTTGTCGCCCCGTCAACTCCTGCATTCTGCAAGACTTCACGAGCCAATGTGCGTCCAACGCCATAAATGTACGTCAGTCCGATTTCGATCCGCTTCCGGCGCGGCAAGTCAACACCTGCAATGCGTGCCACGTTAAACTCCTAAAACTCGGGTCAAAAACCCAGTCATGTCATCCCTGACGTTGTTTGTGACGAGGATTCACGCAGATCACGCGAACCACGCCTTTGCGTCGGATGATTTTGCAATTTTCACAAATTTTCTTAACTGAAGGCCGAACTTTCATCGGACGACTCCCTGCGCCAACTGGCGCCGAAAAACTTATTTCGAACGGTAGATGATCCGCCCACGAGTCAAATCGTAGGGAGATAACTCTACCGTCACCTTGTCACCCGGGAGAATCTTGATGAAGTGCATCCTCATCTTCCCGGAAATGTGGGCCAATACTTTGTGCCCGTTTTCTAGTTCCACTCGGAACATCGCGTTGGGCAGCGGCTCAATGACCGTACCCTCGACTTCAATTACCTCTTCTTTCGCCATTCTCACACTTCCATTCGTCGGCCCCTTTTATACCTACCCAATGGAGGTGTGCGGGGCGCGATTTCTTACACGTTGGGTCATCCAATGTCAAGTCTCCGGCAGGGACCCGACCCGATTACGTCTCGTCTCTACCCTTGATTCTCGTCGACGATGAGACCACTCCGGCTTTTGCCCCGAAGTCGTCGTATTGTCTCGTAATCAAATGGTTTTCGATTTGGCTAACGGTATCCAAGCCCACGCTCACGACAATCAGCAACGACGTACCACCGAAGTAGAACGAGATCCCCAAATAATCTTGAAGGAAGTATGGCAACACACAGACCGCCGAAATGTAGATCGAGCCAGCGAACGTTAGACGGCTCATAACCTCGTCAAGGTACTCCGCAGTCTTCCTGCCAGGACGAATCCCGGGGATGAAGGCGTCGGACTTCTTGAGGTTATCTGCCATGTCCACAGGATTGACCTGCACCGCGGTGTAGAAGAAGCAAAAGAAGATGATCAACACGATGTAAATCAAGTTGTATCGCCAATCACCAGGCACCAACGCGGAGTTGATCGCAATCGCTATCGGATTGGTCTCAAAATAGCCCGCAAGGGTTGTGGGGAAGATCAACAACGATGATGCGAAGATCGGAGGGATCACTCCCGCCATGTTGACCTTCAGCGGCAGATCGTGTGTCTGACCACCGTAAATGCGACGCCCCACCATACGACGAGCGTATTGAAGGGGAATTCGCCGTTGTGCGCTTTCCATAAACACGATCACCCCAGTCACCAATAAGACGACGAGAATGAGTATCGCGAGAGAGAAAGTCGTGATCGAACCCGACTGCACCAGCTGGAATGTGTTGATTGTTGCCTGAGGAAATCCGGCGATAATGCCCGCGGTGATGATCAGAGAAATACCGTTGCCGATACCGCCCTCAGTGATCTGTTCACCCAGCCACATCACGAACAGAGTGCCCGTAACCAACGTCAACACGGTCATCAGCCGAAACGGCCAACCGCTACTAACAAGAAGACCCATCTCTGGATTCGTGCTGTTCATGTTCTCCAGATAGAACGAGATCCCCGTCCCCTGAATCACACTCAACACAACGGTCGCATAGCGCGTCCATTGATTGATCTTCTTGCGACCAGCCTCGCCTTCCTTTTGAAGGCGCTCAATTGCCGGTACCATGACGGTCATCAACTGGAAAATAATCGAGGCCGAGATGTACGGCATGATTCCGAGAGCAAAAATGCTCATCAGCGACAACGCTCCGCCCGTGAACAAGTTCACAAGGCCAAGAATGCCGCCGCCCGAACCGCCGACCACCTGCGACATCGCAGTACGATTCACACCTGGAACAGGAATGAAAACGCCCACACGATAGATCGCCATCAACACGAGCGTGAAAATCACACGCTTGCGCAACTCTGGCATCTCGAAAATATTTCCGAGTTTACTGGCCACCGAAAACCTCGACCGATCCGCCAGCCTGTCCGATCTTTTCGACCGCAGACTTGCTGACCTTGTCCGCTTTCACGACGAGCTTCTTTGAAAGATCGCCGTGTCCAAGCACCTTGATTCCATCGACATGTCGAGGAACTAATCGCTTAGCTACCAGAGTCTCGTAAGAGACTTCTTCGCCGACTTCAAACGCTCTTTCGAGCGTCGAAACATTCACGACGCCGTAAACTTTAGCGTGAATATTCGTGAAGCCTGACTTCGGAATTCGACGCTGCAACGGCATCTGTCCGCCTTCGAAGCCAGCTTTGATAGAACCACCGGAACGAGCCTTTTGGCCCTTCTGTCCCTTACCGGCGGTCTTTCCAAGCCCACTTCCCTGGCCGCGACCTTTGCGTTTGCGCGCTTTGTTCGCTCCTTTCGGAGCTTTGATATTACTTAAATCCATGGTGTCACTCCTTAACCTCAGCCACCTCAACGAGGTGGGAGACCTTTGCAATCATCCCACGCGACTCCGGAGTGTCCTGAACAACGACCGTCTGGTGACGGCGTTTCAGGCCAAGGCCCTTCATCGCGTTTCGCTGACCGGCAGGCTTGCCAGCCAATCCACGTAGCATGGTGACTTTCAATTCTGACATGTTTAGCTCCTTAATCTACCCGATCATTCCGCTTCGGCGGTTTGGCCGAGTCGACGACGGTACTCATCGGGATGGAAGAGATTGCTCAATCCATCCAAGGTTGCCTTGACGACGTTGTGTGGGTTGTTCGAACCCAAACTCTTCGTCAAGATATTATTGACGCCGGCTGCCTCGAGGATGGCCCGTACGGGTCCACCTGCGATTACGCCGGTACCTTGACTTGCTGGCTTGAGCAGAACACTGCCGCTACCAAAACGACCGAGCACCCCGTGAGGGATCGTATCGTCCACGATCGGAACCGTGATCAAATTGTTTCGAGCAGCTTCGGTGCCTTTTCGAATCGCTTCGGGGACCTCATTGGCCTTCCCGTGACCTACGCCAACGCGACCGTTTCCGTCACCAACAACCACAATTGCACTGAAACTGAAGCGGCGTCCGCCCTTAACGACCTTCGCCACACGATTGATGGCGATGACGTTTTCATTCAGATCAGAGTCTTCTTTTTTTCGACGACCCAATGCCATGGTGTTCTCCTTAGAATTGAAGGCCGCCCTCGCGGGCACCTTCAGCAACGGCGGCAACGCGGCCGTGATAGATGTAACCGTTGCGATCAAACACAATGGCCGTGATTCCGTGCTTGGTAGCACGGGCAGCGAGAATCTTTCCGACTTCCTTAGCCTGGTCGGTCTTACCCTTGCCACTCAGCTGCGCGATGACTTCGGAATCCTTAGTCGATGCGCTGACCAGCGTGTGACCTGTAAGGTCGTCAACCACCTGGCAGTAGATGTGTCGGTTAGACCGAAACACCGTCAAGCGTGGTCGTTGCGTGCTGCCGGCAACCTTTTTACGGATGCGGCGTTTACGACGTGTACGACCGTCTGTTCTTTCTGATTTGCTAAGCATTTCTATACCTCAACCCGCCTGCCGAGCAGACGAAAATTCGTTTACTTCTTGCCACCAGCCTTACCGGCCTTCCTGAGGAT
>JBBKVQ010000285.1:0-5070 GCA_037968515.1 Bradymonadaceae bacterium
GCGGCCGATGCCCTGCCGCAGCAAATCTGGGCCGAGAGCTTTACCCACGCCGCGCATTCCGCCGGCCCCAAGCGCCAGCAACATCGCGCAGACCGTGTTCGTTATATCGCCGTTCAGGCTGTGCGCCGACACCCCGGCGTTTTTGGATTAGACGAATACACAGCCGCGCCATGGGTAGGAGCCTACGAGGCTGCATTGCACCGCCATCTTGAGCGCGCATTGCCTGATGAAGACCCTCATGTTGCTCCAGAATTATTCTCGACCCCTACCCTATGGACCACGTGGGATGCGCGTTTCAGCGAAGGTCCGCTCGCGCTTCCAGGTGCTCGACCAGCAGACATTAACGACGCCGACGAGCTAAGCAGACGGCAAGTCGTGCGGTCGCTGCTCGGCCAGACTTTTCGCCTAACCGACACGTTGCTCGACCTGTTTTTTGCCGACGAAGCTGGGAATTTCGCCGATACCTTTCTGGATTGGCTCGAAACCAAAGATCCCGCAGCGAATCAATTGCGACACGAGTGCAGCCAATGGATAGCCCATCTGCGCCTCATTGTGGACTCTTGCCTCGAAGGCGCGGGACGCCCCTGGCGAGAACTTGCGCGCGAAGAAAGCTGGCCACAGCTCTTTAATCCATCCCCCGTCATGGGCGTCACGGGCGGGGCCAAAACACATCGCACGGCGACCCGGCAATTCCGAACTCCTTCCATGCCACGCGTCATCGTGTGCACCGACACGTTGAAGGAAGGCGTGGACCTGCATCTATTCTGTGACCGCGTGCTGCATTACGGCGTGGCGTGGACCTCCGGCGACCTTGAACAACGGGTGGGCCGTGTCGACCGGTATTTTTCGCAAATCGAACGACGACTGAGCAGCGAGGGCGCCCCACCCAACGTTGAGCTGCATGTCGGCTATCCGCATGTCGTTGCATCGCTGGAACGGGGACAAGTCGAACGGGTCATTGAACGCCAACGACGTGCAGAGAAATTGATGGATTCGCCGATCGCCGGCACAGGCACAGAGGATCGCGACCTTGTTATTGGGGCCAGCTTTGCTCGGACCGAGCGCACCCTTGAGCCTTACGGAACCCACATATTCCCCGACATGGGTCGAGATATCGTGGCGATTTCGGCGGACACAGCACGTGGAACAGCCAGCCATTACGAGGCCTGGTACGAGGTGCTTCTTAATGTTTTCCATAATCGAAACTGGCGCATTTCACCCGATGACCGCAAGCCTGTGCGCACCGCGACGTTATTCGGCAACGGACAACACGAAATTACCTGGTCGTTTGATGCCGCGCTCGAACGATACGTGTTCACGGTATCGAACCCACCGTGGCCAGATGACTTGGCATTTAGCGGGGGCAAGAGGCGGCGAATGGTCGGACGCTCACGTCGAATCGAGACGTTTACTCGCCTCTTGGTTCCCACCCCCGAAGAAGGTCTAGATTCGGAAGTCATCCGCCGTTTGCTCCGGGTTTTGGAGGGCGTGGCGCCCCAAACACAAACCGACGCAAAGGGTTTCTGGAACGACGCCTTGTCAGGCTTGGGCAACGGCGAGGTCGTGTGGCTGAGTGACCACAAGGCCCAAGTCGTCGTTCCTCGCGGTACTCGAGCCCACCGAATCACGCTCTACGCCTACGAAGGCGGTGTCCGAATCGTGGGTGTTGTCGCCGCAATGGAACACCTGGGTTCTCGAAGCGCTTGGGGTGGTGAACCGACTGTGGAACGTGTGCGGGAATGGGCGTTGGATGCCACCAACGAACTGGGCTTAGGTTACCTAGACCTCCACCCGCGGGACGGACTCGTGTTTGGAATTCACGTCCTACACGGAACACTGTCCCAAAACTCACGACGACGGTTGGTGGAAGAAGTCGCGTGGCGGGCCGATGTTTGGGAGGCAGCACTTACTGGCGCGGACCGCTGGTAAGTGGCTTTGCCGGATCAATATACTCAGTAAGCAGCAATGAATCGGGAAGATGAATGAAATCCTTGTCCGTCGTCAGCAGAGTTGCACCGGTTGCCTTGGCACATGCCGCGATCCAAAGGTCGTTTTTCCCCATATTACGAGCACCAGCAGGGTGTTTCTGGGAATAGAGGTCTATCGCGACATATGCGTCAAAAATATCGGGATGGTTAATATCGACCGTAACAAGATTATCGAGGGCGTTCTCAAGCGCTGCTAGCTTCGAGTCGCCCCATTCGTTCCGAGCGGCCAGCACACGGACCTCACCATGGGTCACCACACAAATCATGGGCCGGATTTTTGCGCTACGCAGACCGAACTCCGCGTCAATAAACGCCGCGAGCGAGTTCCCGCGAACCAGCGTCAGCACGATATTTGTGTCGAGCAAATAGAGCGTTTCCGTCATCCGATGGCCTTCAGCGCCTCGAGTAACTGCTCTTCGCTCTCGTCGCCGGGCCAAGAGCCAAAAAAGGCTGATACGCCGGACGTTTCATCCTGCCCCACTGCCGTCACCACGGGCAGGCGTTTTCGAGCCATCGGGGCCGTCTCGAAGAGGTGGTCGCCTGGCCCAGCTGCACCGATGAATTCAACATCGAGTAATAAAAGCCTTCCGGACGGACGATAATGAGCAACGCCAGAAACAACCACTGCCTCCCCGAAGAGTTCCCTCAACTCATCAAGGTCTTTCGCCCCCATGCGGGCGGGAACTTTGGTGCCATCCTTGAGCTTTAAGAGCATGTCGGACCGCGACGCCGAAATGGTGTCGAGTGTTCCAGCCACACGGACCGCTTGCGGCGGTGGAGTCTCGTCGCGAAGAAGCTCGAGCTGCGGAACAATTGCTGGCATGACCTCAAGCGCATTGGGTCGACCACGCAGCCCTTCAAGGCGTAGCCCTTCGAAACCATCTCCCGAGACCTTGGCGAACCTTATGCACGTATCGAGCAGCGCCCGATCGGCCATCACATCATCATGCCCTTCAATAACAGCCGCCAGAACACCGCCGAAGAGGTCAACCGCGGTCTGCTCGCCAATATTCTGGTCGGCTTCCTCAAAGAGTGAATGCTGAGCATCAGGTCCGAAGCGCGCAGCGTCTACCTCGCGCAGAGTCGGCGCTTCCATAGAAATGACGGCCGAACCGGCCGAGAGCCCGGTAATGTCAAAAGCGCAAGCTGCGTCGAGCCATGCAGGACGGGTACCCTTGCGCAGACTCTCCCCTTCCACGGCAAATCGGGTTGCAGCCCGGGCACCGTCGATCAGAGCGCCCATCGCCTCGTGAAGAAGTGCAGCCGAGACGCGCAACTCGTCGTGATGTCCGCCCATCAATGTCAACTTGTGTTGGTTCACACCAGCCTCCAGGTCACCTGCACTAAGCGTTTAAAGTTCCAAACGCTTTGGAACTAAGGAGTATGTCACGAGAGCCACCAATCGTCACGACGTACGGCTTGAATTGAATTCCACGTAAAAACATAGATGGGCTCTCATATCGCGGCGGCAGTTGCGTAAAAGTCACGCGGAAAATCGTTTTTTTTATGAAGCTAGAAGTCTCCAAGCGGGATAAGCATATGGAGTAAAAAAGTGCCCACGGATGCAATCAGACTAGTTGATTGGAGGGAATCAATGCCAAAAATTCATTGTTTAAAACGGATGGGAAAACCGATTTTATTGCTGGTTATTTTTACTGTCGCTGCATGCTCTGAGGACACCAAACCATCGATTAAACCGATCGGTCCCTTGGCCGTCGATGTTGGCCCCATCATTTGTGGGTTTGAAAATATATGCGACGAACGCTCGGCTTTGGACTTTTGCCTACATCATTACATTGACGAGTCGTGGATCACTCAAACCTCAAACGACTCTCGGCTTCGCGCTGCCCAACAAGCTGAATGTCTGGCAACAGCTGAGGACTGCGATGATTACCGTGCATGTGTCTACACGAGTCAAACCTGTACCGAAACTCGATGCGATGGCGCACTCGCCAAGAACTGTCAACGGTCAGGGCTCGAAACCACCATGGACTGCGCGGCGCAAGGACTGGAGTGCGTCCTCGTCGGTCCCGTCGGTTCCGAATATATGGCAAAATGTGGCGTGCCTGGAGCCACCTGTGACGGCCAACCTGAGCTGCGCTGCGAAGGCGATAACTTTTTGTGGTGCCCTGGGGACGCACCAACCTCGCCGTCGGTGCAAAACTGTTCCGTCCAAGGCAAAATCTGCAACGGAGTATTCTGTGGTGAAGATGGAACCTGCGAGGACGGGGTTTCGTGCAGTGCCGACAAGAGTGTGATGACCTACTGCATCGGCGGCAAACCAAGTTCGTATCTATGCAAAGAAATCGGCCCAGACTTTGTGTGTGACGAGACCACCGGTCGGTGTGTGACCAACGCTCCATCGGCAGCATGTGGTCCAGATGGCGATACATCACACTGCGACGGAGATTTCGCCATGATTTGCCTTCACGGATTCGAGGTCCGCGTTGATTGTTCGCTTGCCGGCGGAACCTGTGTGCATGACGTAAATACTCGCTGTGTTCCGCGGTGAGCCGATATCTCAGACCAGCGAGCTGCAGACTGCGACTGCGGCCCCGACGCCATCTTCATTCTCCATCGCGGAACTGATGTGCGCGGCTGCACCTAGATCGGTGTTCGAGACTGTGCGAGTGATGGCCGCTGCGAGTGATTTTGAAGGAATCTTGCTGCGTGCCGGCGCGGAAACCCCAACTCCAAGCCGCTCAACCTGAGCCGCCCAAAAGAACTGGTCAGCCAGATGCGGCACCACAACTGAAGGCACCTTGGCACGCACCGCCATCTGCGTCGTTCCTGCCCCACCGTGATGAATCACTGCAGCGCAGCGCGGGAAAACCAATACATGGGGCGACGATGAAACGTGCAGCACGTCGTCGGCCGCGGTCGCCTCTTCAGGCGGTTGCTGCAGCACGAGGCGCACACCTGCAATTCTTGCAGCTTCAATGAAGAGCGTGGCGTCAGCCGCCCGACGCGGACCACTGCCGGCGCCTATAGAACCAAAGCTCGCATAGGACTGGCGGCGGCCCGGACGGAACGCCTTGGACGGACACGGAAATCTCAGTCAAGCTCACTGGATGCCCAGACA
>JBBKVQ010000286.1:0-18692 GCA_037968515.1 Bradymonadaceae bacterium
ACCCTGTTCTGGCGTTGGAATTGTGATGCGAACTCGGCTCCAGACTGTGGCGCGATTCCACTGATTGCGGACGCTAACGGTGATATCGGCGACCTTGGCATCGTCAGCTCCGATTGGACCGGACGTGTAGCGGCCTACAACCAGTTGCAGATTGATACGCACACCGTCAGTCTTCGATACGGCCGCCTGATCCTTTACATCCTAAATCAGGTCATCCTTCCTGAGGTCACTGACGGAAACGCTCATTCCCTCACCGAGGCTTTTGCCTACTGGGTAGGCTGCGACGATCTCGCGCTCAGCGTGACAGGAAGCGACGGAGAGATTTGCGCGCTTGGTGCGTGCATCCGAGCCGACCAAATCGAGGGATTCTGCTCAACCGCTGTATCGACGCTGTTTGGATTTGCGGACCTCCTCTTGGAGAACCTCGAATTCGATATCGGGCTGAGACTTGGCGGCGAAGGCACACTCATCGAAGAAGATTCTGATGGATTTGCCGATAAGATCGAAGACGGCGAGTTCTCGGGATACCTTCAGAATGCCGAAGGTGGACAGTCGTCGCCGTTCACGGCAGACTTCACCGCGGTTCGTGAAGGATTTGACACTGGAAACCTCTGAGGCTTGTGCTTGCCACAACGTCAGTGGAATTCTATAGTCATATTGGAAAATTCATTTCCTTGATTTTTTTGTTGGGCTTAGCGGCGTGACCGTTAGGCCCGTTGGCTGATTCGGTACGCAAGGTGCGTTGATGAAACTGGTCTGTGCTGGCATGACCGACGTGGGCATTGCTCGCGAGCATAATGAGGACGATTTCTACCTCTCCGAAGGCGACGAAGCATTATGCGTCGTGGCCGATGGAATGGGCGGTCATCGGTCGGGGGAAGTCGCAAGCGCCATGGCTATCAGGGTGATTTGCGAGTACTACCGCGAAACCTCAGTGGATGGAGAAGGTGACGAAATTCTCGTCGAAGGCGACCGTCAGATGCGGCTTGACGAGTATCGCCTCGTTAAAGCCATTCGGACAGCCAACCGCTCCGTCTTTCAAGCTGCTTCTGCGAGTGAACTTTACCGCGGTATGGGAACGACAATCGTTTCTGGGTTCTTCACGGACCGAGGCGTTTATCTGGCCCATATCGGCGATTCCCGCGTCTATCGTTTTCGTGGCGATGCCCTTGAGCAACAAACGGAAGACCATTCCCTCGCGAACGAATACGTTCGCATGGGCATTCTTCGGGCTGAAGACGTCGAACACTTCCCATACAAAAACGTCATCACCCGCGCATGCGGTCTCACCGACGACGTTGAAGTCGATGTCAGCTACCGCGACGTCGAAGCAGGGGACCTCTTCATCTTCTGCTCAGACGGTTTGAGTGACATGGTCCCAGACCGCGAGATTCTCGTGGCCGTCCGCGAGACCACAGACCTGGAACAGCTTGCTCGCAATCTCATCGATCGCGCCAACGCTAATGGCGGCGCAGACAACATCACCGTCATCCTCGCGCGAGTCGAAGACTAAGCAATTCAACGCCTTAGCTTCACAGCTTCACTTTTCGCAACATTCGAATGCCTTTGGCCGATAACCCCCTCAATCACGAGGAGGTTCCCTTTGGCCAAACACACCCGCGAAAAAGAATGGGCTCTGTGGCGCTCACGATTACGCGCGCTCTCTCAACGACAGGCGCCCGCCGATTGCGTCGAGGCTTACGAAAACGAACTGTCGTCTTTGCCCGACCAAACTCTGCTGATCCATAAACACGATCCAGAGTATCCCGACGCGTTGAACGACCTGACGACTCCTCCTGAATTCATCTACTGGCGAGGACCTTTGCCACCGTCGCAACGCATCGGGATGGTTGGCACGCGCGATCCCGACCACGAAGGAGTGCGAATTGCGCGACGTCTAGCGTCGGATCTTGTTCGTGCGGGTTGCTGCGTGGTCAGCGGTGGGGCCCGTGGAATCGACACTGCAAGTCATCAGGGGGCGATCGATGCAGGAGGTTCAACCATCGTCGTCCTGCCTTCGGCGCTGGACAAACCGTCCCCACGTTCAAACGAAGCGCTTTTCGACACCGTGTTGGAACGTGGCGGAGCGCTGGTTTCCGAATACCCTCTTCTAACACCCGTTCGAAAACACTTCTTCGCACGACGAAACAGCCTGATCGCAGCCCTCTCGCAGCAGCTTATTGTGGTGCGGGCGCGGGCGACCGGCGGCTCTCATCTTACCGTCGACGCTGCGAGGCGTTTGGGCCGACCGGTGTTTGCCGTTCCGGGTTCACCCGACGACCCCTCATCAGCAGGGTGCCTTGCCCTGATTCGTGAGGGTGAAACCTGTGCCTGGGCAGTGGAACATCTAGGGTTAACGTCTCAAGGCACGACCGCTCGCCTTCAGCCCGAGGTTCAGGCCGTTTACGATGCACTCATTAAACAAAGCGGTTGTACCTTTGATGAGCTGAGTGCCCGCCTTCAAATGTCTGTGAGTGCGATCACACGCTCCTTGCTCGAATTGGAGTTATCAGGCCTGATGGTCCGGCATGGGCCGACCATGCAAGCCCTATCGGATTGACACGTATAGGCTTGAGTTGTACCCAATTTGCGAACGCAAGCGGAGCCCACCCCATGAAGAAGCAGTTTCTTGTGGCCCCTGGCCCAACCCCGGTGCCGGAGCAGGCGCGGCTGGCGATGGCCGAGAGTCTCCTCCATCACCGAGGCCCCGAATTCAAGGTAATCTTCGAAGAAGTTCGCGCCCAATTGAAGTGGATTTTTCAAACAGAAGCCGAAGTGCTTTCGCTGACCTGCAGCGGCACCGGCGCGTTTGAAGCCGCGATGGTCAACTTCACGAAACGGGACGACACCGTTATCGTCATCGGTGGCGGAAAATTCGGCGAGCGGTGGGGCGAAGTCGGAACTTCCTACGGGATGAACGTTGTTGAAGTGCCAGTCGAATGGGGCAAAGTTGTCGATCTAAACGATCTTGAACACGCCCTGAAGGCACATCCAACCGCCTCGATGGTCACGCTTAGTGTCAGTGAGACCTCAACAGGGGTCTATCACCCGCTGCGCGATATCGTCGACCTGACGAAAAAACACGGCCAAGCCCTGCTTGCAGTGGACGGCATCACCGCCGTCGGTGTTCACGATATCCCAATGGACGAAATGGGCATCGACATCATGGTTTCGGGCTCACAAAAGTCGTTCTCAATCCCTCCAGGTTTGGGGTTTGTAGCCGCCTCCGAGCGAGCTTGGTCGAGGGCCGACAGCTCAGACCACCCGCGCTATTATTTCGACCTTCGACGCGAGCTCAAGAACCACCTCAAGAATCAGACGGCGTTCACGCCCGCAATTTCTTTGGTGGTGGGCCTTCGAGTCGTTCTGCGCATGATGCAAGCCGAAGGGCGAGAAGCCATCTTTGAACGACACCGTGTATTGGCGGAGGCTACCCGAGCAGGCGTACAGGCCCTTGGCCTTGGGATCTTTGCTGAGGTCCCCGCAAACTCCGTGACTGCTGCGTCTGTCCCTGCTGGCTTGGATGCCTCGGGATTGGTTTCGTTCATGAGAAAAGACGGAGTCACAATCGCCGCAGGACAAGACCGGCTCAAAGATACGACCATTCGAATCGGACACCTCGGGTATTTCGATTCAACCGATATTGTGGTTGCCCTCGCAAGCTTGGAGCGAGCGCTGCACGCACAGGGGCATCCACTTGAGTTCGGGTCGTCGATTCGAGCTCTGCAAAACATTCTGGTTGGAGAAGCGACATGACCGTTCGAGCAATTATTGGCGCACAATGGGGCGACGAAGGCAAAGGCAAGATTGTCGACCGGTTTGCCGAAGACGTGAACGCTGTCGTCAGGTTTCAGGGAGGCAATAACGCCGGTCACACCCTGGTCATCGACGGGCACAAGACCATCCTCCACCATATTCCCAGCGGGATTCTACGCGACGGTGTCGAGAACATCATCGCTGGCGGTGTCGTCATCGACCCCTTCGTTTTGCTGACGGAAATCGCCGCACTCGAGAAACGCGGGGTCATCAAAGACCCGTCTCAACTGCTCATCGGGTCTGAGTGCTGCGTGATCGCCCCCTACCACAAGGCACTCGACGTAGCGCGCGAAACAAACCGTGGTGCGACCTCTATTGGCACCACCGGGCGTGGAATCGGTCCTTGTTACGAAGACAGGGTAGGGCGACGAGCGATTTTTGCCGGCGACTTGTTACACCCAGAACGGCTTCGAGAAAAAGTCGCGCAGTCTTTGCTCGAGAAAAACGCGCTGCTGGTCGCTTTAGGCGCCCAAGAGTTTGATGCGGACGAAGTTGTCGCTCAACTGGTCGAGATCGGCGAAAAACTCAAGTCCTACATTCGCCCTGCCAATATTCGAGTTCGGCAATTGCTCGATGCCAAAGCTTCAATCTTGCTTGAAGGGGCACAGGGCACCATGCTCGATATCGGCCACGGAACCTATCCATTCGTAACATCAAGCCACACAGTCTCGGGGTCAGCTTGTGTAGGGCTCGGAATCCCTCCAAGTGCGATTCAAGACGTCGTTGGCATCACAAAAGCCTATTGCACCCGCGTCGGAAATGGCCCGTTTCCAACCGAGCTTGAGGACGCACAGGGGCAGGAACTTAGAGACCGCGGCAGCGAATACGGCAGCACCACGGGCCGGCCACGACGATGCGGATGGATTGACGCGGTAGCGCTGACTTATGCGGCGCGGATCAACGGGTTTTCGAGTTTTGCGATGACAAAACTTGATGTCCTGTCGGGACTCCCGATACTCAAGGTGTGTGTCGCGTACGAACTCGACGGCACTACCTTCACGAATGAAGTACCCGTCGAGGCCGACGATCTGGCCCGAGTGAAGCCGGTTTTTCGTGAGTTCAAAGGCTGGGCTGAAGACATCACAGCTGCCAGGACCTATGCTGAACTGCCCGCCGCAGCTCAGGAATACGTAAACGCCATCGAGAAAATAGTCGGCGTTCGAGTTGCCTATGTTTCCGTCGGACCTGACCGTGAGGCCACTATCGTGAGAAATTCTTGAGCGAAAAGACCAAGACCACGGATCCAGAAGGGTTGGATGAAGACAGCTGGACCGATATAGCCGGCGAAGACGCCTCTCGGCTTTTGAAAGGATTTGAGGCCATGATTCCCGGAATCTTGCGCCGGTCGATTATTTCGGGACTGAACACGGCACTCAGCGATGAAGGCATCCGGGGCGCCGTCTCTGAAAAAAACATCCCAAAAGAAGCCGTCGGTTTTGTCTTGTCGCAGGCCGACAACACCAGAAGGGAAATCTTGCGGATCGTTTCTCGCGAGGTCCGCACTTTTCTGGAGAACGTAGATTTTGGTGGAGAAATCGCCAAAATCCTCACGACCCTCTCGTTCGAAATTCGTACTGAGGTGCGATTTATACCCAACGATGAAGCGCTCAAACCCAACATCCGCAATCGCGTTAAAATCAAACGAACTCGAGAGGATGGAAAAGAAGAGACCATCAACGAATTCGAAGACGAAACCCCGCCGGACGAGGGGAAGACGAAAGACCGTAAAGTCCCTGTGGCCGCTAAGCCCGACGCGGGCAAACGCCGCTGGAGCCGACGCCGCACTGAAGAAGACAGTAAATAATAATTTGAGACGTGATTCTGATTTAGGCAGAGTTACGAAGCACAGCTAATTTAAGGAAGTTTATGTTGAAGCCATTTCTATTTGTCGCCCTCACACTCACACCTTTGCTCTCAGGCTGTGGCCTTTTTAGTGGAGAAGACGACCCATTTGATATTGTTTTTCGTGAGGAAGTGCCGTTCGAGTTCACCATCGATGCGTCAGATTTCTGCCCGACCAACCTTGACTGCAACGCAGGCGAAGGCCCGGCCCCTGATCGAGTCGTCCTGCCGGATTTCGAAGTGGCGATCCCGATCGACGTTCTTACCGCCACTGGTAGCACTCAGTTGGCTGACGTCAGTCAGCGCCTTAAGTCGGTTGAAGTCGAGAAAGTGCAGTACACTTACTCTGGGAACACCCTGAACATTGAGACACCCAAAATTGCTCTATTCGTGGGTGGGAACGGCGTCACGACCCGCACCAACGGTGTGTTGATCGTTGACCTTCCGACGGCTGCCAAGGGCGAAAACTCGACCGGTACGGCCACAGTCGAAGAAGCGAACAAGTCCAAATCCAGCGATATCCTCAAGACCCTTCAACTTGCAATGATTCCGTTCATGCAGCCAGCCCCGATCGAGAAAGGACAGCCTTCACCTCCTAAAGGTGCTGTCGACGTCAAGCTGGTCATGACGTTGAAATTCGTGGCCAACCCAACAGAGCTGTGAAACATCTCGCGCTCATCGTGGCTTTTCTGGTCGCGTGCGATTCTCCCAAAGACAAGCCCGATCCACCCCAGACCTCGGACACTTTGCGGCAGGATGTCGCTGTCACGCCGGACGACACCGCCCCAACCGAGGAGCGTCTTCTGAAGGGCTACATGGCGGAGTTTGGGGCTGGAGATGCACTCATTGCCACGATTGCAACGACGGCCGGTGACGTCGAATGCGAATTGTATTGGAGAAAAACCCCGCGCGCTGTGGCGGCTTTTGTCGGCCTCGCCGTTGGGAAACGTGTGTGGAAGGATCCCGAGTCCGATGAAGACGTGAAACGCCCATATTTTGATGGGACCGCCTTTTTTAGAGTCGTCTCAAATTTTGTGATTCAGGGCGGTGACCCGACTGATTCCGGACGAGGCGGGCCAGGCTTCACTTTCGACGACGAGATTTTGCCCGAGCTTCGGTTTGACAGACCCGGGGTCCTCGCGCTGGCAAACAACGGGCCTGATACGAACTCGGGGCAGTTTTTCATCACGTTGCGGGCCGCACCGCATCTGGACGACCGCCACACCATCTTTGGATCGTGTACACCCGCTGACGTGATTCGAACGATTTCCCAGACCCCAGTGAACGCTTCGGGCGTTCCGGACTCGCCGGAAAGAATCAAAAAAATCACCTTTTTGAGGCGTTGATCATCTGAGAGTGGGTGTTTAACCCACATGCGATTGAAATAGCACAGCCGGTGTGTATACTTAGAGCGTAGATTTCAAACGAGAAAGCATGACCCTTGCACTTGAACATCTGTGGCAGCACCCCGATTTTGAGCGGGTGTTAGTCAACGCTACTGACGGCCCAGGTGTGGTTGTCCTTCGTGGCACCACGGACGCGCAGGTCGTACGCGAGGCTCCTTCTCTTGCGCGGCATCTGTCACAGCAGGGCATTCAATTTCTGCTCTTAAATCCCCGCGCGGCTTCGGACGAAGAATCGTCCTTACACGGGGTGGTCTCTCGATTTTCGCGAAGCCTCGAGCGGCACAGCCTGCTGAACGACAGCACACTGCTAGCGCTAGAAAATTACGAATCGGTCCGCAGACCGAGCGTCAACGTCCCCGAGATCGCTCAAGGACGACTTAAGCACGAACTTGTGGGAGATCTGCTCACCGCCATGAGCACGTTGATGCCCTTCGTGGTTTTTGTGGTCCATTTCAACGAATGTACTCCCAGTGACAAACAGGCACTGGAGTACTTGTCGCGCAACGTGTTTTCGGACCCCATCACGGCCCTCTCGCCTGAGTTTGCCTCGGTGAATAGAATTCATGCCTCGTTGGTCACCACCCACGATGGTTTCGAAGGCGTTCCTGCGCAACAGGTCGATTTCAAAGAGCAATCAGCCACGGCGTTCAAAGAATATCTAGCCGGCGATGGCGTGATGCAACAGTTGCTCGACGCGACGGGCGGAGACGTTGGCCGGCTTGCCGACATTGTGACTCATCTTCCCGAGAACGCACGAAACCTTCAGTGGGCGCGCTACAAGACCCTGGAACCCACCGCTCAAGACATCTTGAATGTTGTCGCCCTCGCCGGCGAACCTATGAAACCCGAGGCGATCAAGCGAACCTTGGCGTTGATGGAGCGTTCAGAGTTTTTTGGCCGCGCGATAAAAGCCAACCTTGAGCAAGGAATGTTGAAGCGCAGCGTCGCAGGCGGCGATATCTTAATGTGGTTGGAAGACCAAGAGTTGAGTCGACGCATCATCGCGGACCAAGGCTCCGCAGCCAAACTTCATGAAGCGTTAGCGAACGCGGAGCGACTCAACGCTGACGAGCCAAATCTCGCTTTTATTGCTCGTCATTTTTTGCTGGCTGGACAAAACGAAGCGGGACTTAAGTACCTTGAGTCTGCAGTGGAACGCCTGATAGCTCGCGGAAGCTGGGACGAGGCGCTCGTTTTGCTGGATCAAGGCCGACTCCAAGTAGATGTGTGGCCCCAACACCTTAGACTTCAGAGAGTTGACGTACTTACGGCCGTCGGTCGGTACCGAGATGCCCTCGCTGAGGCTCAGGTGGTCGAAGTAGCCGCAGCAGATGCCCGTGAGTTCGACGTTCGAATCGGCCAACTTTTGGCGAAGGTCTCCGAATTCGATCAGGCCCGCGAGCGCTTCACCCGTGTTCTTGGGTTGTCTGATTTCGTCGACGCATCGGCACGACTCGGACTTGCGGAATGCGACTATGCATTAGGTGACCACGAAACCGCAGATGCCATGTTGGTCATTTTGATTGAAGACCTCGCTCATGCTGATATTCCGCATGTTCAATCAGACCGAGTCCTGGTGCAGGCTAAGAACATTCGGGGCCGAATCGCAATTTTCCGGGCCAAATACGACGAAGCCACTCAAATATTTGAAGAAAACCGCAACACTGCGACCGCTTGGGCGTGGGAAGACGAAATCGCACGAGCTGACGCAAATCTTGGTGTCGTGGCGATGCAACGCCGCGACCATGCCGAAGCCCTGACCCGACTGAATGGAGCCTTGGCTTCGCACGGCTTACGTGGCGCAAGACCAAGGGCATACGGACTGGTCAACCTAGCCACAATCTATCAGCGGCTCGAGGAGTACCATCAGGCTCTCGAATCCTGTCTGGACGCACTGCGTTGTGCTAGGCGCTCGGACGACGATGTCGCTTTCGGAGTCGCTGCCCACAACCTCGCCACCATCTACCAAGACTTGGGTGCTTTCGAGCGCGGACACGCGATCATCGATCATTTGCACACCGCCCCTGAAAACCGAACGATGGTCAGTCGATGGAGTCGGCTGGTGCAGGGTTATCTGTATTTCGACGAACATCGTTATCACGATGCGATCGAAGTATTCGACGAACTGATGGACGGATCGAACCTTCTTTATCAACCCGAAGCACGTCTGCGACTTGCCCAGTGCCATTTTGAGCTGGGTCAGGTTGAAGAGGCGGGCCGTCTTCGGCTCTTGGTAGCTCCGGAAGACGGACAGGGCGATGCGCCGGTTCTCGAAGGACTGACGTGGCTTTTGGATGCAGAACTTGGGCTGGAAGCTGACCCAAGCGAGTCTCTAACGCTTGGTCGACAAGCCCTTGCAAGGTTCACGGATCTTTCGCAACGCACAGATTCCGTTCGGGCGGCGACGCTTTGTGCAAAGGCTTTGATTCAGCTGTCGCGATCTTCAGAAGCTCGTATGCTGCTCGAAAACCAGCTTCAAGAGATCGTGCGGCGAGCGACCCGTGTGCCTGAAGAATTCACGAACCACTATTTCGGCAAACCAGACCACAGAAATCTGGTGAAATTGCTGCAAGAGGTTCGTGGCGAAGTTCCGACATTGGTCTCAAGCGCTCTTGAGCCTGTGCGCGCGGCGATTCCCGCACTCTCGACTCGTCTTGCTACTTGGCACGACAAATATGGCGACATCATTGGCGAAAGTCCCCGACTGCATCAGGTCTTTCGGATCATCGACCGGGTGGCAAAATCAGATGCGACCATTTTAGTGTACGGCGAGTCTGGCACAGGAAAGGAATTGATCGCCGAATCGTTGCATCACACCAGCGACCGTTCGCGTGGGCCCTTCGTGAAGGTAAACTGCGCCGCTTTCGTGGAAAACCTGCTCCTCAGCGAATTGTTTGGCCACGAAAAAGGGGCCTTCACAGGAGCGACTTCCCAGAAACCTGGCCGCTTTGAGCTTGCCGACCAAGGGACCATATTCCTTGACGAGATCGGCGACTTGTCGCCCAACACCCAAGTCGCATTATTGCGTGTGCTCCAAGGGGGCACATTCGAGCGTGTCGGTGGAAACACCACGCTCCAGGTGGATGTTCGAGTGGTCTGCGCCACAAATAAAGACCTAGAGGCAATGGTCCAGAAGGGCGAGTTCCGCTTGGATCTTTACTACCGACTGAAGGGTGTAGTGATCGAAAGTCCCGCCCTCAGGGAACGTCGTGACGATATCCCTCGGTTGGTTCAGCATTTTGCGAAACGTTTCGCCGACGGCACTCCGAAGAAGTTTGCTCCTTCAGTGCTGAAGCATCTGATGCGATATAGTTGGCCTGGAAATATTCGGGAACTTCAGAACTTCGTGCGCAGCATTCTTCTTTTTGTAGAAGGCGCCGAAGTGACGATGGGCGATCTGGGCGACTTTGAAGATTTCTTCATAAGTGGCACCTTTGATTCCACAGAATTTGAACTTCCAGAAGCGCCTGTGGACGAACAAAGCAGTGTGGTCGAAATCGCCCACGCGCCGTCATCAAACAACGCTGAGGACCCAGAAAGGGCTCTCGTTGAAATGGTGGTGACAGGAGGACTCAGTCTGACAGACCTTAAGAAGAGGCTTGAGATTGAGTCGATTAAACGTGCCTTGCTCGAGGCCGATGGTAACGTGACAAAAGCAGCAGAATTGCTGCAGATGAAGCGACCGCGGCTGAGCCAGATCATTAACGGTACCGAAGAACTAGCTGACTTGAAGTCAGTTTTGGTCGGATAGGAGATGGCAGTGAAAAAAACAATCTTTACGGTCATCGGACTCGTTGTTCTATCAACGAGTTGCGTAGATTCAGAAACCGTCGTCGAAAGCGGAAACAGCGCATCTACACGGACCCAGGCCGTCAGCGTGGTTCCTCGTTTTGTGTTTGCCGGCGCCGATAGCGTCCCCGACGATCTCTACCTCACCGAGCTTGGACTCGTGGTTTCTGAGATTCGTTTGACGCCCATCGTTACCACGAAATATGGCCTCGCTTATGCGAGCGCAAATCCAACGGTCTTGCGATTCGATGTGGCCGGCGGGGAGTATTCTCGTGATGGCGACGCGCTTGAGCTTCCTGACCGTGGGCGCTACGTCGTCAGCATTCGACTTGAGCCGGTAAGCGACCTCTCCGGTGAGATTGAGTCGTCGAGCTTGTCCGTTAGCGGATTTGTGGCGCAAGCAGCTGACGTGTCCAATCCAGGCAAAGTGGCCGATGGATCACCCTTGCCGTTGCCTTTTGATGCACGCCGCACGAGCGACGAAGTCACGGATAGCTCGGCAACCCCCATGCTTTGGACTCCATTCCAGTACTCCAGCCAGCGTGCGGTGTTTTACACACTCAACGACGTCGAGCTGGAGCGGGGCGAACAGGTCCTCCAGTTCACGTTCGACCTGCACGATTGGGCTGCCGAAGTGGCAGAGCCCATTTCGAAGGCCATTCGTAATAATCCCAATACTGCTGCTGCAGACGGCGTCGACGTAACGCGTCAGGTAGAATCCACAGGAATTGGTCTTGATTCATTGATTCAGACTGGTGTCGTTAGCCGAGACGTAACGCCTCCCCGCTAATCGTTCCGCCACAAAAAAAGGCCGTCAGATTGACGGCCTTTTTTCGTTCTTGCGATAAATCGAAGTTAAGCCAGTGCAGAGAGGGCACGCGCGTCTCGATAGTATCGTTCTATGGCGTATTCACTGGTGTAGCCGTAACCGCCGTGAAGCTGCAGGGCTTCGTCCGAGCAATACAAGGCCGAGGTGATCGCCACCATCGACGCGGTCTTAACCATACGATTATTATCGTTCAATCCCGTCCGGTTGGCCGCTCGCATAAGCACCAGCCACGCCGCGTCGGCCCTCAAAGCCATGTTGGCAATTTTGAACTGGGTCGCCTGAAATTCGGAAAGCGCCTTTCCAAACTGAACACGCTCGCTGGCGTATAAGGTGCCTGCCTCTTGAGACGCACGGGCGACGCCTGCCGCAACGGCTGCCACAGTTAGAATCCTCCAAGTCTCGAAGACCAGAACAGCCTCATCGTCGCCAAAAATCTCGACAACTTCGCCGCCGAGTCGTCCCTTTTCGAACGCCGCAGCACACACGCCCAACCCACGAAACGGCTGTGTCTCTCCAAGCACGTGTGACGATGCTCGAGCAAGGGCGGCCCTGCCTGACAGCCTGACGGGAAACACGAGCGCGTTGGCGTGGTCCAGAAACGGCACCACAAAAGTGGACGCACTCGCCAGAATCTCACCGGCCTCTTTTTCGAGCGTCAGGTCTTCAAAAACCGGAACGGTGAACGTCGCGCCAGCATCGGTGCCTGCGGCAGCTATTCCGGCGCTCGCAGCACAATGCTGGCCTACAAAAAGCGCCGTCGCCGCATCATGCCGAGCCAACTCGTAGAGTGCCACGGCCGCAAATCCGAGATCGCCGCCATCGTCAGCCAAACCGAGCAAACCGAGTTCGCGCAGCTTCACTACCGTAGAGGCATTCAGCCGGCCAAGCTTGTCATCTGCAACGGCCGAGGCCTGCAATTGAGCCTCGGAAAATCGTTGAATCATGTCTCGAAGCATCTTCTGATCTTCGGTGAGCGCAAAATCCATCAGAGTCTCCTCAGTACATCGCGTGAGATTACGATTCGTTGAATCTCACTCGTGCCTTCATAAATTCGAGTAACGCGAGCATCGCGTAGAAGTTTCTCGACGCCAAAATCTGGGTCAAGAGCCCGCGCGCCCGCTCGAGCGACGACAGCTTCGCACACGTTACACGCGGTTTCCGACGCGTGGAGCTTAGCCATGCTGGCTTCCACCGTGAATGGAATCTTCGACTCCTTCATCCATGCAGCCCGCCACACCAAAGTTCGGGCGGCCTCTACTTCTGCGACAAGGTCGTCGGTCACCAAGCCCGCAAGATCAGCCAAACGAAGGGCTTCGTCGGCAATTCCGATGGCTTGGCTGGCGATTCCAATTCGACCACCGTCAAGCGCCATCATGGCCACACGAAACCCGTCGCCAACGTCGGCGAGCAAGGCGGTATCCGGGATGACCACCTCGTCAAACGCCAGCGCCACTGTGTTCGAGGCATGTTGACCCATTTTTTCTTCAGGTTTCCCGATTGTGATTCCCGGCAGCGTCGGGTCCACGACAAACGCCGATATGCTGTTTTTCGCGTCACCCACTCGCGCCCAGACCAGGAACACACCTGCATACTCTCCGGACGTAATCCAAGCCTTCGACCCCGACAGAACGAATGTGTCGCCACGACGCTCCGCCCGTGCCTGCATGGCCGCAGCATCACTGCCGCTGCCAGGCTCACTCAGACAAAACGACCCGCTGGACCATTCACCGGAAGTCATCTTTGGAATCATTTCAAGGTGAGTCGGGCCACCAAACTCCTGCAGAACCTCGGCCACCATATTATTGACGCACATGGTCACTGCAACCGCTGGGTCGGCCGCCGCGACCACCTGAACCGCCTCTGAATAAGCGACCACACCAGCACCAAGCCCACCGTATTCCGGTTTGACGTTCACGCCCATAAGGCCCGATTTCGCGAGCGCTGCGAGGGCGTCCAGGGGAAATTCGTGGTTGGCTTCCCTTTGCCGGGCTCCGGGACGAATGATCGAACCAGCCAGCTCTTGAGCACGCTGTCGGGTGTCGAAATGAGTCGAGTTCAGCTCAAAGTTCATGGACTACTGCCTTACGAAGTTGGGGGCACGGCCCTCTATGAAAGCGGTCATGCCTTCTTTTTGATCTGCGGTACCAAACAAACCGGAAAACGCCGCTTGTTCGGCCTTCAGGCCATCATCAAGACCAACACTGAAACCCTGCGACAGCGATTTCTTGGCGGCCCGAAGGGCGAGAGGTCCGTTCTTTTGGATGCTCGCAATGACGGCTTCGATGCGTTCTGCGAACTCGGCAATCGGAAACACATCCAACACCAGTCCGAGCGCTTTTGCTTCGTCAGCCTTCACTTGTCGACCCGTCAGTACGAGCTCACGCGCCACGTGCCAGCCCACAAGCCGTCCCAGTCGTTGCGTGCCACCCCAGCCGGGGATAACCGACAGTGAAACCTCAGGCAGCCCCAGGCGAGCTTTATCCGATGCGTAGATGAGGTCGCAGCCGAGCGCGAGTTCAAAACCGCCGCCCAGCGCAAATCCATTTACGGCAGCGATGGTTGGGCAGGGAAGGGCGGCGACGGCGGAAAACGCCGCGTTACCCAGCGCGCTGAACTCGTTGGCTTGCGCTGAGGTGAAATCCACCATCGCCTTGATGTCAGCGCCCGCGACAAACGCGCGGCCCTCGCCTGTGATGACAAAAACGTCCAGATTCGGATCGTCTTTGGCGGCAAGCGCCACTTCAAGGATCTCGGACAGCGTCTGGCCGTTCAGAGCGTTGAGAGCTTCCGGACGGCGGATCGTCAGCCGACCGACGCCATGAGCGACTTCGTAGGAAACACATTGGTAATCTGACATTCTGTTACCCTTTGTATGAGTAGAAACCACGGCCCGATTTGCGGCCCAGCCAACCTGCGTCAACGTACTTGCGCAACAGTGGACACGGGCGATATTTGGAATCCCCGAGGTTCACATGGAGCACTTCCATGATGGCCAAGCATGTATCCAAACCGATGAAGTCGGCAAGGGTCAGCGGCCCCATTGGCTGATTCGTGCCAAGTGTCATGGCTACGTCGATATCTTCGACACTGCCCACGCCTTCCATAAGCGTGTATGCGGCCTCGTTAATCATAGGCATGAGCACGCGGTTCACGATGAAACCCGGATAATCCTGCGCCAAAACGGTGGTCTTGCCCATGCGTTCTGAAGCTGTTTTCACAGCTGCGTAGGTTTCATCTGATGTGGCAAGGCCACGAATCAGCTCCACCAGTTTCATGATCGGCACGGGATTCATGAAATGCATCCCGACAACCTTGTCGGGCCGTTCGGTGAAACCACCGATTTTGGTAATCGAGATGCTTGAGGTGTTTGAAGCCAAGATTGTGTGAGGCGCTGCGGCTTTATCGAGTGTTTGAAACACTTGTTGTTTGACGGATGCGCTTTCAACAACGGCTTCGATCACGAGGTCGCATTGCGCTGCATCTTCGAGCGAGGTCGTCACGGATAACCGAGCGAGTGTCGCATCAAGCAAGTCCGCCGAGATTCGTTCCTTGGCCAAAAGTTTAGCCAAGCTCTTCTGGATGGTCGCCATGCCCTTTTCGGTGGCCGGACCCGACATGTCCGCCATGACGACTTCATACCCAGCAACTGCCGCCACTTGTGCGATTCCGTTACCCATCTGACCTGCGCCAATGACGCCAATTTTCTTGATTTCCACGGCTTACCTCTTTTCAATAATTCGTGCTGCCGTGAGTATCACGAGGGGAGAAATCGGGTCAAACCGGCATGACGCGCGGGTGGACGCACGAGTGGGCTTGTAATAACCTCGCCATATGCCCATCTGCCCTTATTGTGAAACACATACCGAAACACTCCTTGAGTTGTGTCCTAGCGGCGATGGTTTCTACTCCATCGATGAAAAGGATTGGCAGGGCTGCCGCGGCGAGCCACTGCTCGGCTGGCCGGTCGCTGGTCGTTTTGTTGTGACGGCGATGGTGGGGCGTGGGTCGATGGCCAGCGTCTTTAGGGCCCGCCAACTACAATTGAACCGTGACGTCGCGCTCAAACTTTTTGACAGCGCTTCGCTTCAGCATGAACTCTTGCCTTCGGGCGATCTCGACCAGGCAATTACCCTCGCCAAACAGCGTTTCGAACGCGAAGCGCAAGTGCTCGCTCAGATTTCGCACCCGAACTGCGTGACTCTGTACGATTATGGCGTCAGCTCCGACGGTCGATTCCTTTACATCGCCATGGAGTTCGTTCAGGGACTGACCCTGCGACAGGCCGTCAATCGGGGTTTGAAATTTGACTCGATCGTCGAGATTGCACAGCAGATTTTACTCGCTCTGCGCGAGGCCCACGGATTGGAGATTGTTCACCGCGACCTAAAACCAGAGAACATCATTCTGTCGATGCGCGTCGGCACGGAAGAACAGGTGGTCAAGGTCGTCGATTTTGGAATCGCCAAAATGCTGAGCGGTGAACAGGAGAGCCGGACGATGGCTGGCACCCTGTTTGGAACTCCTGCTTATATGTCGCCTGAACAATGCCGCGGCGAAACCGATACTGTGACCGCAGCCTCGGACATCTATTCTTTGGGATGCGTCCTGTACGAAATCGTTTGCGGAAAGCTGCCTCACCCAGCGCAGACGCCACAGGAAATGGTTCGAATGCACATCATGGATCCTCCGGCTCTTGTGGTGCCCAGGGCCGGCCTCGAGATTCCGCCCGAATTCTCGGCATTTTTGACCAAATGCATGCAGAAAGATCCCGCAGACCGATTTTCAGACGCCCACACGGCGCTGGTCGCATTGGATGAGTTTGTCGGAACGATGAGTTCTGGCCCCTCGACATCCGAATACATGCGTCGACACGCAGCGTCGGCCCAAGCGCGAACCACCAGAGTTTCGGTGCCCAAAGACCAGATTCGAGGGGATCAGATCGTGCCGCCTGTGGTCGAGTCATCGGTGCCTCCACCCCGCATGAACCAACGCTCGCAGGAGCCCGCGCTAAGCATCACCGACACACACCCGCCAGGATCATTGACCATGAGTTCCGGCGGGCGTCAGCGCAGCTTGAACGTTCTAATGACTCTGGGATTCCTAGCGGTACTCATCTTCTGCGCAGCTCTTCTATATTTCATTTGGTATAGAATCATCGGCCCATGAGGGGTCGATATCGGTGCGTTCCAGACTTTGCTCCACGTCGAGCATTCGCTCAGACGGCACCATCACCTCAAGAGTCCGCCGCGGCAGGCGTAGGAGCCGGCCAACGGAAAGTCCACGAACCATCACGGGTATGCCGTCGTCCACCAAATGCCGTGCGACCGCCTCGGCAAGCTCGACCTTGTCTGTACTGATGACCTCTGCGCAGAAACCGTGCGCCTCCCGAAAACGCATCTCGCGGCGTATATCCGTCACAAGACAAGCCGCCAACGCGACCACAGCAACAGCGATGACCTCCGGCGAGCCGTGTCGCCAGCCCAGCCCGAACAGCACGATCGTGAACACTGTCGTACGAAGAATTGCGCGGTCATGATGCTCGGCAACGTCGTTCACACCGACTTTTTTCCACGCTTTAACAACGCGTTCTTCAGGGGTAAGCAACCGCGTCAGAACACCTTGTGAAACCAGTAAAATCACGAGTCGTAAAACCCAGTCGAATTTCGAATCGGGTAAAGGAAGGGTGACTGCGAGCGCGGCCAGAAGCAGAGGCCATATCCCTGACGTTGGCGCGCCCACGCGGGGCATTTTGGAGATCTCGCGCGTTGCGGTCCACCTAAGTGCCCATATCAGGACAGCCAGTGAGAGTGTGAGTTCGGTCCAAATTTGAAACATAAATCCTCCTCAGCCTACAACGCCACGCACGGGTCGATTCTTCCCTCAGTTTAGCTTTGCATCGAGGTGAGCTACAAGGAGGCAGGAGGAAGCATGAAAGCAATCCAAATTGACGGTGATTCTCTTGTTTGGGCTGACTACCGGGACCCGTTTTGCGGGCCGGAAGACGTCGTCTTAGACATCGTGGCAACAGCTGTAAACCGAGCCGATTTGCTTCAGCGCAAAGGATTCTACCCGCCACCACCTGGCGCGTCTGAGATTCTTGGCCTTGAGGCGGCGGGCGTTGTCTCGGAGGTAGGACCCGCAACAGTGGGATGGAAAGTCGGGGACCGCGCCGCCTGTTTGTTGGCCGGTGGCGGCTATGCGGAGCGTGTGCGAGTCCACCACTCGGCCCTGATTCCGTTGCCTGACGCCATGCCTTTCGAACTGGCAGCGGCGATTCCGGAAGTGTTTTACACGGCCTACGTAAATCTGTTTCTAGAAGCGGGCTTGAGCGCGGGTGAGACCGTTTTGATTCATGCGGGCGGATCCGGAGTCGGCACCGCAGGCATCCAGATGGCCGTCGAGTCTGGTTGTCGAGTCATCGCTACTGCGAGCCAACCAAAACTGGAAGCGATTGCAGAACTCGGTGCGTTTGCCGTCGATCGGAACTCCGAAGACTTTGTGGAGTGCGTGCTCGAAGTCACCGAAGGCGAAGGTGCCGACGTGATTCTGGACCCAGTCGGGGGCGGATATCTTGGGCGAAACCAAAAGTGCTTGGCGCATGAGGGCAGGTTGGTTTTGATTGGGCTGATGGGCGGAACCTCGGATGAATTGGACCTGCGAACGCTGTTAAGCAAACGACAGCGGGTCATAGGGAGCGTTCTGCGCAGTCGAAGCATCGAAGAAAAAGCAGCCATCACCGCACATTTTCTTCACGATATCTGGCCAATGATCTTGGATGAAAAGATTGGCCCAATCGTCGACGACGAGTACAGCATCGAAGATGTGGAAGCCGCGCACGCTCATCTGGCGTCCAACGATAGTTTCGGAAAGCTTGTTCTTTCGGTGCGCTAACGACTTCGCGATCGTGGTTCTTCCTGTTATTCTATGCCCTCCTCAGAACTAGCAGTATATGGCAGCACCCAAAAAACTCGGAGGTTACGCACTCATCGACCGACTCGCCGTTGGTGGCA
>JBBKVQ010000287.1:0-13444 GCA_037968515.1 Bradymonadaceae bacterium
TACCCCGCGTTGGCCGTATGCTCCCTTTGTAGCCGACACATGTGTGGCCTGTGCCACAACACGTCTTTAGTCGGCTACGCGGTTTGCAAAGGTTGTCCGGTCATCGACCGGATGACCCCGCGCACCCAGTGGGAGCGCTCGTCGGGGCTATCGGCCGTTCCGGCATTCCTCCACACAGCGGTCGAAGTCATCAGCAGCCCACGGATGTTTTTCATTCGTTATCCCAAGGGCAGGACGGTCGATGCCTTGCTCTTTGGGTATCTCAGCCTCACGATCGCGTTCAGCGTCAGTCGAATTTGGGGCTACTTCTTTCTGGGGCGTTTTGAAGACGCTTTGGTCGAGGTCGCCAAGCAGGCGGAAGTCTCGTACCACACCGCTACATGGCTCTATTTCGGCCTGACGCCTATCTCTTCACTGATTGGGTTGATGGTATTCATAGGACTGCTCTACGCCGGCCTCAGGACGATGGGCGGCAAGAACGTCACGTGGTCGAACGTCACGTGGATCGGTTCGATGGCTTCGGCGTCGTTATTATTCCAGATTATCCCGCCAGTTTGGGAGTTCCCGGTGGGGCAATTGCTGGCGATGTTGTGGCTGCTGAATATTTTGTTTTTGGCCACTCAGGTCAGGTTCGAACTCACCTTCTTTCGCGCCATGATCGCCACCCTAATTCCTTTCTGGGTGCTAACGACAATGGCACAGTAATCAGGTCCAGCTGCCGCTGCCTCGTCATAAAACCAATAGGGTGACCTCGCCCGAACCGCCACCGATTTTTTGTGTACAACTTGTGAGAACGTCATTGGTCACGACGTCGTTGGTGTTGGTGCAAATGAAAACCTCGAATTGGTCGTCATTACTGCCACCGCACTCCTGACCGTATTCGCTCACTCGGATTTGCATGCCTTGTTCAATAGCGACGATATTTCCGTCGAAATCAAGGAACATCAATCCGATCGAACCGCCGCAGCCGAGCGCCGTTACGTTGAAGGGATCAAACTCTGGGCAGAAATCGCCAAATGGCGGCGAACCATTGAGGTTATCTCCAAAGTTATATTCGTTCGTATCGCCAGTGATGCCGTCGTATTTGAGCGCGCCGTAGCCCAACACCCTGGCCTGAGCATCCTCAAGAGATACAGAGATGATATCGCTGCCCGGGTCATTGCCGTTGCAGGCATCGCCAGTGGTCAGATCAGTAATCAAGATAACGTAATTTGGAACAGGGCCGGTCGTGTCATTATTGGTGGAGTTATTTGTCCCATTATTTGTCACGAAAATTGTGGAATTGTTCGTCGAGTTGTTTGTCGCGTTGTTGGAGACATTATTTGGCGCGTTGTTGGACTTTTTCAGATCGTCGTCGCCACAAGCGGCAACCACGGAAATTCCCAGAACAAGTCCCGCCAAGAGCGATGAGCATCGATTCAAATCTTTCATTTCGTATCCTTCTGAGTGTATGTCGCGAGTGTAGATTATTTTGTCCTAGAATAGAATTGCGTCAGTAGGCCCTCTGATTTTGGGCAAAAAAAAAGACCGTGGCGAACCACGGTCTTTTAAGATTTCCAACGTTCAAATTAGAACGTCGAAGTAATCGTAATGACGGTCTCACCTTCGCCACCGGCGAGGTTATTGGTGCAGCTCGCGGTGTTGCTATCGTTGACGACGGCATTCGTGTCGCTGCAAAGAATGAGGTCGAATGCATCAACCGTGGTTCCGGTAGGGCACTGTCCGCCGAATTCATAAATGCGGATTTGGTCGTTGAGCAGGATCTCAACTGGAGTTCCAGCGTTGAGGAAGCGGATGCCGACCGATCCACCGCAACCAAGTGCGGTCACGTTGTCTTCATTGAACTCTGGGCAAGTGTTGGTGCTATTTGGAGCAGCACCGTCAAGGTTTGCACCGAGTGTGTAGACGTTTTCGTCACCAAGGTAGTCTTCGAAGATGGCTTCGCCGTAGCCCTTGACCGTTCCGTCGTCAGCTTCAAGAGCGACATAAATGAGGTCGCTTCCTGGATTGTCGCCGTCGCAACCAACACCGGTTGTCGTGTCCTGAATAAGAGCAACGTAGACCGGAGTCACGGTGTTATTCGTGGTGTTGTTGGTCGTGTTGTTGGTGGTGTTGTTGGTCGTGTTGTTTGGGTCGTTACCTGGCTCGCAGAAGCTGCGTGCACTATCCGCCGTGTTACAGACTTCGCCTTCAGCACATTCTGCACCAGTGGTGCACTTGAGGCGACACACGTCTGCCATACAAATCTCGCTGCCGTCACAGTCGGTGTCAGTAACACATGCTGTTTCGTCGCCACAGGCGATGAAAAGCGCTGTGCTTGCGAGTCCGATGAAGAGCATTCCGAGAATTCTTTTTGTGATGTTCATGTCTAAATCCTATCAGGAGTTTATGGAGCAAGTACTTTGGTGCAGAAGTGGGTACACCAAATCGGATCCAATTACAATAAAAAGGCCGCCCTAGTGGGAGCTTATGTGGGCCACGACCCGTTACCTGCCTTTTCGCGGGGTCCTTAGACGCTGGAAAATCCAGCGCTTTGACCCGTCGAAAGAGGTCACTTCAATGCATCGAGAAAAAAAAAAGCCCACTTAAATAGTGGGCCTTTGAACCAGCAACAGATGTCTTAGAACAACGAGGTAATCGTGATGACGGTCTCGCCTTCACCACCAGCAAGCGTATTGGTGCAGCTTGAGATGTTGGTGTCGTTCACGACCGCATCGGTGTCGCTGCAAAGGACAAGGTCGAATGCATCAACCGTGGTTCCAGTAGGGCACTGTCCGCCGAATTCATAAATACGGATTTGGTCGTCAAGCTCGATTGGAACTGGCGTTCCGTTGTTGAGGAAGCGAACACCGACAGCTCCGCCGCAACCAAGGGCGGTCACGTTGTCTTCGTTGAACTCTGGGCAGGTGTTGGTGCTATTTGGAGCAGCGCCATCAAGGTTTGCACCAAGTGTGTAGACGTTTTCGTCACCAAGGTAGTCTTCGTAGATGGCTTCGCCGTAGCCCTTAACCGTACCATCGTCAGCTTCAAGCGAAACATAGATGAGGTCGCTTCCAGGATTGTCGCCATCGCAACCGACGCCAGTTGTGGTGTCTTTGATCAAAGCAACATAGACAGGATCAGCTGTGACGTTGTTCGTGTTGTTCGTGTTGTTCGTGTTGGTGTTGTTGTAGGTCGGGTCGACAACACAAACGTTCTCGCTGCCGCCGCTAGGACGTGCGACACATTTGTCTCCAACGGGACAGTCAGCGACAGTTGCACAGGTCTGCACGCAGATATCGCTCTCGCATACGAACTCGGCGGAGCAATCCGTATCTAGCAAGCAACTCTCTTCGGTGCTGTCAGCACAAGCGACAAACATCGCAGTGCTGGCAAGCCCGACAAAAATCAAACCAAGTAGTCTATTAAAGTTTTTCATAAGTTCCTCATCCAAGTTTTGGGTCAATTTGCGGACCCGACGTTACGTCAACAACGCGTCGTCGGCAACAAACCGAGGACGCCCTAAGGATTCCGTTACACGCCGTCTACCGCCGATTCCTCGGGATATCAAGCCAGATGTAGTGCGGACTCGGGCGCCTTAACGCCCGAGTTCACACTCAAAATCCAAAAATCCATCATCCATTGTATCACTAGACATTCAGGCCATATCGCAAGTCGACACGCCAATTCATTCTCAACGCTATTCAGTAGTTCAATAACCGGGCCACTCAAGTTGTTTTTTGTTAAGGTGTTGATTTTAAAGTGTATTATAAGTTTTCCCTGCTCACTCGCCAGTCCAAGCCAAAAGTTCCATCGGACATAGATGTCGTTCAGGGTGGAGTATCTATTATCCACTGCGAAACGACTAAAAGGCTGTGGGTTGGGTGTTTCTGACTAGGGGTTGCAGAACCGAGGTCCCGAGGCTAGGATTCGGCCCGCGATTTACGAGGATGGCATGCGAACTTGGATCATATTAATTGTAGCACTTCTGGCGTTTCCGACGTCGGTGACAGCTCAAGAGCAAGATGCGCAGGCAGCGACCTATCAAGCCGCCGCAAAAGCCACCTATGAAGAAGGCCTCGGCGAGCTCGCCGACGCCGACTATTTGGATGCGGCTCGCCTATTCAATCAAGTGCGCGCGCGCTTCTCGTACTCCCAATATGCTCCCTTGGCCGAGCTTCGACTTGGGGATGTCTACTTTGGCGAAGAGAAATTCGCGACAGCGATCGAACAGTACCGGGGCTTCATTAAGTTGCACCCGAGCCACGTTGAAGTGCCTTACGCTGCCTGGAGGGTCGCTCAAGCTTTTGTCGGTCAGGTGCCAGACGATTGGTTCTTCATGCCTCCTTCCTACGAAAAAGATCAGGCGCGCACACGAGACGCTCAGCGAGAACTGAAATTCTTCATGGCGAAGTATCCCGAATCCAAATATTTCGGGGAAGCGAAGAAGCAACTCTCGCTCGTCCGTCGCCAGTTGGCTGATCACGAATTATACGTCGCTGAGTTCTATTTGAAGAAATCGAACTATCGCGCGGCGGCAGCACGATTGACCGGTTTGCTTAAAGATTTTAACGGACTTGGACTTGATGCAAAGGCACTAACCCTGCTCGCGCACTGCTATATTGCGCTCGGCGACATGAAGAAGGCCACTGCCGCGCTTCAAGACCTCGTCGAGTTTCATCCCAACGACCCCTTGTCAGGACAGGCAAGGGATTACCTGGCGAGTCATCGCCTCTGAATTTCGCCCCCGGTTGTTGACATCGGGAACCACAATAGCTATACCAACCGCCCTTGGTTTTGGGACTCGCCCGCCGATACAGGCAGGGCCCCAGCGATGCATTGGAAAGATAATGAAGACCTACAGTGCCAAAAGTGAAGAAGTTCAGCGTGCGTGGCACCTGATCGACCTCGAAGGCAAGACTCTCGGTCGCGTTGCGACAGAGATTGCGAAAATTCTCCGTGGAAAGAACAAGCCGCAGTACACGCCGCATGTTGATACCGGAGATTTTGTTGTTGTCGTGAACGCCGAAAAGATTGCCGTCACTGGCAATAAGCTTCAAGACAAACTGTACCGACGTCACTCCGGTTATCCGGGTGGACTTAAGGAAATCGCGTTGAAGGACCTTCTCGAGAAGAAGCCTGAACTCGTGATCACTTATGCGGTTCAGGGTATGTTGCCAAAAGGCCCTCTCGGCCGGCAGATGCTCAAGAAGCTTAAAGTGAACGTCGGTCCTGATCACGAGAACGCGGCGCAAAAGCCAGTCAAACTCGAACTTTGATGAATTGATTCGTCTAAGGACGAACCGGAGTAACTCATGGCGAAGATAGAACAGTTTCACGCGATTGGACGCCGCAAGTCGGCCCGCGCCCGCGTTTTCCTGCGTCCTGGCAATGGCGAAGTCATTGTTAATGATGAGTCAGGTGACGATTATTTCCACCGCGACACCCTCATGATGATCGTGCGATCACCCATGGTCCTTACCGAGACTCTCGGTCAGTTCGATGTAATCGCAAACGTCTGTGGTGGTGGCAAAACAGGTCAAGCAGATGCCGTTAAACTCGGGATCTCGCGTGCCCTTACGCTTTACGACATGGAACTCCGTGCGACGCTTAAGCGTGGCGGTTTCCTGACTCGCGATGCTCGCGAGAAAGAGCGAAAGAAATACGGTCAGCGTGGCGCTCGTGCACGCTTCCAATTCTCGAAGCGTTAATTCCTTCTGGAACTTGGTTCTGCCGCCCTCGGGCGGCTTTTTTTTTGTCAAAACCTACCTGCAGCCGAGTTCGAAATGACCCAAGTCACACTTAAACCCGGAAAATCGTGGCCCGTGGTCAGCGGACATCCATGGGTGTTCTCGGGTGCGATCTCCAAAGTGGTCCAGCCCGGCGATGATTTTGTCGAGGTGCTCGACGACGAGGGCAGGGCGCTTGGCTTTGGGCTCTTGTCCGAACATAGCGATATTCGCATTCGGATGTGCCCTTCGTTGAATGCACCTCTTGGCGTGGCTGAATTTGAAGCAGCGATCACAGGCGCGTTGAATCGACGCAGGACCCTTGGGCTGGGTAGTCCCGATCGCAACGCGTTTCGGTTGGTGAACAGCGAAGGTGACAACATACCGGGCCTGATTGTTGATCATTTGGGTAGTGTCTTGACGGTTCAGATCACCACAGCGCCGATGTTTCGACGATTTGCCGTGATCGTTGAAGCGTTGCGCCGCGTTTTTCCGTCGCATCATATTCTTCGCATTCCACCCCCTGAGTTTGTGGCGACCAAGGAGCGTTTTTCGGTTGAATTTGGATGGGAAGGCGACGCCGGTCCGGACGAGGTCGAGGTCACCGAGGGCCAAGTGACGTTTGTGATCCCTACGGATCGTATGCAAAAGACCGGGCATTACGCTGATATGCGGATCCATCGCGAGTGGGTTTCTGGGATCTCTCGCGGTAAGCGGGTTCTAGACGCCTACAGCTACAGTGGCGGATTTGGATTGCACGCCGCCGCCGGTGGCGCAACGGAAGTCGTGTGTGTGGATTCATCTGCAGATGCATGTGATGCCGTTCGACGAAACGCTGTGATCAACGAATTCGAGATCCATGCGCAGCAGTCAAAGGTTGACGATTTCTTGAGGTCTTCGTTCGATCGTGGAGCCAAATTTGATGTCGTGATCCTCGATCCGCCCAAACTTGCGCCCTCCAAGAAGCACACGACTGGTGCGCTTAGACTCTATGAGTCGCTTGCGATTCAGGCCGTCAGGATCATCGAGGAGGGTGTTTTGTGCATCGGCTCGTGTTCCGAAGCGATCGGCCTATTCGAATTGGAGCGGGTCATGTCGAACGTGCAGGCAAGAACCGGACGCCGGCTTTCGACAATCTATGTCGGAACTCAGTCGCCTGATCACCCCTATCCCACGTCGATGCAAGAGGGGCGCTACCTGACATTTCTGGCGGTGCAGGTCAGTCTTTCTTGATCAAGGACTGCACTCGCTCGGTCACAGTCTTGCCGAGCTTTAAGATATTATGGCGTGATCGGGTGAGCAGTCGATCGAATCCCAGGCCGCCATTTCTGCTGCGACGGTCGAGCATGTCATTAATGAACAATTCTCGGGCAATATGTCGTCGAATCTTACCGCTGGGAGATTTGGGAATGGAACGAGTCGAGACCCGAACAAACGTGGGTTTGATTCCGCAGTTCTGCTCGACCCTCTGTTCCAACGCGGCTAGCAGCTCCTCGTCGTCGGTCCCTTCCTGGGCTTCAAACGCTACGACGATGCCGTCTGGGACCTCAAACGCCACCACCGCGGCCGAATGCACCCCATCCACTGTGCTAGCCACCAGTTCGAGTTCATCAGGCGAGATGCTCCGACCGTCGCGCGTCCTCAGAATGTTTGAGCTTCGGCCGATCACATATAACTCGCCGGCTGCCGCGTAGCCTTGATCACCGGTTCGCAGCCATCCCGCATCGATGCGAGTCAAATCCGTGCCTAATCTGGATTCTGGAGAATCGTCGTAGCCAAGCATGACGTTGGGCCCGCGAACGCAAATCTCGCCGACCACTCGCTCGCCGACCTCGGTCCCCATCCGATCCACGATTTTGACTTCGACATTGGCCATGGGCTTGCCAACACAGCACACTTCACCGCGGTCACTGAGCTTGGTGCTTTGACTGACCGCGTTAGCTTGATCACCCGGCTCAAGGTCGAATCGCGAGACCAGATCGAAGTGCAACGCTTGATTCAACCCGCCGAAAGTCACGCCAAGTGTCGCTTCAGCCATACCGTAGACCGGCAGAAACACGTCTGCCCGAACGCCACAGTTTGCAAAACGTTTTAGGAACGCCTCGACATGAAGTCGATGAACCGGCTCTCCGCCCATCATCGCGACCCGCAATGATGATAGATCGATGCCGTTCAGGTGCGAGTTCTGGGTTCGACGTGCCGCGTAATAATAGGAATAGCTCGGGGCAACGGCCAACGTCGCTCGATGCCTTGAAATCGCTAAGAGCCATTCGTCAGGCCGAGTCATGAAGCGCTCAGGCGTGAGCAGCGCCATGTCGAGGCCCCAATAAATGTTGAAGAGTAACCCGCCGACCAGACCCATCGTATTATGAACAGGCAACCACGAGACGCCGAAATCACTCGACGTCACATTCAGCGCAAGCCCAACGGCCTCTAAGTTGCTCAGCACGTTGGCGTGCGACACCCGAACGGCACCACGGGTGGCAGTGGCCCCGGAAGTTGTTTGAATCCAGGCGATTTCTGGAAGGCTGCCTCGCAATTCCGGCGCAGCGCCCATCGGCGTAGACTCAAGAAGGCTGGGCAAATCCGAAACCAGCTTCAGCGGCCCGTATTTTGGCGGCTTGACGGTCTCGCCGGTCCCCGAATCAAAAACCGCAGCCGATGCATTCATTCGACCCGCAAAACGCACAAAAAATTCGGCCTGATTGGTTCGCGAGTCCGCGTTATTGGTAGGCGGGGCGATGGGGATCGGAGTGGCGCCGATAGCGATCGTGCCAAAAAAAGCCTCGATGAACCCGAAACCAGAACTCATGGCCAGCAGCACCCGGTCGTGTCGTTGGACACCGTGGCGCTCTAAGGCTGCACCCACTCGCATCGAGCTTTCGCTGATCTGTGCATACGTCCGGAACTCTTGGCCTCCGCGATCGTCGGTCAAATAGAGCCCACGATCCGGATTGGTCAAAGCGACCGAACGCAACATATCAATCAGAGTGCGCCACTCGGCGCGCTCGGTTGAGAGATCGATCTGATGAACGACACCACGAAGCATGGACCAGAATTCCTGAAAACGGGACCACATATCATAACTCTGTATCGCGGAGTGCGCATGCGCAGAATACACGCGATCGACTTGGGCACTCGCTGGGAGTATTTGAGTGCCTTCGCGGCTGATCGCCGCTTTGCATGTGCGTTGCTGGGCCGGAGGCCGTGTGTTAATTCGTCTGCCGTAGGAGGACCCATGGCACGCACAGCCGTAAAGAGACAAATTCAACCCGGCGACCTCGTCCTTGTGACAGGCGCAGTTGGGGGCGTCGGTCGGCATATTGTCCAAGCGCTCGTCGACGCCGGATGCGAGGTGCGCGCCGTCGATCTCAAGCAGCCCGACTCCATGGTCGCCGAACTGGTGGACTTGGACGGTGTAGAGTGGATTCAAGGCGACCTAGTCGACATGAAGCTGCGGCCCCTCGTAGAAGGCTGCAAGGCCGTCGTGCATACCGCAGCGATGGTTGGAATCTCTGAAACCTACGACGAACTGGTGGTCACGAACGTCGACCTCGTCGAGTCGCTGTATGAAGCCTGTGAAGCCGAGGGCGTGGCGCATTTTGTTCACTTCAGCACTGGCCAGATTTACGAGCCTGCTCGAGGGTTGAGGGACGAAAACGCGAAGATCTTCCCCGGTAACCCCTACGAGGAAACCAAAGTTGAGGGCGAACGTGTCTTTCCAACGCGCGCCGTGTCCACGCATTGGACGATCCTGAGGCCGGCTCTTGTTTACGGGCCGCATTGTGTGTCGATGAGCGCCGGGCTCGTCACACTTCCGCCGATCCTGCGAAATTTCATGCCGCTGCTGCCTGGCTTCACTGGCGGGGCCAGGGTGAACTGGTGTCATGTCGCAGATCTCGCGTCAGCGACGATGGCGGTGCTGGGCAATCCCAAATGTTACGAACAAGTCTTCAACGTAGGTGACGACACTCCACTCGGAAATGGCGAAGTGATTACCGCGATCTCCGAAGCGTACGAATTGCCAATCGGTCCCTTGGTTCCGTTTCCAAACGGCGCCATTTTGGTCGCGTTTTCACCGGTAGTGGACCGAGATTACGTTGAAAAGACGATCAGACAAGTGTTGCGGCTCATCTGGAAACGCGTCTGTGCTAGGTACCAACTCGATTCCCCATTGAGGCCAAAACTCGACCGAAACGCCGTCTTTTATGTGGCCGAGGACACCGTCGTGGATGCCGGTAAATTGAAGGCGTTGGGATGGGCCCCCGAGTACCCGAGCCTCCGCGAAGGTATCGGCGAAACCGTGCGGTGGTATCAGGAACATGGTTGGGTGCCGCGCTACGATACCGAGACCGATGCCATTATTCGTGAGCAAGGTTCGTTCGGATTTTCTGTGTCTCAGAAGCTCGATGGTCACTGGCATTCCCCGGTCGACGATCAAACGCGTCCGCTCCAGCTGAGCGTCGATCTCGAGTTTCGAAACGTCCTCACCGGAGATTTCTCGGGACACCTCGAGGGCATGGCTTGGTTTGACGATCTGGCAACGAACGTCGCCATCGAAGGAACGGTTCAAGTGAAGGTTTTGTCTGCACGCAGCATCAGCTACGAGTTCGGCTTCGAAGACGCAGACCGAGGTGGTCATCGGTGCAAACTTGAAGCGACGTTCAACGCCCTTCGCCCGTTTAGTTCGATGTCGATGCTAAAGGGCCAGTTGGTCAACCGTCATGGGGACCTCGTAGGCAATGTGGAGCTGAACTTCGGCTTTGCCGATCAGGTGGTTCCCCTTTTGTTGAGTTTCAGGCCACTTTCGTGATTTCCACCTACAAAGCTCGGCCACTGCTTTGGGAGGGCGTGAGCGCCCAAGACTGGAGCGATTGGCACTGGCAGCAGCAAAATAGAGTGCGATCATTGGATGTTCTTGAGCAACTGCTCGACCTGAGTGACGCCGAACGTGGCGCGTTTGTCGCCGCGGGTGTGCGATTTCGGGTCGCAGTGACGCCGCACTACGCAGCCCTGATGGATAGGCGTAATCCTTCGTGCCCGATTCGCCGGCAGGCCATACCAGGACCCGAAGAACTCATCGAGTACCCCTTTGAACTCGAGGACCCGCTCGCCGAAGAAGCACACATGCCAGTGCCAGGAATTACGCACAGATATCCGGACCGTGTGTTGTTCTATGTCAGCCATAATTGCCCGGTGTATTGCCGCCATTGCACGCGGAAGCGAAAGGTTGCCGACCCGACAACCGCGGCCTCAAAGACCCAAATCGAAGACGGTCTTGATTATATCCGCAGCAACACTTCAATTCGTGACGTGATCGTCTCGGGCGGAGACCCACTCACGCTGTCTGACGAGCGCCTCGACTCATTGCTTGGCGCGCTGCGTGCCATTGACCATGTCGAGGTGATCCGACTCGGCACCCGCAATCCAGTGACGTTGCCACAGCGAATCACGCCGGATCTGGCGGCGATCCTGTCGAAACATCGTCCGGTCTACGTGCACACCCATTTCAATCACCCACAAGAGGTCACAACCGAGGCAGCAACCGCGTTGGACCTCTTGCTTGGTGCGGGTTGCGTCCTAGGTAACCAAATGGTGTTGCTAAAGGGAGTAAACGACTCGATCGAGACCGTTGTGGCGCTTAATCGAGCGCTTTTGAAGGCAGGATGCCGGCCCTACTACATGCTTCAATGCGATATGGCTCAGGGCATCACACATTTCCGCACACCACTAAGCAAAGGTATCGAGATTCTCGACCATCTTCGCGGACGAATGGGCGGGATGGGGATTCCCGATTTTGTGGTCGATTTGCCAGGTGGCGGCGGAAAGATTGAGCTAGTGCCGGACTACGAAATTAGCCGGGAACCAGATGTTTACGGAACCCGGTACACGTTTCGAAACGGGCACGGCAAGCACTTCGAATTTGTCGATATCGAAGGCTAGTTTTCTTCTTTGGTCTTCAGCTTATCAATGGACGTGCGCAGCTCGTCGCGCAGACACGACCAGCAATCTTCACCCTTACAACCGTTGCGGGGGAGGGCGTTAAACCGCTGCAATGACGATAGGGCTCGCGAATCTCCGAGTTCCCCAATTCGTACGATGTAGTTGCGATTCTCCTCACACTCAACCGCATGGCGCAGGTTGATGGTCAATTGGTTCCACTCTTGGAGTTTCTCGAAACGACCTGATTCTTTCAGTGCGCTTAATGCACGGCGGCGAATCTTGCGTGAACGGTGATGTTCGGCCAACGCTGCCAAGCGCGAGTTGGCTGCCTCTTGGACATATTTGTCGATGAACGTGACGGCCTGGGTTGCGGCTTGATCGTCGTTATCCTCAAAACGGCGCATGACCTCGTCGAGGAGCTCACGGTCTTTGGCATAGCGAGGTTCGAGCTCGATCGCTTTGCCAAATGCGATAAATGCTTCGTCCCAACGATTTTGTTCGGCCAAAGCCCGGCCGAAAGCAAATTGCGCATGGGAATCGGACGCGTGCTGTTTTGCCCAATCTTGGAGATCGTCAAAACCGTGCTCTTTGTCTTCTTTGAAGTTGGCCAATTTTTGAGTGATTTCGGGACCGCTGACCAGCACTTCGCGTGCAGGTTTCAGTACGTCCCCTGCGCGTTCTTCTTCAGATTGCGCTGCGTTGGCGCCCTCGGGTTTATGAAAACCGGCCAAGGACCAAGCGCCCCAGACCACACCGATTCCGCTCAACACGATGACAATCGCAAAAATGGCCGCACGAAAAAGGCCGCTGTCTTGCCGCTTTGCCTTGGGTGCGCCTATGCCTTTGAGACGTCGTTCGATTCGGTCGAGAGCCTCGTAGAGGTCGGTTGCGGACTGAAAACGTTCATCGCGCCGTTTGGCCAAAAGCCGCATGACCGTCTGTTCCAGCTCAACATCAATGGGCTTAAACGGGTTGGCTTCGCGGAACGGTGCGGGCGGATCCTGAAGATGCATGTTCAACACGATCGTCAGGCTCTTTGCGTAGAAGGGGAGTTTTCCAGTCAGCAGCTCATACAGCATGATGCCTACGCTGTATAAATCCGCGCGATGGTCAACTTCCTTGCCGCTGGCTTGTTCCGGGGACATGTAGAGAGGTGATCCGTAGACGACCCCTGCTTGGGTTAGCCGAGCGGCATCCTTAAAAAGGCGGACCTGTGCGACACCAAAATCGGTGATTTTGATGAAGTCGGGGTCTCCGTCTTTCTCGACAAGCAGGACGTTCTCGGGTTTGAGGTCACGGTGGACGACACCGAGGTCATGAGCACGAATCAGGCCGGCACAAATCTGTTTGGCGACGTGGATTGCTCGCAGTTCCGAAAAATCCTCGCCTGCTTTGATGGCATCATGTAACGGACGTCCGTCCACAAACTCCATCACCAAAAAGTAGGTGTCACCGTCGTGCTGACCGAAGTCGGTCGCTTTACAGACATTGGGATGATCGATGTTGGCCGCAGCCTGGGCCTCCCGCTGGAATCGCTCAACGACTTCCGCATCTTTGACATGCGTGGCATGCAAGACTTTGACGGCTACCACCTTCTTCATGTGCACGTGCTCGGCACGATACACAGAGCCCATGGTGCCGCTGCCAAGCGGCTCCATCAGTCGGTACCTGTTCCCAAAGACTTGGCCCACCAGATTTTTGGTGTTTGGTGAACTCATTGACGTCCGAACGGCTGTTTACTCAAGCTTCTCGCGCGCCATGATCAAGTCATAGACGTATTTGCCGAGTTGTCG
>JBBKVQ010000288.1:0-4251 GCA_037968515.1 Bradymonadaceae bacterium
TCGCACTCATGGAAGCTGTGGATACATACATCCCAATTCCTGAGCGTGAAATCGACAAACCATTCTTGATGCCTGTTGAAGACGTGTTCTCGATCTCGGGTCGTGGAACTGTCGTCACCGGTCGTATCGAGCGCGGAATCGTCAAGGTCGGCGACGAAATCGAAGTCGTCGGTCTGAAGCCTAAATCGGAAAAGACGACCGTCACTGGCGTTGAAATGTTCCGTAAGCTTCTTGACCAAGGTCAGGCTGGTGACAATGTCGGTTGTCTTCTTCGCGGTGTGAAGAAGGAAGACATTGAACGCGGTCAGGTTCTCGCTAAGCCAGGTTCTGTGCTTCCGCACACCAAGTTCAAGGCTGAAATCTACGTGTTGTCGAAGGAAGAAGGCGGACGTCATACTCCGTTCTTCACGGGCTACCGCCCACAATTCTACTTCCGTACGACTGACGTGACGGGAATCGTTTCGCTTCCTGAGGGAACTGAGATGGTTATGCCTGGTGACCGCGTGACGGTTGAAGGCGAACTCATCCACCCAATCGCGATGGAAAAAGAACTTCGATTCGCTATCCGCGAAGGTGGCCGAACTGTCGGTGCCGGCGTGGTCGTCGAAATCATCGCCTAATCAACGAATTCCGGCCGCAAGGCCGGATGTTTGGGCTTAGTGCATAATCTCAAAGGAGAGAGGGAACGTGAGTTCCTTTTGTCCCTCTGAGGCACTGGGCATCCACAGGGGTGTAGCTCAGTTGGTAGAGCACTGGATTCCAAATCCAGCGGCCGTGGGTTCGAGTCCCCCCGCCCCTGCTACAGTCGAAGATGAGTTTTTTGACTCACTTTGGAGAAATGTCGATGGAAGTCTCCCGATACGTGAATTTGTTCTACGCCGCCTGTTTCATCATTGCGGTGGTGGTTTTTAACAAGCTTGTAGAACAGATCTGGGAATCGTTCGAACAGTTGCCCGATGTTTCAATCGTCGGCAACACAATCACTCTGACAACGCTGCTCGCTTTCGCTGGCGCAGTGGGCTTGATGGTCTATTTGTACAAGCGCGAAGACTACCAAGCTTATACGGCTGAAGTGGTGATCGAGCTCAAGAAAGTGAGCTGGCCTTCATTCGAGGAGACCAAGCGCTCCACACTGATTGTCGGTTTGTTTACGGTAGTTGTGAGCCTTTATCTGTTCGGTATGGACACCATCTGGCGTTTCCTCACTGATCTACTGCTGATTCACAGCTGAACGAGGTACGGAAATGGGTGATATGAAATGGTACATCGTTCAGACTTACTCGGGTTACGAGAACAAAGCTCGCCTGGCGCTCGAAGAGCGTATTAAGTCGTCGGGCTATGCGGACCAATTCGAGGAAATCTTTATACCGATGGAAACCGTCGTTGAAATGCGTAACGGCAAACGACGTGAAGTTAAGAAGAAATATTATAACGGTTACATCTTCGTGAAGATGGACCTGGACGACACGACTTGGCACGTTGTTAAAAACACGCCAAAAATCGTGGGATTCATTGGCGGTTCGCAGACCAAGCCCACCCCCGTGCCAGAGCACGAGGTCAAGCAAATCACTCAGCGAATCGAAGAAGGCGCGCTCAGCACCAAGACCCGGGTCAATTATTGCCAGGGCGACAAGGTGAAAGTTCTGGAAGGAAACTTCAAAGACTTCACCGGTGTGGTTGAGGAAGTCGACGAAGAGAAAGAGCGACTCAAGGTGTACGTCCAGATTTTCGGACGACCTACCTCGGTTGAGTTTTCTTACAAAGAAGTCGTCGCCGCCGTCGAAGAATAATTATTCCGCAAGTAGATCTTGCGAATATGAGCGCCGGACTGTAGAAGGACGGCGCTTTTTTCGTCGGGAAATACCCGATCAGACGCAGGAGTTGGCGTGAATCTTTGTCATGATTCGCAATGCCAACGCAGACTGCAACCCGTCTAGATGACGGCCAGACACAGGAGTCGACATGGCAAAAAAAATAGTGGGGCAAATTAAGCTTCAGGTACCCGGCGGACAGGCAAACCCTGCTCCACCAGTGGGTCCTGCGCTAGGCCAGCACGGCGTTAACATCATGGAGTTCTGCAAAGCGTTCAACTCGCAGACTTCAGATCAGATCGGCGTCCGTATCCCAGTGATCATCACTGTGTACGGAGATCGCTCGTTCTCGTTCATCACCAAGACACCTCCAGCTTCTTTCCTCATCTTGAGAGAGCTCGGTATCAAAAGTGGTAGCGGCGTTCCGAACCGTAATAAGGTCGGCTCGCTTACGTGGGATCAAGTCAAGAAGATCGCAGCCATCAAGCTGCCTGACTTCAACTGTGATGACCTTGAAATGGCAGCCAATACCGTCGCTGGTACCTGCCGTTCGATGGGCGTTGACGTAGTCAAGGATTAAGCCATGCCAAAACACGGAAAAAAATATACCGCAGCTTCTGCTAAGCGCGATCCCATGGTGCGTCACCCTCTCGCTGAAGCGATGCAGCTCGTTAAGAGCATGGCAACCGCTGGATTCGATGAGTCGGTAGACGCAGCATTTAATCTCAATGTGAACCCACGCCATGCTGAAGAAATGGTTCGCGGATCGGTTGTCCTGCCTAACGGCCGGGGTAAAGCGACACGCGTTCTCGTCTTCGCCAAGGGCGCCAAAGAAACCGAAGCTCGTGAAGCTGGTGCTGACTTTGTGGGTTCGGATGACCTTGTCGAGAAAATCGGCGAGGGCTGGTTCGAGTTCGATGTTGCCGTGGCAACACCGGACATGATGGGCCAAGTCGGTCGCATCGGTCGTGTTCTTGGACCTCGCGGTCTGATGCCGAACCCGAAGAGCGGAACCGTTACTTTTGATGTCGAAAAGATCATCAAAGAGCTCAAGGCTGGTCGTTTGGACTTCCGCGTCGATAAGGGCGGAATCATCCATATCCCGATCGGACGTGCAAGCTTCACCGCTGACGCGCTTCAGGAGAACCTGGATGCCGTCGCTGAGATGCTCGCTCGGCTTAAGCCAGCAAGTGCAAAGGCTCCCTACTTTAAGTCTATCGGCGTTTCGTCGACGATGGGACCTTCAGTAAAAATCGATGCAGGGTTCGCGCTGAACCACCTTTAAGACCTGGGATTCGTGAAAACGGATTCATTGTCTTGACGTCAGTTCCGAGATCTGGTCTAAAGCCGACCTCGCGCTGATGTGCGAAAAATATTTAGTTACGAATCGACTCGCGTCGAAGAAGCTGGTGAGAGCAAAGCTCTCTTAATTTCCCGCGGAGACGTGTTCAGGTTAACGCCAGTTGTCACGCCGACCCTATGGGCCGAGTCGACTTCGAACACGCCTCCAAATGAACCCTCACCAGCTCCTACGCTCGTGAGGGTTTTTTATTATCCTGCCACTTGGCAGGAATACGGAGGACACATGAACAAGACCGAAAAGCAGGAGATGGTTGATACGCTCCGCGCTGGTCTCGCCGACGCGAAATCGGTGATTGTCACATCCCACGTCGGGATGGGCGTCAACACCGTGAATCAACTCCGTGGGGAGTTTCGCAAAGCAGGTGTCTCGTACCACACCGTCAAAAACACACTTGTGCGTTTGGCGTTGGCTGGTACCGAGATGGAAGCCCTGGGCGAGTACCTGACGGGACCTTCGGCCATCGCATGGAGCACGGAAGACGCTCCGACTCCTGCGAAAATCATTCGTGAGTTTGTAAAAACGAACGACAAACTGATTATCAAGGGCGGCTACCTTCAGGGTGCAGGCGCAATTGATAAGGCTGGCGTAAACATGCTCGCGGATATGCTTTCGCGGGAAGAACTTCAGGCGAAATTGCTCGGTGTATTCCAAGCAGTTCCTACGAAGTTCGTTCGGACTCTCAATGCGGTGCCTCAGAACCTTGTTATGGTTCTTCAGGCTCGCAAACAAGACATCGCTTAATTAACGAAATTGAACATTTCAGAATAATGCCCGCGTTGGCGGGCACATAAGGAGACCTATCATGGCAGATCTCAGCAAAGACCAAGTTATCGATTTTCTCAGCAACATGAGCGTCATCGAGCTCACCGAGCTTGTCTCGACACTCGAAGAAAAATGGGGCGTTTCGGCTGCCTCAGCTGCTCCTGTGATGATGGCAGCTGCCGGTCCAGGCGCTGCAGCTGCTGAAGAGCAGACTGAATTCGACGTCGTTCTTAAGAGCTTCGGCGAAAACAAAATTCAGGTCATCAAAGCAATCCGCGAAGTGACTGGTCTTGGCCTCAAAGAAGCCAAAGACCT
>JBBKVQ010000289.1:0-3344 GCA_037968515.1 Bradymonadaceae bacterium
CGGGAGCTGGAACAGACCGGTCATAACGAGCTGATCCCTTGGGCCTGGGCGGTAAATGGTGTGTCGGGCGTGTTCGCGACGGCGTTTGGCATGCTGACAGCCATGACGTTTGGGTACACGGTGCTATTGGTTGTCGGCGCTTGTGCCTACGTGGTCACGATTTTTGCCGCTCGCCCAGCGTCAGCAGGCGAATGACGGGATTTAACCAAAATTAAATTCAGTGGTGTAAGAAAGTGTAAGACACGGCACCGCGAACATGACGGTCCAAAGTCGTAAGGTTTCCTTCAATGAATGGAGGTCTTATGAAGTACTTAGCTTTGGTTCTATTTCTAGTGGGTTGTTCGGAGTCTGAAACGCCTATCCACGTTCAAAAATGCGGCAATGGCTCGTGTGACGCCACAGAAACGCCTACGAGTTGTGCCGCAGATTGTGCCACGACCGCGACATGTGGAGACGGCATTTGTGGACTGGGCGAATCGATGAGTTGCACACAGGACTGCGGTTCGGTTGTTTGTGGTGACGGCTTTTGCGCGCCCTCGGAAGACATGATGTCGTGCGCCGCGGACTGCCAGTCATCTGGAACCTGCGGTGATGGACTCTGCGCGGCCAACGAGAGTCCCGAAAACTGCGTGGAAGATTGCGGAACCTGCAATAATCGCTGCGATGGTAACGACGCCCATTTTTGTGGTGACGACGGAGCCGACGTGTTCATTTCATGTCCGGTAGACCTTGGATCGGCGTGCCTAAGTTTCGACGAAGGAGTCTCGTGCGACTGCGGTTCCCTGCCTGATGGCGAAGCGAGCTGCCTGGATGCCACCGCGTCAGCGGATCTCGTCGAGTGCAATGGCGGCGGCCTAGAATTCTTTTTGTGTCCCGTGGGCACCGTCTGTGACGACGCTCAAGGTGTGAATTGTTATTGCGATAATATCGCGGACGGCATCTGTCCTGGCTTTTGTGACAACGACGTTGACTGCAACACGTGTACTCCGAACTGCGACGGAAAAACCTGCGGAGACAACGGCTGCGAGGGCGAGTGTGGAACCTGCGCCCAGGGTAAGTCGTGCGAGGATGCGACCGGTACCTGCACCGCTGTCTGCGTACCAAATTGCACGGGCAAATCTTGCGGTAATAACGGTTGTGGCGGGATGTGTGGCGTCTGTTCCGGAACGCAGACATGTTCGACGAGCGGCGTGTGCGAAACGCCCGCGCCGGCCAAAGATTTGGCAAGTTGGACAGTCACACTGGCCGATGGCACAAGCCATAATATCAGTTTCGACGAAAACACGCCGAACGCATTTTTCACCTGCAATGTGAACACGACCAACAACACGTTGGACCTGGAATTCAGCAATGGAAGCGACCTGGTGCGAATGTATATCGAGTCCGACCCTATCGGGTTTTGCCTCTTCAACACCTCAGCTTTCAACACGTACACGTATCAGCATTATGTGAACGGAAGTCTGGATAAGACCTATGGAATCGCTTCGACCGGAAACACCACCATGAACCTGACCTTGGCCTGCAGTGCTGATGCGCAACGGGTTGATGGAACGTTTTCTTCTGGAAAACTGTTCGAAAACCGAAGCTCGTCGGCGTTCCCGGGTTCCTACGTGACGATCTCAAATGGCGTCTTTGATTGCGCACTGTAAGGAACTGTCAGGACGCGGATGTCGGTCGACGTGTGAGCACGTAGCCCTCACCGCGTGTCTCGATGATCTCAGTCAAACCAAGCTCTCTTAGTCGATGGATGGTCGTGTAAAGCTTGCTCATCATCGACGGGTCGGTCACGTGGACTTCTGGCCATGCGGCTTCAAAAAGCACCCATGCATCGACGGGTTCTGGATAAGCATCGACCAAGGTCTGCAGGATTCGGCGAGCAGGGCCACGGCGGCTCAGGTCAACCCAACCTCCCGCATCGATTTGGAATGCCGTCACGTCTTTTCGCAGCTCAAATCCGGACGCGTTACGCGCGATGAACGCACGCTCCAACGCGTTCATAGGCTCGTCGCTGGGCTGATTCTGCATGGCCTCCCAGGCCGCCAACGAGATAATGGCCTGCTTTTCATACTCTTCGAAATTGCCGGTCAATGCGCCAAGGCTGACTCGGCCAACCTTCATAAACCCAGCTTGGTTCTCGAGTTCGGCGGTTCGTATCAGGTCTTGAAACGCCCGATGTCCGCGGGAATCATCCTCAGAAATCACAGCGATGGCGCCCAACACCAAATGTCGAAGCGCGGTGCCCCCTTTCCAAAAACCATTATCCATCAACTCGCCGACAAGTTGATTTGTCTTTTTGGCGTCTTCAAGGCGACCGCATAACACGTAGGCCAGCCCAAGGTTCGCCCGCGCAAGCACCTCATCGTCGGCATCAATCGTTGACGATTCAATCAACGAAAGGAAAAGCTCGATCGCGCGTTCGTAATTTCGGGACTCCAATTGAGTCGCAGCCAAATTCGACAAAATCGCGTGGCATTGATCGGGGCAATAACGCTGAGCCAAATGCAATGAGCGTTCATAAAACGGATTGGCATCTTCGAGACGCCCGCGCCGCACTTCGACCCCGGCCCGCGCGTTCAACATAAGGATACGACCTCGTTGATTCCCAGCTTGCTCGGCCACGTTCAGCGCAGCATCGAGCTCAATAACTGCCTCATTAAATTCGCCAAGCTCGCGATGCGCGAGCCCCTTGGCGTACGCAAACGCCAACTCGGTGTTCTGTGACACGGGTGAAGTGGTTTTCAATAACAACAAACCCTGTTGCGGCTCCCCTGAGCCGATATGCAACTCAGCCAATCGAATTCGCAGCCAAGCTAAACTTTCAGGGGTCTCAGCGTGGCTCAGCGCCTGATTATAGAGCCCATGCAATTCTCCCAACCGACCTGTGTGCGCAAAGGGTCTCAAAAGTGTCAGTGCTGCACGTGCAAAAAGCTCCCCGCTCACCGACTTCAGCAAGGGCTCAACTTCTGATGACAACTCCAAAAGTTCTTGTAAATCGGACGCTTTGCCATGAAGCGAAACTTCTTCAACTAACCGTTCTGCACGAAGCAGAACCTGAGGAATATTGAGTGAGTCATTCATCGCCGGAGCTTACGTGAACAGGGCCCGATGGGCGAGTGCTGGAAGTCGACGACGTGTACGGAGGTCCGGGACCACTTTTGAAAAGGCCAACGACCATGGTGGAAATGTCGCGACTACCGATTCGCTGAACACACTATCGGCCGTGGAAGCGAATTGTTTAAGACGTTGGACAGCAATTTCTGGCATACCGAGGTCAAGGCGTGTCGGCGAAGGCAAGGAATACGCGCAAAGCTTCGCGGTCTCCCGGTAATCCCCACTGCGACAAC
>JBBKVQ010000290.1:0-26110 GCA_037968515.1 Bradymonadaceae bacterium
GGCAGCTCAAGAAAGGGGCGTTCTTCGTCTCGTGGCTGCTCTTCGCGGCGAAGTCGCTTAAGTTCGTCGTAGATGATGTAATCGGGAAGCATGCGGCCTCCTATTCGGGGACTGCGATATGCCGTCACCCAACGCCTGAGCGTTCTGTATAGTTAGATGTGCATTAAGCAGGCCAAATTCAAAATTTTCTTCAGAAATGTGCCTCCTCAAGGGTTTCATCGCCACAACCCCTTAAAGTGTTTAGCTTTTTGTGTGTTTAAAAAAATACACAAATAACGAAACGAGTTAAGCGAGTCGTGAGAAACCGGACAAGATTGTCAGAGTTGGTCACACAGGTGGCAAATTTTGTTATGAGAAGGCACTGCAACGGAGTGCGGATGATTGTCGACGTTCATGTACACCTGATTGGGATTCAAGAGATCAATGGCTGTTTTGTCAGTCCCAAGATGTCAGGCGGTGTGGCTTACCACTTGTTAACGCGAGTGCTTGGTTTGGGCGGGACAACCCGCGAAGAGCTCGACGCGAAGTATCGAAAACGACTGGTGGATTGGGTTCATGAAAGCGAGGTAGATGCGATTGGCGTGCTGGGCTTGGACGGAATTTACACCGACGGCGAGCTGGATCGGAAACGAACTCAGGTCTATGTGTCCAACGATTATGTGTTGGACGTCTGTTCGGAATCTGAACAGTTGTTGCCGATTTGCTCGGTGAACCCGAGCAGAAAAGACGCGCTCGATGAACTGACGCGTGTGGTTGAAGCGGGTTCGGTGGCCATCAAATGGCTACCCAACAGTCAGGACTTTGACCCGGCGAACCCCGACTTCAAACCGTTCTATCAGCGGATGGCCGAGCTTGAAGTGCCGCTGCTGACGCATACTTCGTTTGAACACACGATTCCGCCGGTGAATCAGCTTTGGGGGAAACCGGAACGGTTGAGCGTTCCATTGGAATGCGGTGTGACGGTCATTGCTGCGCATTGCGCCGGCGCGGGCACTGCCCATCTGATACGCGAGGACTATTTTGGCTGGGCGGCGATGTTGCCCAGATATCCGAGGCTGTTCGGGGATATCTCGGCGATGGCGTCGTTATCGCGGTTTCAGTACCTGTCGCGAGTCTTGGACAACCCTGTGGCACGAGACCGCGTGGTTTTTGGCAGTGATTTCCCGGTGCCCGTGTCTCCGATGGTATTTGCCCGGAAGATAGGATTGAAGCGGGCCAGAGAGTTGTCGCGCATCAAAAACCCGATCCAGCAAAACTTAGAAACGATGCAAGCGATGGGAGTCGACGATGCCATCTTGCATCGTGCCCCCGCGATCTTGCGAATATGAACGTGGTCGCTTGACACTCCGGCCTGAATTGGCGGACGAAAACGGCAACTTTGATTGAGGATACGAATGGAACCCACACGTGAAGAACCCCTAGTCGTTGTCGGCGCTGGACTGGCGGGCTCGCTCCTGTCGCTTGTTTTGGCACGACGCGGCTATCACGTCGCTGTGTATGAATATCGGGCAGACTCACGCACCGCGGGATTCTCCGGGGGGCGGTCCATCAATCTTGCCTTGTCCACACGAGGGTTAACAGCCTTGAACCGAGTGGGGTTGGGCGAGCGGATTATGGAAGAATGTATCCCCATGCACGGCCGCATGATTCATGACGTTGATGGCAACACGCACCTGCAGCCCTATGGGCGCACCGGCCAATTCATCAACTCGGTTTCACGGCAGACGCTCAACGAGTTGTTGATGGATGCTGCGGATGCGCATCCTCATGTCGAATTCCGCTTTGACCAGAAATGCGTCGATATCGACCTCAAAGACGGTTCGCCGACATTTGAAGACCGTCAAACTGGTAAAAAGAAGCAGATCAAAACACGGTTTTTGTTTGGCGCTGATGGTGCCTATTCGTCGGTACGGCAGCAACTGATGAAGTCGGGGCGATTTAACTACAGCCAAGACTATTTGTCGCATGGCTACAAGGAGCTCTCGATTCCACCGGCTGCTGATGGCGGTTGGCGAATGGACAAGAACTCGCTGCATATCTGGCCACGGCATGACTTCATGTTGATTGCGTTGCCAAATCTAGACGGCAGTTTCACCGTGACGCTCTTCTTAGCTTGGGAAGGTGAGTACAGCTTCGCGAATCTAGCCGATGAACATCAGGTCGTGGATTTTTTCCACGAACATTTCCCAGATGCATTGGGATTGATGCCAACGTTGGTCGAAGATTTCTTTTCGAACCCAACCGGAAACCTCGTGACCGTCAAATGCGAGCCCTATCATCATGCCGACCAGGTCTTGTTGGTGGGCGACGCGGCTCATGCTGTGGTGCCGTTTTATGGGCAAGGCATGAATGCGTCGTTCGAGGACTGCAGGATCATTGACGATCTCATCGAGGCTCATACGCATCAGGCGCAGGCTCCAAATTGGGGGCAGTTAGCGGCAGACTTTTCGGAGGTTCGTAAACCCGATGCAGACGCCATCGCGGATCTGGCGGTCTACAATTTCCTCGAAATGCGATCCAAAGTCGCTGACCCGATGTTCTTGTTTAAAAAGAAGGTCGACCGCCAGCTTGCGCAGACATTCCCGAACAAGTGGATGCCGCTTTATTCGATGGTGACGTTTTCTAATATGCCTTACTCCGAAGCTAAAGCTCGAGCTGAAGAGCAAGATCGTATGCTGAAATGGGGCATGATGGGCGCAGCCGGCGGCGGCGTCATGGCGCTGGGATTACTTTTGAGTCGACGCAAGTAAACGCACCTTTAAAAAAAGCGACGCATCCTCAAGGTGTCGCTACTGTTTTGAGATATTTTGATGTCTATCGACTTTATGCAGCGCATCGAGCTGCTCCGAGAAAAGCACCTGAGCGCGGTGATGAACCTGTTGGATGACACGGTCACTGAGATGTCTCCGAGCGGCTCGTCGTTGGTGGAAATGACCCGCTATCACCTGTCGACGGGTGGAAAGCGGCTTCGCGCTTTGTTGCCCTTGGCCACAGCTGAGGCGTTGGGAGTTGATCCCGCGCTCTTGGTGCCTTTTGCGGCGGCGTGCGAGATCTTGCACAACGCCACCTTGGTGCATGACGACCTGCAGGATGGCGACACCGTTCGTCGCGGGTTACCGACGATCTGGGCTAAATTCGGGGACGCGCGCGCGATTAATCTTGGCGACGCGATGTTGTATTACACCCTAGCTCTGTCGCGGAAGCTCGAGGGTACCGCAGAACAGCGGGAACGGCTTAACGACCGAATTGTCCGCGAAACGATTCGGGTGATCGACGGCCAAGAGCGCGAGTTTCTGCTGCAAAACTTGGAGCGACCCAGCGAGTCCGATTATTTTGTTATGGTCGAAGGCAAGACCAGTGGACTTTTTGCACTACCGGTGGCCGGGGCAGCCTTATTCTGCGGCGCCTCGAAGGAAATCGTCGAGGCGCTAGAACGGGCCACCGGACATCTGGGCGTGTTGTTTCAGATTCAGGACGATGTGCTTGACCTTTATGGCGATAAGGGCCGCGACAAACCCGGCTCAGATATTGGCGAGGGCAAGATTTCGATCTTGGTCGTGCACGCGTTGGCGAATGCTTCGGAGGCCAACGCGACTTGGCTTCGGGAGCTGTTGCGTCGGGACCGCGACGCGGTGACGGTGGACGATATCACACGGGTTTCAGAGTTGTTCAAAATGACGGGATCGCTCGAAAATGCTTTGCAGGAGATTCATCGTCGCACCGAGTTGGCGGTCAATGAGCCTGCGCTGCAAGGCACTCCTTTGCGTGATTTGATTGCCACCATGGCTGATGTGTTTGTGGCCCCGATCAAGGCTCAGCTGGGCTGATGAAGTCGTAATGATTTGGCCGCAAAGCTAGGCAGGAGTCCGTCGCAGCAATCAACAATCCGGCGTCAAACTATGGCAGTCGGGCGATGCCTTTGATCTCTATGAGCAAGTTAGGGTGGGGAAGTTGGTGGACGGCCACAGTCGTGCGCGTGGGGCCTGTCTCGGCGTTAAAATACGTGTTGTACACACGGTTGTAGCCGTCAAAATGCTCCATGTTGACCAGGAACGTGGTCAGGTCGACGAGGTGTTCAAGGTCGGCACCCGCAGCATTCAGGTAGCGGCGCATGTTCTCGATCACGGCCTTGGTCTGGGCCTCGATATCGAGTTCGACCCGGCCGTCATCATGGATGATAACGCCATCATGGGAATTGTCGGGGCGGCGAGATGATGTTCCGCACAGGAAAATCAGGTCACCCACGATCCGGCCGTGAGGATAGCTGCCGAGCGCTTTGGCTCTGTCCCCCAGAATAATTGGCTTGGTCTGAACTGGCATTAGGGGACGGTGCTCGTAACGGCATTGATGGGCGTGATCTGACCGGTCGGCCACGAAATTTTAGCCACTCGCCAGAATTCCTGGTCGCGCAGGCGTTGGCGGCGTTCTTCGAGGACGAGGGCCCCACCGACATAAAGGCGGACTGTGGCAAAGCTTGCGCCGTAGCCATGGTCGCTGAAGTAATGGACACCGACTTCGAAGGTTTTTCCGCTGGTCGGGTTATCGTAGTTGATGTTCTCGGGTCCCCAACCGTCGACGTCGTCGATGTCGAGGCTTGGGTCATCATTCCAACCATTCGTGCCTGCTCGCTGGACGCCCCAGTCGGGCTCCATGTTTTGCCAGAAACAGTCCCATGGCCCTTCATTCCAGACGCCGCCTTGGTGCAGAAGATGAACATCGACGTCAGAACCCGACGAATCTTGTTGGAACGGGTCGTTAGGGGTGTCCCAGACAAGCTGAATATGGACGTCTTGATCGGCTGTCGCGTGCAAAATCATGATCGCAGGCGTCGATACTCGACCATCGGCAGCAAAAGCTGTGAGTTCAACGGTGTAGGTGCCGACGATATCCAGCCAAAGGTCGGTTAAAACCCCGTCATTAGCGCTCAGGACCGCGGCACTGTCCATTGGACGGGAGATCAACGCCCAGGTGAAAGACAGTTCCTCGCCTTCGGGGTCGCGACTGTTCGCCGCGGAGAGTTCCATATGGTCGAGCGGGAGTCCGAAATAATCGCCGGTTGGATCTGCAACCGCTGTGACTCCACGTTCGGAGTTAAGCGCGTCGATCACAGGTTGAGGGGCGTCCAAATCACGACCGCGACCGATCAGCGTCAGCGTGGTTTCTGGGTTGCCTTCGTCGTCGCTGGTGAAAAGCGTGCGTGCTTCGAACGCGCCCGATGTAGGTGGTGTGAAGGCAAACTGAATCTCGACTGACTCACCGGGTTCGAGCTGCACATCACGATAGACCTGTCGATTCACCTGAGAAAAGGCTTGCCGCCCTTGGGTGGCGCGTAATTCTCCCATTGAAAATGTGGTGCGTGAGCGGGTCGAACAGTTCGAAACGACGGCAGTGTCTACAAAAAACTCCTCTGGGTCGACGACACCAAAATCGAGTCGACCAGGCTCAACAAGCAGGCAAGGGAATCGTTGATTGGCGACCAACTCGACCTCAACCAGTGGTTCGTCCGGGTCATTTGAAGAAATTGCCAACACGCCACGATGCATCTGTTCATCAAACGCTTCAAACGTCACATCAAGGACGATCGAGGTGTTTGGGGAGATTTCTGGCAGGCGTTCTTCAACAAGGCCAATTCCGAGGTCAAATCCCGCTGAGGTTTCCACTGAGGCCAATTTGAGGACTTCGTTGCCACGGTTTGTGACTTCGACCTGCATCACCACACTTTGACCCACTTCCATTTCGCCGAAGTCGACGCGCTCAGGCACTTCGATATCGGGTTCCCGGACGTACTCAAACGTTCCGAAAGAGTCGGGCTGAAAGATATCGACAACGGGCTTTGGTTCTTGGTCAGAAGGACAGCCCGAGGCGCCAAACGACGCAACAAAAAGCAAGATCAAAGTGGATTTGGCAAGTTGCCTCATGGTGTCCCTCAAAGTTCGTGACCGCGTTATCGTAGCTTAATTATCAGGTGGGGTCGAAAATCACCTGATGTCATCCAATTCAGTACATAGAAGCACATCGTGTGCCATCTCGAACACTAACGCCAACAGTGGCTTTCGCCCCGTAGGCATCAGAAAACCGTGGCGCTGCGGGCAACATACCCCGAGAATTCTGAGGGTGAAGGCTGGAGTATGACGTGGGGAGACTGGAGCATATTCACGCCAGATCCGGTGACCGGATCCGTAACTGGTGCGCCGAGCCCGACGGCCAGAAACTTGTGGTTCGCCGTGACTTATTGATGTCGGTGAAGGAACGTGCCTCTTCATTCCGGCGAAAAACCTTTGAGATTTCGATACCTAGATTCATTGCCGTTGTTCTCTTTCTTGTCGTTCCTGCTTTTGCTGGGGCCCAGTCAAAATGACGTCGGTAGAACTCATCGCGTTTGATGCGCCACAGGCGAAGGGGCGCCTAACGGGCAAGTACATGGCGGACTTCTTTTCCCTCGTGAACCAGTTCGAGCCGCAGATGAATTTGGGAACATGCGGTCCCACGAGCTCGGGTTGAATGCAATTCGCCCAGCTGGGGACGCTCGACGCCCTATAGACACCAGCGCTTTCCGGCACCGATGCGAAAAGGACTGCCCGAGGGGATGGAACCTGTGAATCCTCGCTACACCCAGCGAGCGTTCTTTGATGAACGTTTCAACAAAGTGAGGCTGAAGCGACGTTCTATGGCGCTTCCGACGCCAAAGGAAAGCGCGATCCCGGCATTCAATTGCGCCAGCTTTCCAAAATCCTTGAATTGCATGAGTTGGATGTGACGGTTCGGATTGTCGGCGATGAAACGCCTGAAAAACAAATTCTCAACGAACTCCGCGTAAACCTCAGCCATGGCGGTGATTATGTCATCGTCAACTACAGCCGCGCGTTCCTTGGTCAGGACGGAGGCGGCCATCTCCCCGGTTGCGGCCTATGATAAGAAGAGCGACTCGTTCTTGGTCATGGATGTGAACCCGCTCCGAGCCCCTTGGGTATGGGTTCCGTCGAAGGCGCTGATCGCTGCAATGCGCACCCATGATACGATTGAGAACCGAGGATATCTGCTCGTGAAGGAACGAGCCTCACTCGCCGCACCCTCCAAATGACGCGGACACGAATCGCGGACTGAAGCTAGCGGCCGCGGACCAATCACGCTGCGTGCGGACGCTAAAGTCGCTTTTCGAGGTATTCTAGGCCTGACGCCAGAACCACGGAATATGACGCAGCGCGCCATGCGCTTGCATCCGCAGTGTGGCTCGTTATAGTGGCCACCTTCGATGATTTGGTGTGAAAGGCTAGTGCCTTAGAAGAGGTTGTGATGCGCAGATTTGGTGCCGTGATAGTTGTTTTGTCATCCTTATCGATCTCATGTACCGACGACGTCGCTCCGTCGTCGACGATCAATAATGGGAGCAACTCCAATAACTTCAACAACACGACGAACACCAACAACGTGTTTAATAACGAGATCGATCTGGGAACCGACACCGATCCCGTGGTGACGCCGTGCGACACCAATGCGGAATGTTCGGCGCCCGAGATTTGCGTAATCGATTTGGGAACCGGTGAAGGCACATGTGGCCCGAATACTGGTGGTGGAACCGGTGATGCGTGCACCAACGGATCGGATTGTGCGTCAGGCATCTGCCTGAACGACCAATGTGCCAATCCTTGCAGCACCGAGAGCGACTGCCCTGTTGGGTTTGAATGTGCCTCGAGCACGATTCCCCTGACTGGCGGCGGCACTGTCGAGCTCGACGTATGTGTTCCTGAAGCTGCGCCTTGTTTGTCGACGAGCAATTGCAGTGGCACCGACGTGTGTGTCGTGGATCGCAGCGGCGCTGCGGTGGCGCTTGAGTGTGCCATGCCGGTCGGTGGTGGAGCCCTTGGCAGCACCTGCGCCAACGATAGCGATTGCACCAGCAATCTATGTCTTTCGGGCTCGTGCACCCTGCCCTGCGAACGTCCGACGGATTGTGCCACAGATGGCTCTTACTTGTGCGATGCCGTCGCAGTGACGCTTGGAGCAGGAGGCAGCGCAAATGTGAACGTATGTCAGCCACGCCCAGGCGATGTGTGTCTTTCGGACGCACAATGTGCGGGCGGCGAGCGCTGTGTAGCGACACGTTCCGCGACGGATATCGAGTTCAATTGTGGCGCGGCGAACGCAGGAGGCGAAACCGGTGCGACCTGCACCACCGACACGGAATGCGCGCAGAACCTGTGTGTGAATAGTGTTTGCGCGGGCCCCTGTCAGGGCAACGGGGACTGCACGCTTGCCGCGGACTACACCTGCGAGCTCAGCGCGGTGGCCCTTGGAAACAACGTCACGGATAACGCTCAGATCTGTATCCCTCCTGTGACCTGCACCCAAAACGACGATTGTAAGGCGACGGAAGTTTGCTACCTGCGAACCTCGGCCACTGGTGTGGACCTGTACTGCCGCGCGAAAAACGTCGGTGGTGGAAACTTGGGCCAGGTATGTTCGGGAACGCAGGAATGCGCCAATAATTATTGTTTGGACACGCGCTTCCGCGATGTTTGTGCAGTGCCTTGTGCGGACAGCACGGATTGCACGCGTTCAGGTTACGTCTGCCAAAACACCGATGTCGCCTACACTGGCGGCACTGAGCCGGTAAAAATGTGCGTCCCAGGCGTTCCAGTGGCGTGCACATCAAATACGGGTTGTGCCACTCAGACCACCTGCGCGGTGATCCCCACTGTTGCTGCTACCGCGCTTGAAACGGTGTGCGTGCCTCAAACCGGCGGTCTTGCAACCGGCGTTGGATGTGCTGTCGACTCCGACTGCGCAAGTCTTGTGTGCCTGGGCGGATTCTGCGCAGCACCTTGCAACGACAGCACCCAGTGCGCGGCGAACCAACTTTGCCAGAACACGTCACTCACCAAGGGGAACGCAAGCGGCTCGTTTAATGTGTGCACAACGCTTCCGAGCGTAGCGTGTGCTGACTCCAGCGAATGCACCGACGGCGTGCGGGTCTGCAGTGATTTGCGATTGGCCAATGATATCTTCACGCCGCATTGCGCGTTCCCGAACACGACGGCCACCGGAATGATGGGAGCAGCCTGCACCACGCCCAACCAGTGCCGTGAAAACATCTGTTTATCACCCGCAGGGGCATGTTCGGTCGTTTGCAATAGCGACAACGATTGTGCAGCTGGCATGGGTTGCACCACCTACACGTTGAGCTCGAATAATGTGACTTCAACGGTCGGGTTCTGCATCGACGTTTGTGCCGATAACAGTGATTGCACTAACGGAAACGTCTGCAGCATCAATTCTGACTTCATCAATGATGACGTCGATCAGGTCTGCGAAAAACCAGTGGGAACCATTGATTTGGGCGGCGCCTGTGTAACTGGCAATGAGTGTCTGACTGGTCTTTGCCTGCGGACTTTGGCTTACAACGCCACGGCCTGCACCACCAACGCTGCTTGTGGAACGGGCGAAGTGTGCTCATGTCCGGTCGATGACGCAAATTGCCTGCCTGCTGCCAAACGCTGCGCGACCGAGGAATTTGCCTGCACCCGCGTCTGCAATGACAACGGCGATTGTTCAGGTGGCACGCCTGGAAACGCGTTGACCGCGTGTTCAACCGATACCGTCGTGACTCGGCCAGTCAGCATGACCGCGAAGGCAATTTCGACGTGTTCGCGTCCGTGATGGAAAATTGCCCGAAAATTGGGTAAAGCACCGGCCGAACATTTTTTGGACAAGGATTCTCTGATGAAACACATCTTTATTGCCCTGATCGCGCTCACTCTGGTGGCTTGTGAAAAACCAGCCGAAACGCCAGCGACTGAAACCGCGGGTCAAACAACACAGGTCGAAGCTGCCGTGGCTCCGACCGCTGCGGCGACATCGGGCGAATCCGCACACGAAGAGGCCGAAAAGAAAGCCGTTTTGGCCCAGGACATCAAACCCGGAGAAACCAAGCTTTTTGGTTCGCCGTTCACGATCATCGAGCCACCGGTCACCCTTGCGAGCGCCATCGAACAATCTGCAGCCACGCCGGTCAAGATTGACGCGACGATCGAAAAAGCCTGCAAGGCCAAAGGATGCTGGTTCACGCTGACTGCTGACGGCATCACGACTCCCGTACGCGTTAAAATGAAAGACTACGGCTTTTTTGTTCCTCGAAATTCGGACGGTTCGCGAGCCATCGTCGAAGGTGTCCTGACCATGCGTGAGATGCCGGTCGACGAGGCCAAACACTACGCGCAGGACGAGGGCAAGACCGGTGACGAAATCACCGAGCCCATCAAGACCTACGAAATCACGGCAACTTCGGTGGAAGTCTACGCCCCAGAAAGCTAATCCAATGGACGCTGAGTGGACCATCGACCGGCTCGCTGATTTGAACATCAAGCAGAGTCGGCTGGGCTTTCGATTCGGCATGGATGCTGTGCTACTCGCGACCGATTTACCGTCGCTCTCCCCCAAACCAAAAATCATGGAACTTGGCGCTGGCCAGGGCGCCGTTTCGCTAGGCATCGCTCGGCAGCTGCCCGCGTCCGAAATTTGGGCGGTCGAGCGGCAACAGTCGCTCCATGAACTTTTGAGCGAAAATATCGAAATCAATGGCCTGGAAGCCAACATTCATGCGCTGCACGCGGATATTCGAAACTTACGAGACCTGATTGGGAGTCATTCCATGGACCTCGTCGTCTCCAATCCGCCCTTCTATCGCGTGGGCGAGGGTCAGCAAAGCCCGATCGAGGAACGCGCAAGCGCGCATTCTGAAGTTCACGGTGGCCTTGGGGATTTCATCGATGCGGCACGCTACGTCTTAAAGCCTCGGGGTCGGATGAAAGTCGTTTTGCCGCCTGCACGCTTGAGCGATTTGTTCGCAAGGACCCAAAACACCGACTTAGCGGTCGAAGTTTTGCGCTGGTTGCATCCGCGAGCCGGCGAGCCGGCGTACCTGTTTGAAGCGTTGCTACGACGTAATTCCAAGCGAACATTAGAGGTTCGAAGCCCTCTCGTGATACATGAAGGTGATGGCTTTTCTTTGGAAGTCCAAAATCGATTGGAGCTTCGATGAGGATCGGTTGGCTGATGTTGTTTATGGTGGGAGCTGTCGGCTGTGCTTCAACGCCTGACGTTTCGCCGGACGTTTCGGCGCGACGGGCTGGCCAGAAGGCCATATCTCGTGGTGTTGAAGCGGGGGCCGAAGAAGCGTCGGATCTGGGCGTTTATACCGTTCAAGCCAGATATAACCCGGCTCGCTGCGATTGCCCTGACTTTGAATTCTTATTACGAGGCACATGGGTCCGCGCGTGGCCCGCGGGCGCTGAGCCTGCGGTGAGGCGCCTTCAAGGCCTAGCTCGGCAGAACACACCGGGAATCCAGTACGTTTCTGTGCGCGGGCACCTGACCGACACGGTGAAGCGCTCGGACGATAATGTTGAGTTTCCAGTTTTCGAGACGGTTGAGTGACGAAATGAGAAGTTTGCAATTGGCGTTGGTCCTGGCCGTTTTTGGCTTTCACGATGTGGCATCTGCCCAGACCACCAAGACCACTGTCCTTGGTTGGACGGGCACCGGCTCGGAGTTTGTGACGCGCGTGGAGCAGTTTGGAGAAGTGGAAGTTAACGAGACTTCAAAGGACTACTGGTTCACCACCACACAGATGCTACGAACCCGAGACGGCCGTTTACTGCAGACCTACCGGTTTGGTGAACCCAGCGGCGCGGCCAAGGAAGTGGGCATTTGGGCTGAGGCCAAAAGTGCTGACCAGGCGGCCAAACTGTTGGCTACGGCGGGGCTTGCCGAAGCACTAAACACAGATATTTCGCCCGACGGTACCCGTTCGGTCACCACGGTGACTCGCCAGCGAGCGCTCACTGTTGAGGCTGGCTATCGCTGTGCGGTTGATGCTCGCGTGCTGCTTCACGACGTCACGACTCAGAGCGTTTGGCTGGTCGCCGAAAATACGAAGTCTGGAGAAGATTTTGCCACCCCTGGCGAGGTCGAATGTCCGAAAGTCAGCTTCAGAACGTGGTGGCATCCCGACGGGACGCAATGGTTGGTTGAACAAACCAGTGGCGACGCCGTTCAGTGGTTGCCGGGCTCGGTCGCAAACGCGGACGACTATGCCACAGCACCGTTTCAGCCCGCCGATTTTGCCACACGTGTCGAGGTCAAAGACCTGCCCGACGGCGGACTAAAAAACGCATGGAAACTGGCGTTTGCTGGGGACTTTCAGCAGGCCCTCCTCGCATTATCGCGCGACGAAACAGGCTCCGCGGACAAAGTGCTCTTGATGGCGATGCTTTTTTCGCTGAACGGCGAGACCGAGGCGGCAAAGAAGATCGCCAAAGAAGCCGTGAAGGCAGCAAAAACACCCTGGACCGAAGGGTTGCTCGGAGTCATTCAAATGGCTGCGGGAGACACTAAAAAGGCCCAGCAATCTTTGGCTCGAACCACAAAGACGGCAAAAAGCTATGAAGACTTAGCCAAGCTTGGAGCCGCATTAACACTGGTGGATCTGGAATTGAGCAACCGGCTCTTTATCCATGCACTGAGCCATAAGTCGGCAGCCGAAGGGGACACGACCGTAATCTATGCGGCGTTGATTCAAGGGCTCATCGAGGTCGGTGAAAATCAGGCCGCTGCCGACCTGCTTGCCAAGGTGTCGCAAGAGACCGGACTCTTCAAGCTGCTGCAGGCCAGACTGGCGTTGATGACCCAGAACACCCGTGAGGCTCAGGCCATTGTGGACGATGTGCTTTTCACTGAGCCAGGTCGATGCATGGTTTATGGTTTGGCAGCGCGCCTAGCTGTGCTGGATGGCGACACGGCCGAAGCCCTTGAGCAGTATCGTGCTGCGGCGCTTTGTTCTCCCAACGATCTAGAAGCCAGATATTTTGTTGCCGACTTAGAGGCCCAACGCGGCGATCTGGTGGCCGCAAAGCGTGCTGTCGATGCTTTCCTGAAGGCAGCGGCCCCGCGGAAAAATGACCCTGTTCGCGACGCCCGACGTAAAGTCATGGAGTCGGCAAAGGCCCGGTATGCGTTGACTGGTGTGGTCTTGCTTAATGTTTCTTGCCGCTCGACCATGTGTCAGGGCCAAGTCTTTAATTCGACTGATACCGAGATTAACGCGGTTAAGATTGCGGCTTTTTCAGGCGATGCGAAAGTCGTGGGCAATATCGAGGTCGAAACAATTCCGTCCAAGACAGCCCGCCCTTTTATGGTTCGTACGGAAGCACCCGCAACGACCATCACAGCCGGGCGCGACGAGCTCGAGCTGAAAGCCAATATGACCGAACAGTCGCAGTAGTCCGTCTACGAAGCTTTTCGTGCGACCAAAAAACAGCTCCCGCCCATGAGAATGCGGCCACCTTGTCGAATTTTTTCGATTTCAAGGCTCCAGATTCTTCCCAACAACTTGTCGACTACGCCAGATTTGCCCTGATGTTCCGCCTTACGAACATCCAGGTCGTCAGTCTTGTAGAGACCAAACTTGCTTGGAAGCGATCTGAGAAGGAAAACAGGCACCGGTAAAATCGAAAATATATACGTTGAATATTCGATTTTAAATCCGGCTTGAATTAAGCGATTCTCGATTTCTGTCAGGGTGTAGCGCCTAAAATGCCCGGCGTCGTCGTCTTCGTCTGACCACAGCGTTTGATAGGCTGGGACAGTCATAAACACCAAGCCGTCGTCTTCCAAAAAGCTGCGAATATGGGTCAGAAATTCGCGATCATTTTCGATGTGCTCGACCACATCAAACAGGCCGACCGCAGGGATCGAGCCGGCTTTAAAAGACGCGTTTTGAAGGGTCGAACACACGATATTTTTGATGCCTCTTTTTTGGGCGTTCAAACAACCGGCAATTCCTGGTTCAACAAGCACGGTTTCAATACCGTGCTCGGTTAAGCCTTTCGAAACAAACCCGTTCCCGCCGCCAATATCAAAAAACACGTCGTGGCCGGCATACTTTTGCACGGCTTCGATGATGCAGTCGTTGCGGTGCTTGAACCAAAAGCTGCTGTCTTCCAGAACGAAGCAATCCTCGTTCCCCTTTTCCGGGTAAGAAATTGCCGCCCTTTGGTTGGAAAAATACAAACCGTCTTTTTCAACCAGTTCTGACGAATAGTTTTCTAGGTTTACCATAGCTTCAAATATCCCGGTTTGGCCCGAATTCCGCGGCAAGTATTGGTTAGAGTTGGCCGTCAAGCAAGCGCCAAACGTCGGGCGTGCATGAGCCTGCCAACATGCGTTAAAGTGGCTAAAATCTGAGACGAGTCATCATGAAAGCCAAGACCATTTTAGCCCCCCTCCTTTCTGCAATTGTGGCGATTGCTACCCTCTGCACCTCAGTTACAGCGTGCTCAAAGGAGCCCAAGGTTGCGGGCGTTGTGCAGACTCAGCCCGTCTGGAAGTCGGTCAGCTTATCCATGCCTGTGAGCTTCGTGAGGGCGCCCAATTCGACGATTTGGTGGGTCAACGAACAGGGCGGAACAATCAAGCGATTCGACAGCACGAATGCCAAGCCGGCGACAGTCGTTCTTGACCTGAAGGATCGCGTCCGCGATGGCGGGGAACGCGGCCTGCTGGGTCTGGCGTTAGACCCTGAGTTTGCAAAAAATGGACGAATCTTCGTCAATTACACGGCTGAAGTCGAGGGCAAGCTCTCGACGCGGGTCTCTAGCTTCACCAGTAAAAACAAAGGAATCACCTTCGATCCGGCTTCCGAAAAGATCCTGCTGAGCTTCGCACAGCCTTACTCGAATCATAACGGGGGTCATGTGGCGTTTGGACCCGACGGATTTCTCTACATCGGTGTGGGCGACGGCGGAGCGGGAGGAGACCCCAAGGGAAACGGGCAAAATAAGGCGACATTGCTGGGTTCAATTTTGCGAATCGACGTGAGCAAAGGCGACTCGTACACATCACCGCCCGATAACCCATTCGCCAAGGGTGGTGGTCGGCCCGAGATCTTTGCGTGGGGACTGCGGAACCCTTGGAAATTCAGTTTCGCTGCTGACGGAAAGCTCTGGGTCGGTGATGTCGGACAGAATCGTTTTGAGGAAGTCCATGTCGTTGAAAAAGGGAAAAACTATGGTTGGAACGTCATGGAGGGAATGCATTGTTTTAGCCCTGAAACCAATTGCGACCAGACCGGAAAAGAGCTGCCGGTCCTTGAGTACGGCCGCAAAGAGGGACAATCCATCACGGGTGGCTTTGTTTACCGCGGCAAGGCGCTCCCGGCGTTTGTCGGGCATTATATTTTTGCAGATTTTGTCTCGGGCAGAATCTGGGCATTCGATCCCAAGACCAAAAAACGTAAGATGCTGATCGATACCGATTTTGCGATTCCGACTTTGGTTGAAGACGAAAACTACGAAGTGTTGGTGGTCGACTACGGTGGCACCGTTCACCGTGTGATTCCGGGCAAGAAGTGAGGTGGCGAGGAATGTCTGAGAATTTAAAATTCACAATATTTTTGACGGTGGTGCTTGGTTTTGTTGTCTACGTTGGCAATGATTTCCTGCTTAAGATGGAGTCACCGAGTAATTCCCAATCGATCGGAACACCGCATGATGGGACGTTGAAAAACGGAAAACGGCTGCCAACGTCGGGACCCAATTTTCAGACTTATTCGCGCCTGGGGTCATTTATCGGCCGAACTTATGTTCACGCAGACGTCAGGAGCGCGGTCGTTGAAGCGTATAATAATGTTTACACGGCTTCTCCAGATTTGCGGTTTGTGTACGGAGAAACCGGTTGGCCTTCGGGCGGCGAGTTTTGGCCCCATCGCACGCATCAAAACGGCATGTCAGTGGACTTTTTTGTCCCCGTCAGGCGCAGCGGCGAGTCCGTGGCGCTTCCGACGAGCCCTCTCGATAAGTGGGGATACTCGCTTGAGTTCAACGACAGCGGCCGCTGCGACAGCTACGAGATCGACTTCGACGCGATGGGGCAACATTTGCTTGAGCTCGAAAAGACAGCCAAGAAACACGGCCTTAAGATCGTACGGGTGATCTTCGATCCTGAATTGCAGAAATCGCTCAAAAAGTCGGCCACGGGCAAGAAGGCGCTGAAGAAGCTCGATTTCAGCGATAAACCTGCATGGGTTCGTCATGACGAACATTACCATGTTGATTTCGACCTGATTAAGAAAGGCCCGCAGGCCACCCCCAAGAGCATGAAACAAAAAGTCCGCGCAAAAACGGGCGGCGAAGATTAACAAGTCTCATGCAACATCCGTTGCAACATCATCGGCAAACCTGCCGCAAGGATCGCATCTGATCCACGTATTTACTCGACTTCATGCCACCTATTATCATTGGCACTAGTGATGCAACATGGAAGAACCGAAGCCGTCAATCGGTTCCCCACAGTCAGGAGCATCTCATGAAAGACCAACAGCACATTTTACCCAGCGATTGGCATCCAAATCGTGCCAACCGCGGAATTCCGGAAATAACTGCGCGCTGGCTCTCGAACTATATTGACGATTTTAGGCTGGTGGACGTGCGTGAACCCGATGAACTCACAGGTCCCTTCGGAAAAATTGAAGGGGTTGAGAACGTTCCGCTGAACTCGGTGCCCAATAGCTTCGAGGCGTGGAACAAACACGAGCCGATCATCGTCATTTGTCGATCAGGCGGCAGGTCCGGCCAGGCGGCACTATTCCTTGAGGAACAAGGGTTCACAAACGTCGCGTCGCTGTCCGGTGGAATGATGGACTGGACTGAACAACACTTGCCGGTCGCCTAAAGGCGCGCAAATTATTATACGACTTGTTTTGATCGAGGCGCCCGCGCCTCTCACGGAGAACGTTATGGAAATCAAACACTTTTACGACACACGCACCCACACCTTGACCTACGTGGTCTATGACCTCGCCTCGAAAGACGCCTTGGTTATCGATCCGGTGCTGGACTACGAGCCGGCCGCGTCCAAAATTTGGACCCAGTCGGTGGAGGAAGTGGTCGATTTTCTTAAAGAAAAAAACCTAAACCTCAGGATGATCCTCGAGACACATGCTCATGCAGACCATCTGTCCGGTTCAAGCGTACTCAAGAAGGCGTTTCCTGAGGCACGACTGGCGGTCGGAAAACGGATCACTGAAGTTCAAAAAGCCTTCAAAGGTGTTTTTGACCTTCCCGACGACTTTCCAACAGACGGCAGACAATTCGATGTGCTCTTGGAACAGGGTCAAAAATACGCGGTCGGTACTCTTGAATTCGAGGTGTTGTTCACGCCGGGTCACACGCCTGCGTGTGCAACGTATCGATTCGGAGACAACGTGTTTACTGGCGATACTATTTTTATGGCGGACAGCGGAACAGGCCGATGTGACTTCCCTGGAGGAAGTTCGTCAGACCTCTATAATTCGGTGATCAACGTGCTGTACAAACTGCCGGACGATACCAAAGTATTTGTCGGTCATGACTACCAGCCCGAGGGTCGAGAACTTCGATTCTTGGACACCATCGGCAATCAGAAGCGGAATAACGTCGCTTTACCAGCAACCCGCACCGAGCGAGATTTTACTGAATGGCGGAACAACCGTGACCAGTCGCTTTCGGCCCCACGACTGCTGTTCCAGAGTGTCCAAGTCAACGTGGACGCCGGCAAACTGCCAGACCCGCAATCGAACGAAATCCGCTACTTAAAGATCCCAATCAATGTGTTTCGGCCGCCAAAAAACGGCGAGCTGAAACTTGAGCTGGCTTAAGGCTAGTGACGCTCAGGGACTGGACGATGAGTGCGCGGTGTCACCGATTCCTTGGGCCGCGCGCTTTCGATCACAAGAGATGACAGCACATGAGGATGTGGGCTTACTACTCTAGAGCCAATTTGCACTTCGAGGTCGGGAGTCGCGGCTGCTGCGTTTAATATTTTTTCGTGGATCACGGCAAAACTAACGACGGGCCTTGCGCACACGAGGACGATCTCGTCATCGTGGCAGCGCCCCACATGGGTCATCCCCTCAATCTGCAGCAGTCGTTTTGCGAGACCACTCAGTGTCTCTGAGGTAGCGGGCAGGCCGTTGATATCGCGCAGTGTCATCAAATTTTTGAGCTTCATCACAAAAACAAAAAGTTCGTATCCCCGGGGTCCTACGACGTCCTCAAGCAACTCCTCGAGCTGGCTGGCAAAGACCTCGAACACCGGTAGGCCGGTCTCGGCATCGGGAACGACCAACTCGGCGCGGGTCAGCAGGCGAAGGCGAATGCCCTCGATAACCAGAACCTCTTGCGGCAGCCAAACGCGTGATTCGCCAGGCCTGTCGACGTCGACGGCACTTTGTCGAGCGGTGAAATCGACCGTCTCAGAAATACCGGACACCCGTAAGTCCTTTCCCAGTCGATAGGTGCGCGCATCAAGCCACACGATTCGTCCTTTATCGGGGCCGTTCAGGACTTCGATGCATAGCGGTGAGGGTCTATTCATGGGCGAATTCTACCCGAAGTCGTTTCACCAGCCAACGAGACGAAGAGTATCTGGCGGCAGGACGCCCGTCGGGGTACTCTCAACGCAGAAAAACTGATGACATCATAACCGTCTCGACGACGGGGAGTACGCATGGCTTCCAATCTGGAACTTGCTCGGGAAATTCTAGAATCCATAGAGACCGCTGAAGAAGACGAGCGGTACCGCGGACTTCGCGACCAGCTCTACGGGTTTGGCAGCGAAGTATTGGAGTTGCTGCGCGCCGAGTTAAGCCATCCAAATTTCCGGCGAAGAATGGCGGCCGCGACGAACTTGGGCCGACTGGGTGACACTGCGTCGACGCCTCAGCTGATTGCCTTGTTGAGTGATCCGCAAGCCCCAGTCCGCGAAATGGCGCTGTTTGCGTTGGGTATTTTGGGAGATTCGACGGCCACAGAATCGATTTTGGCGTCGTTGAATGATTACGACGCGAATGTCCGTTATCGCGCGGTCGTGGCGCTCGGCGATTTGGCGTACCCGCAGATGGAGGACGTCCTGATTCGCGCGATGGCAGACGAAAGCTACGGAGTCCGAGAGCAGGCGCTGTCTCAGCTGCGAGTGGGTGCGTCTCCGGCGGCTGTGGTTGTGGTGCTTCGGGCGTTGCTCGAGCGTGAATATGAGATGCAGCACATGGCCGAGGAAACTCTCGACCGGCTGGTCCCAAAGATGACGCGCGACCATTACAAGGCGATTCAAGAGCAACTGACGCTTCGCGAAAGGCGCCTGATTCTGAACTATTTGGATGCGCGAAATCTTCAGGAAGTTTACTCGACGCTTTGGCAGCGACTGCAGCTCGTCAATAAGGCAGCTCAGGAAAAGCAGAAGGGGCTGGATAAATACGGACGAATGCTGAATGCGCCGACAGAACGCGAGACGCTCACACGGGCGTTTGAACGCGACGATGTCGTGAATTTATTGGTGGAACATTTTGTCGACGAGGGCGCCCGACGTTCGATTTTGTTGGTCGGCGAGGCTGGAACCGGAAAATCAGCGATCATTCAGGAGTTTGCCCGACGGATTTTGGACGTTGATGAGACCTGGCACATCTTGGAGACCAACACTTCCGAGCTGATGAGCGGCACGCGCTACCTTGGAGATTGGGAAACCAAGCTCAAGGAAATGACGGAAAACATTCTGAAGTATGACAAGGTCATCGTCTACATCACGAATCCAAATGACTTGTTGGGCGCGGGCGCTCATTCCAAGAGCGACGAAAACTTTGCTGACTTTTTTAAGCCCTATTTGCAGCGTGGTCAGCTCCGGTTGATCGCGGAATGCACCGAAGAGTCGTTGAAAGGCGGACTTGGGCGAGAGCCCGGGTTTTTGAGACTTTTTCGTCAGGTAAAGGTTCAAGAGATGACTGACGCCCAGACGCTCAGCGTTTTGGAAAACCGCCTGGATGAATTGACCGTTGGCGATCGGAAGTTAGAGGCTGAACCGGGCTGTTTGCTGCAGGTGGTTGATTTCGCGCGGAGTTTTTACACACGCAGCACTGCGCCAGGCCGCGCATGCGATTTAATGGACGCACTGATCGATTTCACGGCCCGAAAACAGATCGAACCTTCTGATGCATTGGTCCTGAAAGCCGAAACCATTCCCGAATGCTTGAGTGAGACCACTGGCATAAGCCTCGACCTGCTAGACGACACCGTCCCACTTGATTTGGAAGGCACCCGCAAGTGGTTTGGGCAACGATTGATTGACCAAGACCCGGCGCTAGAGATGGTCGTCGACCGGCTGGCCATGATCAAAGCTGGGCTTGGGTCACATGAAAGACCCCTAGGCGTGTTTTTCTTGGTGGGACCTACCGGGGTCGGAAAAACCTATTTCACTAAACTTGTCGCTGAGCGCCTTTTTGGAGATCCCAAACGGATGCTGCGATTCGATCTGAGTGAGTATAAAGGCCGGTTTGCGGTCGAAAAACTGATTGGTTCGCCGTACGACAAAGACCGGGAAGGCCTGTTAACGGAAGCAGTCCGAAATCAGCCATTTTCGGTGTTACTTTTCGACGAGTTCGAAAAAGCCGATGCCGAGATTTTCCCGTTGTTTCTGCAGATCATGGACGAAGGCCGCCTGACAGATGCCCGCGGGCAAACGACTGATTTTCGACAGACTATTATCTTTATGACGTCAAATCTTGGGGCCTCGCGCACCAGTGTTTCGGCGGTTGGGTTTTCGGGTTCGGCAGAAAAACAGCGTTCATTTGAAGGCCATATTCTGAAAAAACTGGACGAGTTTTTTGCCCCGGAATTTTTGAACCGAATCGACGAGATTATTCCGTTCGAGCCACTGAGCACGGGCGCGATGGAACGTCTGGTGAACCTAGAGCTTGAAAAAGCCTTGGAACGTCGTGGATTCATGCGACGTCATCTTCACGTGCACACGGACCGTGCCGCGCGCAAATGGCTCGAAGAAAACGGCTTCAGCCAGCGGTATGGAGCGCGTGAGCTTAAGCGAACGATTGAACGCCATATTTTGACGCCTATCAGTCGCCTGCTTGTCGGTGAGCCTGGCCCACACGATCATAAACGGATCGCAGTCACTGCCAAAGGCGGTAAGATTGACGTGTCTTTTGGATCGACCGAAAAGCCCCCGGCGATACCTCGTGAACCCAAATCATCCCCTCGTCCCGATAAGAGCCAAATCTGATGCTGCCACATCCTGGAGACCTTTTTGAGCGTAAATACCGAATCGACCATGTGCTTGGTAAGGGTTCGTTCGCTCATGTTTACAAGGCGATCGTCGACGAGATCGACCGAAAAGTCGCGATTAAGATCGTGCGCCCGCACTACGATACGGATGGAAACCCGGTCTATTCGACCCAGTTACATCAGCGCTTTTTACGTGAAGCGAAGCTGCTGTCCGAGCTTCAAGACCCCCACACGATTCGACTTTACGATTATGGACGCTCTGAAAAAGGGCTTCTGTTCATGATCTTCGAATTCATCGACGGCGCGGCCCTGTCGGATGTGATTCCTAATGGGCGCATGGAACCCAAACGTGTGGTCCATATTTTAGGCCAGATTCTTGGTAGCCTGCGCGAAGCGCATTTGCGGGGTATTATTCACCGCGATATCAAACCGCCAAATATCATGATCTATGAATACCTTGGGGACTCCGACCGGGCCAAATTGCTAGATTTCGGCGTTGCGAAAGACTTGGATGCCACGCAGCAACTCACGACGCGCGACATGCGGGTCGGCACGCTGCGTTACATGTCTCCAGAACAAGTCCGCGGAGAAACAGTCGCGCCAGCCTCTGATTTGTACAGCCTGGGATTGGTCGCGTACGAAATGTTAGTGGGCGCCAAAGCCATCGAGAGCGACAACGTGAACGACGTGTCACTCTTTCATTTGCGCCCGGACGCCATCGAGATTCCAGCCAATGTGCCTGTCCCGACGGAGCTGCGCGAGTTTGTCCATCGAATGCTCTCCAAGTCGCTAAGTAAGCGGTATGACAGAGTCGAAGTGGCCCTGAGAGACTTGAAAAACGTTAATTTGGAGATCTTTGGTGGCTTCGAGGACGACGACAGCGCTGACACCATCACTTCGCGAGCGCCCTACCAAGAGTGATTCGGAGGTACTTTCACTTCACCGACGAAAGTGTTAGCAATTCGGCCGATCGAGGTATGAATGTCGAATGCGCCAAATCTCCATGTCGATGAAGCTGTCCTGAAGTCCTACTCGGGCCCCATTCCTCGCCATGTCGCAGTGATCATGGACGGAAACGGGCGGTGGGCCGAAGGTCGCGGCATGCCACGCATCAAAGGCCACCACGAAGGGGCGAATGCGGTTCGCCGAATCGTGGAGTCCTGCCGGTATTTGGGCGTCGAAGTCCTGACGTTGTATGCGTTCAGTTCGCAAAACTGGGGACGTCCCGTCGACGAAGTCACTGGGTTGATGACCTTGTTCGACATCTACATCAAGCGTGAGCGTAATCGGCTGGTGGAAAACGGCGTCGCGATGCGAATGATTGGAGACCGCACGCGGCTTTCGCCTCGGCTTCAAGAGGCTATCTCGCTGCTAGAAGACGCCACAAAAAATAATTCGAAGCTGATCTTGCAGGTTGCAGTGAGTTATGGCGGACGCGAGGAAATCCTGCATGCGACTCGTTGCATCGCGGAGGCGGTCCGTGCTGGGACGCTCGACCCGAACGAGATCACAGAAGCTGATTTCCAGAAACACCTTTATACCAGCGCAGTGCCAGACCCCGATCTCCTGATCCGCACCAGCGGCGAGATGCGCATCTCGAATTTCTTGCTCTGGCAAATCGCCTATTCCTAAATCGTGGTTACGGAAACCCTTTGGCCTGATTTCGACGAAAAACACTTTGTTGCGGCTCTCGATTCGTTTGGCGCTCGCCAGCGACGTTACGGCCTCACTGGCGCGCAGGCCGGCGTCGACACAAAATAGAGTCGAAATGAGTTCAATGTACGATTTTTTGGGGATCAACACCGACACCAGCGTCTATAAACCGCCGGTAGCACTGACCATTGCGGGCAGTGATTCAGGCGGCGGCGCGGGCATTCAGGCCGACCTCAAGACCTTTGCTGCCTGCAAAGTCTTTGGAACCTCGGTGATTACGCTCATCACGGCGCAGAATACCCAAGGGGTGCTGGCCCTCGAGATGTTGTCCGATGCGATGGTCATCAAGCAGTTTGAAGCCGTCATGGACGATCTTAAACCGGTCGCCGCCAAAATCGGAGCGCTCGGCAATGAACGGATGATTTCGGTGGTCAGCGATATGTTGACCGAAAGGCCGATCGCTAACCTCGTGGTCGACCCCGTGATGGTAAGCAAACACGGGGATCCGCTGATGGCCGCGGCGGCGTTCAAAGTATTCGCCATTCGAATGCTGCCCCACGCGTTGCTTTTGACGCCCAACAAATTCGAAGCCGAGGCCCTGACTGGCCGACGTGTCGAGGGTCCAACCTCGATGAAAGACGCCGCAAAGGCTATTTTTGATTTGGGCGCCAAACACGTTTTAATCAAAGGCAGTCATCTGGAAAATGTCGCTCGGGACTATTTTTACGATGGGACTGGGTTCATTGAGTTCGGGGCAGATCGTGTCGATTCTGAGCGTGTACACGGCTCGGGCTGTACCCATTCCGCTGCGATCACTTCGCGTTTGGCTCATGGCGACTCCTTAGAGGCGTCCATCGAGTTTGCCCGAGAATTTATTTCGGGAGCCATCGAAAAGGCGCCGGAAATTGGTGAGGGTATTTCGCCCGTTAACCCCATGCACGCCATCTGGACCGCGTGAAAATTAGCCTGAATAAAATCGCCGAGATTGTCGGCGGCAAGGTTTCCGGTGACGCGGTGATCCTGGAGATCATCACGGATACTCGGCGTCCGTTTTCTGCCGGTGGGCTTTTTGTAGCCCTCAAGGGACCGCATTTTGATGGACACCAACATGTCGAAGCCGCGTTGCTTGAGGGCTGTGTCGCAAGCCTTGTGAGCTCGGCCGTGGCGGGACCCCATGTGCGGGTCGACGATACCTTGATTGCCCTTCAAAAGCTTGCTGCGTGGTGGCGGCTGCAATTTGAAATTCCAGTGATCGGCATCACTGGATCGAACGGAAAAACAATCGTCAAAGAAATGTTGGCGTCTATTTTATCACGCAAATTCACGGTTTGGCGCAGCCCCGGCAGCTACAACTCCCAGGTCGGCGTGGCGTTGAGTCTGCTTGGTATTCGGGCGGAACACGATGTCGCGATTATCGAAGCTGGAATCAGTGAAAACGGAGAGATGGCTCTACTTCAAGCGATGATTCAACCGACGATTGGGGTGCTGACCGGAATCGGAAATGCGCATCTTGCCGGCTTAAAAAGTCTGGAAAATATCTCTGCAGAAAAGCGAAAACTATTTGTGACTTGCAACGAGGTTTTTGCACCGAAAATACTCGACCATATTGCGCCCATTGATTCCTGCCACTGGGTTGCACCAGCGCTTGACGTCCAGGCCGATGACTCCGGAAGCGACTTCAGCGCCGAGGTCAACGGTAGCCCATTGCCGTTTCGCCTAAACGCTTTGGGGGCGCACAACGTTCAGAACGCGGCTGTCGCGATTAAAGTGGCCGAATTTTTGGGACTCGATCCAAAAATGATTCGTGCAGGCCTTGCGGCGTTTGAACTTTCGCCGATGCGTCTTGAAATCCACACCACGCCTGGCGGCATCACACTTTTGAACGACGCGTATTCCAGTGATCCAATCAGCGCAAGGGCCGCCCTAGCCACGCTGCAACAGTATGCAGGTGGGGCTCCGCGTGTCGCGATTTTGGGAGACATGCTCGACCTGGGGACGGCCTCTGCTGCGGCTCATCAAGAGCTGGGGCGTTTAGTCGCAGAGTCGGGAGTGCAGCGATTGGCGACTCTTGGCCCGGAGAGCGCAGCGACGGTCACCGCGGCGTTAAAGGCCGGCATGCCCGAAAATCATGCGGTGGCTTGCAAAGACTTAGGTGAACTATCCGAGCTACTGGAACTTTGGCTGGAACCCGGCGACGTTGTGTTGTTCAAAGGAAGCCGTGCGATGGGGCTTGAGCGGGCGGCGGAACGTCTGTTGGAAAGCGTCGCCCCGACCCGACTTTATGTGGACCTGGATGCCATCAAACAAAACGTACGGGCCCTTCGGGAGCTGATCGGTCCCAACACCAAATTGATGGCGGTCGTAAAGAGTTTTGCGTACGGCAATGACGCCACCCGGGTCTCGCAGACGTTGGTTCGCGAGGGCATCGACTGGCTTGGCGTGGCTTACGCGGACGAGGCGATTCCGCTTCGACGACGCGGATTATCGGTGCCTATTTTGGTGACCAACACCCTGGCTGCTGAAGCCGACAAGATTGTGAAATACGGGCTGACTGGGCTTGTGTATTCGCTCCCTGTCGTGAAGGCGCTGGACGAGCATGCTCGCCGCAGATCGATGGTTGTCGACGTTCATATTGAGGTCGATACAGGCATGGGCCGAGTCGGCATTGCTCCGGACAAAGTTCTCGCGTTGGCGCGTAGTATTCGTGGCTTCAAGAATGTTCGGCTCAGAGGTCTGATGACCCATTTTTCGGCGGCCGACGATGGCGACGATGATGGGTACACGATGGATCAACTTCGACAATTCGACGAAGTTCACGTGCAGCTACTGGCCGACGGGTTCCAGCTCGATTGTGTGCACGCGGCCAACACAGCCGGGGCCTGGCGGTTCCCGGGCTCACGTTATGATTTGGTTCGTGTGGGGCTTGGCTTGTACGGGTTTCATCCCAGTCAGGATGTCGAAATCATGACTCAGAACACTCGCCCTGCCCTGCGATTTACGACCCAGATTATTCACATCAAAGACGTCGAACCTGGCACCAGCATTAGCTATGGCCGCCGTTGGGTCAGCCCAGATCGGCGAGTGATCGCAACCATCGCAGCGGGCTACAGCGATGGATTTGGACGGTTTATGTCCAATGGTGGGATCGTGCTGGTCCATGGCCAGCGCTGCGAGGTGATCGGCAGCGTGTGCATGGACGTTTCGATGGTAGACATCACGCACGTCGAGAACGCAAAGATTGGCGACGAAGTCGTGCTCTTTGGAACTCAAGACGGAAGTCTTTTGCGGGTCGAAGAAATGGCCGACCGCGGAGACACCATAAATTATGAGATTTTGTGTAAAGTTTCGCCGCGAGTGCG
>JBBKVQ010000291.1:0-3073 GCA_037968515.1 Bradymonadaceae bacterium
GGGTGTCATCCAGTTCGTAGAGCGTTTGACACTTCGGACAACGGACGTCCATTCGAACCGGCCTCAGCTGTTTAGTTGGAGTCCACGCCACCATCTGGTGTCGTCGTTGGGTCTGCGCCAAGGGCACTCGCTTTGAGTTCCTCTGCTCTCTCCCGAGCGTTTTCGGCCTTGTCTGTATCACCTAGAGCATCGAATGCCTGGGCTCTCAGTTCAAAGACCTCGGCTCGTTTGGGAGCGAGCGTCTCGACGGTGATCAGTCGATCTAACGCAGTTTGGATTTTCTTGTTCTTCAGATCTCGTCGCACTTCTTTCAACAGACCCTCGATATCAGCGTTCACGTCTTCGACAGTAGGGGTGTCGAGGGGCTGCACGAGTTCGATTTTGGGCGCGACTTCGACCACCACAGGCTGCTTTTTACCAAAACCAGCCAACGTCAACAAATCCACAAAGCCAAAAGTCTGCAGTCCAACCAACACGCAGATCACGAGGAGCAACGCAAAGATTGCCCACAGAAGCTTATGTTGTCCGGCACCACTCGAAGGTGGCCTGTACGACGTTTGTACCGGCGGGCCCATGGGCGCTGGCGGCAAAGGACCACCGTGATACGAAGCGTACTGCCCAGGAACCACCGCACCGCTGAAGCTCCCCGACTGCGAAGCTGAAGAAGGCGGGGGGGTAAACGACGGTTGATTGAAATTCGGCAACGCAGCAGGCGCATACCCGTCGCTTGGCATCGCGCCAAGTTCGCTGGGTTGTTGGAGACCCACTTGCGAGACGTTCGGACGACGACTGAACTGTGGGAAATCAGTCACTGCGAAGAAGTTGATTCCGTCGGCTGAGAGCTTGAACCCGTCGATTTCGTCGCGACTTGAAAGCCAGTTTCTCAGGCTCTTCACATCAGGAAATTCGTAGGTCAGTCCGAAATCCGTTTTGAGCTTCCAAGGGCCCTGATGGGCGCCATCAGGTGTAATATTAGGCTTGTCGTCGTAAGCGAGACTGACCTCTTCGATCGCTGCCAAGATATCGGCTGACGCATCTGGTGAATACTTGGAGTCCACACCCGTGAACGGATTGGACAGTTGTTCTGTCGAATCACCGTATTGCTGCGGCATGGCCGGAGACGGAATCGGTGGGGCCAGAGCTGGAGCCGGAATCGGTGGAGCCTGAGCTGGAGCCGGAATCGGTGGAGCCTGAGCGGGAGCCGGAAGCTGTGGAGCCGGAGCAAAATTTGCCGAGGGCTGTGGGGCAAACGGATCGTCAAACGCAGGCGCATTGTGCTGGAAACTGGGGGCCGCTGCTCGGACGGGCTCTTGCACCGGTGGTCGCAGGGGTGGCAAGGAAGGAACGGGAGGACTGGCGGACGGTTTCGGCGGCGCCGGCAGTCCTGGAGTCGGAAGTTTTGGCTTCATGCCCGGGAACGGCAGGTTAGGCAGGTTATCAGCCGAAACGATCTCGGTTGGAGCCGCATCGTACTCGTCGGCCTCGCTGTCCTCGCCGGTCTCGCCTCCCTCCAATGCAGCTTGCGCCTTGCGCCAGATTTCCATCGGATTCTTGATCTCTAGGGTGCCGTCATCGGCATCGCCCAGATCTGCGGCCATCGCCTGAAACGCACGAATGCGGTTCATCTCGTCCTTATCCAAAGTGGCGGTGTGATTGTCATCCGTGGCGGGCGCAGCGGGTTTCGCTGGCGACGACATCTTGCTGACAAGGCTGCTCAACGCATTCGGATTGGTGATAGAGGTACGGTCGCTATCGTCTTCTTCCGGAGGTTCCGGATAGACGACGAAGCTGTGCGCGCACGACGGACATCGAATCTTGCCACCTGAAGGTGGAATATTCGCGTCGCGAATACGATAACGCGAATTACATGCTGGACACTGTACGATCATGAGCGAACTATTCTCCCATTAACATCGGGAAGGCGTTCGGCAACCGGTGTGGTTACGGCAGTTAATTTGTTGGCTGACAACTCGCGACATTTAAGCACACAAGTCGAATTCCATGCAAGTGCATGCCTACCAGCGTAGAGCAGATTGGGCCGGAGTCCAAGTTTTGTCTCATATCAAAATGCTGGATTCCGCCAAAGCATAGTTAACACGCCGTTTTTGGACACATCTACGAAGGATTCTCGCCAAAAAAGCCATAACAGGGGTTCCTGATCCGTGCGCCAACGTGCACACGAAGCGCGTTCCGGCCAGCCTTGGCCAAAAAAGCTACACCCCACCCACTCCAATCCTTCTTCCATGGCAACCAGTCTGGGGATGCGGACAAGTGAGCGCACCTGACCGACTCGGATTCCGTTGGGAATTCGGAGTTGGGTCAACCAGATTCCGTTGGGATCGTCAGTAGGGATCGTGCATGTCGACGGATGATAGCCGTCATGGTCACGTGTCACGTCAATCTGGGCAGCTTCATAGCCGACCACGCCAACCACTTCGCTGTCGACCTCTAGAACTAAGCTCGGTCCCATAGCCGTGATCGGCTCGACAAGATTGGGCCAGCGCTGAACAAACGAATCCGCCGAAGTCGGTTCACGCGTTCGTTCTCTAGAAATCAATGTCTGAGGCGTTTCAAACATAAAAAAAAACGGGTCGGAAATCCGACCCGTCTAAAAAAGCGATATGCTCGACGATTACTGTGCGATGACAGCGAGGTCGATGCGATTCACGATAAGGATCGCGATCACGAATGCGTAGATGACCAGCGACTCGATGAGTGCGAGGCCAAGAATAAGTGGTGTGAACAGCTTGCCCGAAGCGCCCGGATTACGAGCGATACCTTCGAGAGCAGCTGCTGCTGCACGACCTTGGCCGAATGCGCCACCAAGTGCTGCGACGCCAATGGCGAGGCCGGCACTGAGTGCGAACATTGCGTACATCGAAAAATGGTTGGCTGGCGCGTCAGCGGCCTGCGCGAATGCTGACGCACTGTAGAGTGCGACCATCCCAAACGTGCTCATGAATGCTACAAGCTTCTTCATCTGAAAATCCTCTTGAATCGGAACTGCTTCCTCAAAACGGGGCGCTACATAACGCAACCGATAGATGGAAACAAGGCTATTTCTTAAACGTAA
>JBBKVQ010000292.1:0-3719 GCA_037968515.1 Bradymonadaceae bacterium
CGCTCACGCGTCTTCGCTACATCCGTGTCGGGCGAACCCGGGCGAAGGATGTAGACTGTCTCGTATTCTGTTTGCCTTTCAACAGCCACTTAGGACCTCTTGGTATCTAGCCCCGTGTAAAATCACGGAGCGAGGTAAATCAATTATTTCGCGGCCAGAGCCGGGGCGGGCATTTCTGCCTGATTAGCACCCATGTTGTCAAGAGCCTGCACAACTTCAACCACTGGGGCTGTAATTGCTGCGGTCTCGGCAGCTTTCTCTTTCGCGTGGATGGTTCCCAAAACAGGAGCCAGCACAAGAGCAACAACGCTCATGAGCTTGATGAGGATATTAAGCGATGGGCCTGCGGTGTCTTTGAACGGGTCACCAACGGTGTCTCCGTTCACAGCTGCCATATGCGCGTCGCTTCCCTTTCCACCGTGGTTGCCTGCTTCGATGTATTTCTTGGCGTTATCCCAAGCGCCGCCGGCGTTTGACATAAAGATTGCCATGGCCACACCAGCGGTGGTCACACCGGCAAGAAGTCCACCCAACATCTCAGCGTCGATGAAACCAACAACAACAGGAACGGTGATCGCCATGATGCCCGGAAGGACCATTTCGCGAAGTGCAGCTTCGGTCGAGATATCGACGCACTTGGCGTACTCGCCGCGCGCTGTACCTTCGAGGAGGCCTGGGATTTCGCGGAACTGACGTCGAACTTCTTCGATCATCGCGCCAGCCGAACGGCCGACAGCTTCCATTGCCATGGCGCTGAACAGGAACGGCATGATGGCACCGATGAAGGCACCGACCATGACGGTAGGCTTAAGCACGTCGATCGAAGTCAGACCGGCCTGCTGCGTGAACGCAGTGAACAGGGCAAGCGAGGTAAGTGCCGCCGAACCAATCGCGAAGCCCTTACCGATCGCTGCAGTCGTGTTACCGACCGAATCGAGCGTGTCAGTTCGCTGACGAACTTCCTTAGGAAGGTGACACATCTCGGCGATACCACCGGCGTTGTCGGCGATTGGGCCGAAAGCATCCACAGCCAACTGAATACCCGTGGTTGCGAGCATACCAAGCGCTGCGAGCGCGATACCGTAAAGACCTGACATATTATAAGAAATAAGGATGGCGGCGCAGATCAAACCGACGGGAATGCCCGTCGACTTCATGCCGAGACCAAGTCCAGCGATGATGTTTGGTGCGGTGCCCATGAGGCTTTCTTTGGCGACGCCCTGGACCGGACCGTAGTGATCGCTTGTGTAGTACTCGGTCACAAAACCGATGAGCGTTCCTGAACCAAGACCCGCGATGACGGCCCAGAACGGCCCAAGCTGGCCGTAGTGGTCAGCGCCGATCGTGATGCCCTCTGCTGGAATGAAATATTGAACCAAGAAGAAGGTTGCGATCGCCGATGCAACCGCAGCGCCGACGGTGCCCTTATGAAGAGCCATCGCAGGATTACCGCCCTCTTTCACCCGAACCACGAAGGTAAACATGATCGAAACGATGATTCCCATCGAGGCGATGATCAGCGGCAACATGATTGGCTTGGCACTCCCTGCCGATACAGCCCATGGAATGGCCAGAACCATCGCACCGATGATCGAGCCGACGTACGACTCAAACAAGTCGGCGCCCATACCTGCGACGTCACCGACGTTGTCACCAACGTTGTCAGCGATGGTTGCCGGGTTACGAGGATCATCCTCAGGGATACCTGCTTCGACTTTACCGACAAGGTCGGCGCCGACGTCAGCAGCTTTGGTGAAGATACCGCCGCCCACTCGAGCAAAAAGAGCGATCGAGCTGGCTCCAAGACTGAAACCGGTCAGGATGCTCAGGAGCTGCGTTGTTGACGCCATATCCTGAGCAAGCTTTGCAGGCTCCGTGAACAGAAGCACGAAGTCCACGCCGAGGATCGCGTCGTAGGCAACCAGAAGAAGGCCAAGACCCAGAAGGGCAAGACCCACAACCGACATACCCATCACAACGCCGCCCGAGAACGACACCTGAAGTGCGTGAGCGAGGCCAGTTCGTGCTGCGTTGGTAGTTCGGACGTTGGCCTTGGTAGCCATGCGCATTCCAAACCAGCCCGCAAGGCCGGAGCAAATCGCCCCCACAACAAACGACAATGACACAAGGGCCATGGTTGCTGGGGTGAACGAAGCGTTGCCGGTCATCTCTGCGAGATTTTCAGGAGCCTGAGTATAATAAATCGCGGCAAGTGCCACGGCTACAACAGCCACGAAGATCGAGAGAACTTTGTACTCTTTCTTCAAGAACGCCAACGCGCCCTCTTGAATGTACCCGGCGATCTCCACCATTTCGGGTGTGCCGGCTTCCTGCTTACTGACCCACGATGCGCGCCAAAGCGCGAATATGAGGGCCACAAGGCCTGTCAACGGAACAACCAGTGTCAAATCCACGATTCACTCCAACGTATAGATCAAAAAAAATCAGTCGGATTTCCGACCTAAATAAAAACTCTTACTTACTATTGAACCTGTTTTGGGCCACGACGACCCCGTCTTTCAGGATCAGCTCGATCGCGTCTGCCGCGTCGGCGAGCTGCACGTCAAGGACCTGGAGCTCATCTTTTGAAAATGGATTGAGCACCCAGTCGGTGACGCTGCCCTTTTCGGGCCTGCCGATGCCAAGACGAACTCGAACGAAATCGCTCAACCCCGTCTTCGCAATGATGTCGCGGAGACCGTTATGACCGCCGTGCCCCCCGCCGGCTTTGACCCGCACCGTTCCCGGTGCCAAATCAAGGTCGTCGTGAACAACGATCACGTTCTCCATAGCGACATCAAAAAACGAACGGGCAGCCGTCACCGACTTGCCCGATAAGTTCATATATGTCAGCGGTTCCAGCAGGTGAAGCTTCTGACCCTGGCAGGTTCCGGATGCGTATCGACCATGAAACTTCTGCTGTGTCAATAACGCCCCGATACGATCGCCAAGGCGGTCGACGGCCATGAACCCGATATTATGTCGGGTCGCTTCGTAGCGCGGCTCAGGGTTTCCGAGTCCGACAAGCAGAAAAGGTCCCACGCCGTTAACTCCCACCGATTACTCTGCGGCTTTCACGCGCGATACACCAACCTGCAAGAGTGCGAAATCCATCTTGTATGCTGGATCCACGCCTTCTGGCAGTGTCAGTGCGCTTGCGAGCACCGACTGCGACAAACCAAGGTTGGTCACGTCGTAGAGAATTTTCTCGGGGATATCCATCGGCCGAGCCGACACTTCGACGTGCGGACGCACGATACGAAGCTTGCCGCCTTCGCGCTCACCCTTCGAACGGCCATGCGACTCGACAGGAACGGTCACTTTGACCTTCACGTCAGGGTCGACGACGACAAAGTCGGCGTGCAGGAGATCACGGCGAACCGGATCCACCTGATATTCACGAACCATCACATGATCAAAAGTCGATCCGCCTTCGACGGCAAGACTGAACACGATGTTGGTGCGACGTGGGCCCGTCAGAAGCTTGAAAAGGTCTTCTGGGTTGGCTGTGACCGAGAAGGCTTCGCCGTCCAATCCGTAGCAAGTTCCCGGAATGAGGCCAGCTGCGCGCAACTTACGAGCTACGCCCTTGCCGCTTGAGTCTCGTCCCGTGACGTTAAATGTTGGTTTTTCATACATATCGTTTCTCCATGAGCCGGCCGCGTTACAACGAGGTCGCGTCTATCACGCATTTGTCATTTTAAATAGTGAACTCACCG
>JBBKVQ010000293.1:0-8089 GCA_037968515.1 Bradymonadaceae bacterium
TTGGCCTTGAAATGAACTACTGAGCAAAGAGTTTGCCATGAAAAAGTTATACTGGCTTGGAGTACTCAGTTTGCTCATCTCAAGCTGCAGCCTGCGATACGACTTCACTGAATGCAGCAGCACTGCTGATTGCAACGCTTTGGCGGCCGTCGGGCAGACTCTGGCGTGTGTGAATAGCGAATGTGTCCCCTCCGAGGAATGCCGCCTCGATAGCGACTGCAATGATGCGCCACGCACCAAGTGCACGGCCAATATTTGTGTCGAACCTGCAACAGTCGCTGATGTGGGTCAGGATGTCGTTGATGACGTGTCTGTTGCCGATATGGGAGACGACACCTCCGACTTGGACATGACGGTCGTCCCATCATGCACACTGAACACAGAATGTGATGAAGGCGATCTTTGCATCGACTCAGAATGCGTCACCATAAAGTCTCAGGATTGCGACCAAGTTGTGATTGGTACCGAGGCTCGCGAGGCTAAAACCCTTGTGCTGGGTGCCGTGCTGTCGAAATCCCCCCCCTATACAAATATCGGGCCTCCTCTCGAAAAATCGATTCGACTGGCTGTGAAAGAATTCAACAGCGCTGGCGGATTGCCGGACGGTTCTCGGATTGTTTTGGTGACTTGCGATGACGCAGGAAACGCCACGCAAGCTCAACGAGCCGCGCGGCATTTGATCGAAAACCTCAAATCTCCGGCCCTGATTGGACCTTTGCTCTCAACACCTTTCATCGATGTCGTCACGTCCGTGGCGCGGCCTAGCGGCACCTACATGATCACCCCCACAGCGAGCGCGCCCGAGATCACGGCGCTGCTCGACGACGGGCTGGCCTGGCGAACGTTCCCCTCGGATGTGATTCAAGCGAATGCCATCGTCGGTCGACTCAGAGAGCTTCAGGCGATTTCGAGCCGTCGTGTGACTGTATTCTACAAAGACGACGCGTATGGAAACGGTCTGTTCAACCAGCTTTCGGGCAAGATTCCTGCCGTGGTCGGCTCCAATAATGTGCAATTCATTAAGTATGCTGACCCCGCAACTTTTGGATTCGATGCAACCCAGATCGGCGCCGAGTTCGGCCGCGTGATCGGTCAGTCGACAGCAAGTCCGGGCAATTATCTTTTGATCATCGGCACGAGTGAGGCGATCAGCCTCGCGCTGGCTTATTACCAAAATGTGGCCCCCACTCCGACGCTGTTTACCCACGGGGCTGCAGCTGATTTGTCGACCATTCCAGCGACCAACCCTGCGTTGCAGTCCAGCGTGCGGGCTTTGGGACCAAATATTTTCCATCCGACGAACTACCCGACTTATCTGACTCGATTTAGCACCGAGTACCCCAACGAACCCCCGATCACGATCTCGACCCTGACCTACGACGCAGCCGTGGTCGCGTTGCTCGGCATGAGTGGGGTTCCGGCGGGCACTCCAATCACTGGGACAGCGATTGCTGCGGCGATGGCGAAATTGGTCGATAAACAGGGCACTCGAGTCTCTTATGATGATCCTACGTTCTTCTCGACCGGCCGAAATATTCTGGCAATGGGCGGCACGATTGACTACGTCGGCGTGTCGGGTGAGCTCGACTTCAATCTCGACAACGGTGATGTGCGTTCGGACTTCCTGTCGTTTACGACCTATAAAGATGCGCAAAACCAATGGCAGCTGATTCCCGAGCGGGCCTATTTGTTGGCACCGGGGATGTTCGTTGGTTACTGGTTCACACTTTGCTCGGACCTGAGCCCCTCACCGGGCATGTGCGGAGCATCGGAAGCCTGTATCCCGGCAAATGCCGCGACATCACTGTGTTTGTCGACCTGTGCGACGGCCGACCCGATGTGTCTGCCTGGTCTGGCATGCGCTGACCTTCCCGATCCGGCCCCTTCCGGCCTCGGTGTGTGTGCACCGCCACAATAGCGGCGGGCCAGATTTTAGGACGGGCTGAAGGCCCGGGCACCTGAATCACAAGGTCCATACGTTGACGCAAATCATCTGGAGGGGTAGTACGCGTGCCAAGGATTTCCTCTTTTTTAGGCACGAACATGTCACGTCCAGACGGCCGTCAGTTTGACGAACTTCGCCCCATCACTATCAATACCGAATTCACCAAGACGCCTGCGGCTTCGGTGCTCATCACCAGTGGAGACACCGTCGTTTGGTGTGCAGCTTCAGTTGAGGACTCAATTCCGCATTGGCTCAAAAAAGAAGGCGGCGGAAAGGGTTGGATCACCGCGGAATACATGATGCTCCCCGGTTCAACGAGCCCACGTTCAAACCGTGAAGGCCGTCGTGGTCAGGTGGGCGGACGGACTCAAGAGATTCAGCGTTTGATCGGCCGCAGTCTTCGCGCTGTGACCGACTTGGAAAAGCTCGGAGAGCGAACGATCACGCTTGATTGCGAAGTCCTTCAAGCCGATGGCGGCACCCGCACCGCAGCGATCAACGGATCGTTTATCGCGTTGGCACTGGTCTGCAAAAAGCTCGTCCGAGACCAAAAGATCGCGCAGATCCCTCTTAAACACTCACTTGGCGCCATTTCAGTAGGCGTCGTGAATGGCAAGGTTCTGCTTGACCTTCCTTACGTTGAAGACGTGGCAGCCGATGTCGATATGAACGTTGTGACCACAGGTTCCGGGCGATTCATCGAAGTTCAAGGCACGGGCGAAGAAGCCACCTTTACCGACGAAGAGTTTCAGGCCCTTTTGAAGGTCGCCCACAAGGGTATCGCTGACATCACCAAGCTGCAGCGTGAAGCCCTGGGCAACGATCCTCTCTTCGCAAAGCTGTTCGCGTGAATATTTTCGGAGTACTCGCCGGTATTTTTGGGGCACTCGGGGTTGGGGCGGGTGCGTTTGGCGCTCACGCACTGGCTGATAAGCTCGAACCAAGAATGTTGGAAGTTTTCGAGACGGCGGCCCGGTACCAGATGTATCATGCATTGGCGCTGGTCGGTGTGGCGTGGGTATGGTCAGCCACATCCCAAAGCACCGCGTCGCAGGTTGCGGGATGGGCGTTCACCGCAGGCATCGTACTCTTTTCAGGGTCTCTTTATGCGATGGCATTTTCGGGAATCCGAGTACTTGGTGCCATTACTCCCATAGGTGGCGTCGGATTCATCGTAGGTTGGATTGCACTCGCAGTCGCGATGAGTAAAACCGGCGTCTGAGCTAATTTTAAGGAACGTCATGAGTCGTTACGACGTCGTAGTCATTGGTAGTGGTCCAGGTGGGGAAGGTGCAGCGATGGCGGCCGCAAAGGCCGGCAAGAAGGTCGCGATTATCGACCGGTATGCCGAGGTCGGAGGCGGTTGTGTCCATTGGGGTACCATCCCGAGCAAAGTGTTGCGGCACGCGGTGATGGAGTACGTCGAGTTTCGGCGAAATCCCATGTTCCAACCTGCGATGGAACACCTGCAGATCAACTTCCCAATGTTACTTAGCGCGGCGGGACGCGTGATCGAACAGCAGGCGGCAATGCGCCGTAAGTTCTACGATCGCAACGATGTTCGTTTTGTGGACGGCCACGCCCGATTCATCGATCCGCACACCGTCCAAGTCACCAACGATGACGGCGCTGTCGAGACCGTGCACGGCGAAAAGTTCATCATCGCCGTGGGCTCAAGTCCCTACCGCCCCAAAGACATCGACTTCTCGCACCCTCGAATCTTAGACGCTGACACGGTGTTGGAACTCGACACCACGCCGCATACCCTGACGATTTATGGTGCCGGCGTGATTGGCTGTGAGTACGCGTCAATCTTCCGAAATCTGGATGTGAAGCTGAATCTGGTGAACACGCGCGACAAGTTGATGAGCTTTCTTGATGACGAGATCATCGACGCACTCAGCTACCATCTGCGCGATCAGGGCACGATCATCCGGCATAACGAGGAATACTCAAAAGTCGTGACCTTTGATGACCACATCGAGCTTCACCTTAAATCCGGGAAAATCCTCAAGAGCGAATACCTCTTGTGGGCAGCTGGTCGAACGGGCAACACCGCCGGCCTTGGTTTGGACGTGATTGGACTTCCAGCCAACAGTCGCAGCCAAATCGACGTCGACGAAAACTACCTGACCTCGATCCCTCATATCTACGCCGTGGGCGATGTTGTGGGGTTCCCTGGACTCGCCAGCGCAAGCTACGACCAAGGGCGCTTCGCCTGTATTCATGCGGTAACTGGCGAGTGTAACCGACGGCTGGTAGACAATATGCCAAGCGGTATATGGACAAGCCCTGAGATCTCTTGCATCGGTCCGACCGAGCGCGAGCTGACCGAAAAGCAGATCCCCTACGAGGTGGGCCATGCCCAATTTCGCAGTCTGGCGCGCGCACAAATTGACCGCTGTACCGTAGGCATGCTCAAGATCCTGTTTCATCGGGAAACGCTCGAGCTCCTCGCGATTCACTGTTTCGGCAATAACTCTGCCGAGATCGTGCATATCGGGCAGGCTGTGATGGCCCAAAAGGGTGGAAACAACACGGTGCGTTATTTTGCTGACACCACCTTCAACTACCCCACGATGGCCGAAGCCTACCGTGTTGCCGCACTGAATGGATTGAATCGACTTTGAAGACCGGCTAAGGATTAACTATGTGCCGACTTTTTGGTTTTCGATCCGTCATCCCCTCCCAAGTTCACCAGAGCCTCATCAGCGCTGAAAATGCGCTTATGGTGCAGTCTCAGCGACATCCTGATGGCTGGGGCGTGGCGTATTACGTCGCCAACACGCCTCATGTGATCAAAAGTGCGCAAGGGGCGGTGGACGACCACCTCTTCAAACATGTCTCTGGGGTTGTGGCTTCCGAGACCGTGATTGCTCATGTGCGCAAGGCGACACAGGGGCAGCTATCGATTGTGAATTCGCACCCCTTCCAGTTTGGTTCTTGGGTTTTTGCCCATAACGGCAACGTTCCCAATTTCGACGAAATCCGCGCTCCCTTGTTGGCCCGTGTATCGCCCGAAAAACGCCGATATATTTTGGGAACAACCGACAGCGAAGTGATTTTTCACCTGTTGCTGACTCACCTGGAAGCCAGCGGCGATATTCATCGTCGTCAATTCCCAATTCCTGCAATTGTCGAGGCGGTCAGAAAAACCGTCGCGGACGTGCATTCGGTGACAGGACTTGACTGTTATCGACCCGATCCCGACATGCACCTTTCGTTTATCCTGACCAACGGCGAGTCCCTGGTTGCGCATCAGGGCGGCAAGGAACTTCGCTACAGCACGCATAAAACTCGCTGTCCGGAACGCGATGTTTGCACGAGTTTTGCTCCATGCTGCGAGGCCGTCACCGCGTCGGGCTTTGTGAACCACTTGATTGTCTCAAGTGAAAAGCTGCAGGGCGAAAACATTTGGTTTGAGCTTGGCGTAGGAAAGTTGGTCACTGTCGACCATCGCATGCTCCTGTCTGTTCATTAGCGATTGTGGTGGATTCTGAATCTGCGTGTTAAGAAAGGGCCAAGATTGACCTTACTTAATGAGAATTCTCATGAAAATCCGCGTCTTATTTATTATTGCATCTCTCCTTGTCGCTTCGTGTGGCATCCCAGAAGAACAACACAACAAGGTGGTTCAGGACCTCGAAAACCTTAAGCAGGAGCTTGCTACTACCCAGCAAGCCAAAGCCGATAGCGAGTCCGAGCTGAACGCCAAAATCGCTGAACTTGAGGGTCGGATCGCCGAGCTTGAGGCCAAGCAAGCTGAGCTTGAAGGGCAACTGGCCGAATCGTCGGCCTCGCTTTCGATGTACGAGTCGAAGACCGGTGGTCTCGAAAAGGCACTTGCCGCGACCAAGGTCGAGCTCGACGAACTTCGCCAAGCGAAAATGCTTCAGGAAAAACGACTTGCCGAATACCGCAAGCTGACCGAACAACTGGCGAGCATGGTGAAAACCGGCAAGCTTCAGGTCAAAGTACGTAACGGCAACATGGTGATTCAGCTGGCCAATAATATCCTGTTCGACACGGGCAAAACCGAGGTCAAGAAGGATGGTCAGGAAGCACTCACCGAGCTCGCCGCGATTCTGAAGACCATTGCCAAGCGACGCTTCTTGGTTGCTGGACACACAGATAACGTGCCGATTTCATCGAATCGCTTTAAGAGTAACTGGGAGCTTTCGACCGCTCGCGCAGTGAACGTCGTTCAGTACCTGCAGGATGGTGGCGTCGATCCCAAAGCCATGGCCGCTGCTGGATATGGTGAATTTGATCCGGTCTCAAGCAACGACACCGATGATGGCAAGGCGCTCAATCGCCGCATCGAAATCATCTTGCTGCCTAACCTCGATGAATTGCCGAAGCTGCCAAAAGAACTCATCGAAGGCTAAGTCTTGAAATCAGTTTGGCTCGTCTTGGGCCTCGCCATTTTTGTGATCTCCGGCTGTTTTCAGCAACAGGGGTTATCCGCGATTGACCTGACCTCGCAACGAGGTCAGGTCGAGGCCAAGACGATTCAGGCAACCCGGCTTTTGGACACTGTTGATAGCGATCTTAGCGAGTTTAACACGCTCTACGAGCGCTTTTTTGAGGTGATTCGACCAAGCCTCTCTCCTGCATTTCCGCTGGACCTGTACCGACATGCTGCCATGTCCTGTGTGACCGTGGCACTTGGCACCGAGACCGCCCCTGGCAGTCCCGAGGCCGAAGCCGCGGAACGGATTGGCATTGGGTGTGCCGTCCCGCCTTTGCCGGCCCTGATCGCCGCGCTGAACGACGTGCCTGAGTACCGCACCAACGCCTATAACGGCCTCATCATCATCGACGGATTGCGAGAAAAGCGCGGCATCCTTGAGCGACGACTGCGTGGCCTTCCTCAGGACACCGCGGATATGCGCGAGTACATCGCATCGCAACGGGCCGAGGCACGACGGGTGGACCAAACCCTGGCTCGAAAAAAGCCAGAGTACTCGACTGATGGATATTCGAAATCTCAGACCACGCTTAAAGATTGGCGTCAGAAACTCGATGCGCTTGAGTTTGCGGTCGACGCGCTGGACTCGAATAAAGAGCAGTGGACCGAAACCCTTGATCTGCGACTCACCGAATTGTATCGCGGTATCTCGCTGCTTGGTTCGCCATGAAGTGGGTAAAATTGGCTTTGCTGTTGATGTTCGTGACGATCGCCGCCGCGCTCGTCCATCACCACGGAGTCGCTGTTTTTTCGCACGACAAGATCGTCGCAGAGCTCGACGCGATGGGCCCTTGGTCCCGCGTCGCATTCGTTTTGGGCTACGCGCTTTTGATCACAATGACCGTGCCCGGCACTGCATTGACTGTGTTTGGGGCTACGTTTTTCGGGCTCGCCGAGACCTACGCGATGGTCTTAATCGGGGCGATGCTGGGCGCAAGCTTGAGCTTTGGAATCGGACGTTTACTTGGCCGAGACGCCGTCAGCGCATTGTTGTCGCGCGGAGGCATGTTCGAAAAAATCCACGGCATCACCCAAAGTTTTGAGCAGAAAGGCATTCTGGCTGTGGCCTACCTGCGCATGGCTTACGTTCCGTTTGTGGTCTTAAACTATCTGGCGCCACTTACCGGTATTCGGTTTCGAGACTTTCTGATCGGTACCTTCGTCGGCATTCTTCCTGGAACGTTTGTATTCGTTTTTTTAGGCAACACACTTCAGACGGCTTGGGATTCGGGAGACTGGAGCACCCTCGTGTCGTGGCAAGGTGCGGCGGCAATTGGGCTCTTTGTGGCTAGTCTGGGGCTTCCTTGGTTGGCCGGAAAGCTATTTAGGACCCGAAATGAGCCAAGTTATTGACCCGTTTGCGTCGTTTTTGCGTCAACGTGGTTCCGGCTTTTTGTCAATGAGATCAATGTATTGACAACCTGTCAGTCCAATTTCCCAAGAAAAAAGCCCAAGTTAGCGCGCTAAAGCGGCGAAAAACTTCCTGTATAATAGGGAAGTGGTTATGATGGGCGGGTCTGCGGTACGTTGTGAGCGATTGTCGCTACGAGGGTCCGTAGAACGATGTGGAAGGAATCCGCGCGTCAAGGAGCAGGGCCTCATGCTGACCCTCACCAGGAAGGTTGGAGAATCAATTCGGATCGGCGACAACATTGAAATTGTCGTCAAAGAGA
>JBBKVQ010000294.1:0-4287 GCA_037968515.1 Bradymonadaceae bacterium
TACAGCGGCAACGGGATGACGTGCACCAATATCAACGAATGCACATCTGGCGCGAATAACTGCAGCGCCAACGCAACGTGCACCGATAGTCCAGGTTCGTTCAGCTGTGCTTGTAATCCTCCCTACACTGGCGATGGCGTCACGTGCACTTGTACACCCGAATCCGACGCAGCGTTCTGCTCACGTCTGGACAAAGACTGTGGTTCGGTCACAGCCAACGATAATTGTGGCGTCAGCCGAACCGTCGCCGACTGTGGAACATGCACCGGCTTGTTCACCTGTAACGCCACCGCTAACGCCTGCGTTTGCGATTGCGCCAACGCCGCCTGCACCAATGGCGACGCTTGTGGCGACGGAACTCTCACCTGCACCGGAAGTAACTGCAATTGACCTCCGTACTCCTCCTCGACGTCATGGACACCTTGGTCCATGACCCATTTCGCGAAATCCCGGCGTTTTTTGGCCTGAGCTTCGACGAACTCTTTTCCTCAGTTCATCCGACCGCTTGGGTGGACTTCGAGAAAGGACTTTTGACGCAGGACGAGTTTCTAACGAATTTTTTCGCCGACGGGCGCGTCTACGACCATATCGGGATGATGGAACTGATGGTTTCAGGATATCGGTGGATGGACGGCATGCCCGAACTGCTCACACAGCTGCGCGAGGCGGGCGTGCCGATGCACACCATGTCGAACTACCCGGTCTGGTGGCAGTCGATCGAAAAGAAACTCGCCGTCTCCGACTTTGTGTCGTGGAGTTTCGTTTCGTGCATGCACGGTGTTCGCAAGCCCGACCCAGCGGCCTATTTGATCGCCGCCAAGGAGGCTTGCGCCTCACCGGAATCATGCGTGTTTATTGATGATCGAGGATCAAATTGTCGAGCCGCAGCAAAGCTCGGAATGCGGTCCCTCAAGTTTGAAAGTGCGTCGCAGCTTCATGCCGAGCTGCGCGCAATGGGAGTTCTATGAAGCGGCTACTCGTTTTGATATTGATGCTCACCGGCTGCGCTTTTGGGCAGTATATGGAGGCAGGCGATAACGCCGCCAAAGCCGGCCGATGGGAAGCGGCATATCATTCATATGCACGGGCAGCTTCCGACGACAGCGACTCCAAAGAAGCCCGCGAAAAACGCGACGCCGCCCGCTACCAGTGGTTGATGCTTCAAGCCAACGAAGCCCGCGCTGATGCAGAACGTGGCGATACACTCGGCGCGATTGTGGCTGCTCGCAAGGCAGCCGAGATTTGGCCGGAACACGCAGAGGCCGTCAAGGTCGTTCAGGACATCAGCGCGCAAGTGTCCAAACATGCCAGCCGGCTTGTCTCGCAGCACGACTACGCCAACGCCGTCATGCTCCACGAGGCCGCCATCCGCGAATTACCCGCCGTGGCATCGCTTCATCTGGGCAAGGTCGAGTCGGTTAAACGCGTCTGGCAGGATGTTTTGGTTCAAGAGGCCGCTGCGGCACAGGCTGCCCAACGTTCCGGCGACAGCTTGTTGTTGTGGGCCAAAATCTCTCAACTGTCTGCCGACGTTGAACACCGCAGGAAATTTCAGGCCCTCCGCTCAGAAATTCAGGACGAAATGGCGTATCGAATGCGCGTGACCTCCACTGGCCGCGCCGCCAACCCAATCATAGCCAGACTTTTAGAATTCAAACGTGGGACGCTTGCTGTTGGGAATCATGCATCGCCCATGGCCGACGCCTCCGTCAGGTTTGATGACTTTCGAGTCGTTGACCAACGGGATGCGTTGACCTCGACCGTTCAATATCAAGACGGTGTTCGGCAGGTGCCCAATCCCACCTATGCTTCGCGTTTGAGCGATGTGCAAGACGATGAACGTCGGCTTGCTGAGGCTGAAAACGAAGTGAATCGAGCCGAAAATAAGGTGGTTCAATACGAACAATCGGTGGCCCGCGAAGGGGACTCTCCAAATACCTCCACGGGCGCTGAGCAAAGCCTGACCCGCGCCCAGAGCGATTTAACCAGGGCCCGCGACACGGTGATCGACAAGCGAAATGATGTGATTCGATCCAAAGACGACCTTTCCCGGGTCCCCCAATATGTGGACGAGCCGGTTTATCGATCATTGAGCTTCCCGGTGAGTCGAATCACCCGAACCGCCACGGCTAAACTCACTGTGCTGGTCACTCACACCGACGGTCGCCCCTCGAATCAGGTGTCTGAAAACGTGTCGGTTTCAATGACGGACGAAACGCACGACGCCCAGCAGATTGCCGGCGTGGCTGCAGACCCCCTTAATCTGCCTGGAAATAATGAGATGTTGGCGTCTCTCTACGAGGTCTCGGTCGAACGGAGTAAAGCGGCAGTGTTAAAAGATTTTGCTGAATGGCGAGGTTTGCTTTTGCAGTCAGCCATTCGTGAGAATAATCCGGATGCCCGTGTTGAGATCCTGGTTCGGTATGTCATCACCGATCCCAAAAGCGCCGACGTCGCGGCAGCCACAGAGCTCACATCACTGCGCAAGATTTCCGATGTGATCGGAGTGCTCTCAGCGCCCTGATTTTTTTCGATTCAGCGCCGAAGCCAGACGCCTGCACAGCGTAAAATATGCATTGGTCGCTTTTGTGAGCATGACTTCAACTGAGTCAGGCGGCTCGTTCGCCCTAGGCTTTTTGCTGTTGTCGTTTTTTGACGCCATCGAAGTTTCCCTTGCGCATCGTCTAGACCTTCTTAAGGTTAGCGCGAACCAAGTGCTGAGGGAACGATGAACACTTCGCAGGACGTCCTGATTAAGACCGTGGATGAACACGGTGTCTGTACACTCATCATCAATCGCCCCGAGGCCATGAACTCGATGAACGGCGAGCTGGTGCACGCACTAGGAGACACCTTTGCTGCGCTTGCTGACCAGCCCGAGGTCCGCGTCGTTGTGTTGACTGCTCAGGGCGACAAAGTCTTTTGTGCCGGCGCCGATCTCAAAGAAAGACGCACGATGAGCGACGCAGAAGTCTCGCAGCGAATCCGCGATTATAAATCCACATTTGAACGCATCGCCGGTATTCCAAAGCCCGTGATTTGTGCCATCAACGGCTATGCGTTTGGTGGCGGCCTCGAAATTGCCTTGGCGTGTGATTTTCGAATCGTGGCCGAGGAAACCAGTCTGGGACTTACTGAGCTTGGACTCGGGATCATCCCGGGTGCTGGCGGTACTCAACGACTTCCCCGCTTGATCGGAGTGTCCAAGGCCAAAGAGTTGATGTTTACCGCGCGCCGGCTGAGTGGTTTGGAAGCTTTGGAGTGGGGCGTCGTGAATCGATGTGTTCCCCGCGCTGACTTGCTCGGCGAAGCTCACCGTTTTGCGATGGAAATGGTGAAATCCGCGCCCATCGCCGTGGCTCAAGCCAAACGTGCGATTGACCAAGGCATGCAGGTCGATCTGCAGGCCGGCATTCAGATTGAAGCCGAATGTTATGCCGGCGTGATTCCAACCGAAGACCGGCTCGAGGGACTTGCTGCGTTCGCAGAACGCCGTGCTCCGGTGTGGAAGGGGCGTTAAGGTCGCTCAATATCGTGAGCACGATCGAGTCTTTCTGGCATCTTGATTTTCCCCATCCTGATATTGCGTTCCCTGACCACCGGCTCCATTTTGATCGGCTCTTCAACGGCTAGGTCGCCCATCACCTTTTCATAGACCTCGGGCTCCATCTCGATTTCTCCCAGTTCCTGATACGTCTCGGGCTCAGGGTTGGGCGGCTCGACCATCATCTGCCCCATGCTGGGCATTAAAACCTCCTCATCGGGTAGCACCTCTAACAACGCAGAACCTGGCTCCTCCACGATAGGGTCGACCATTGCCATCTCGCCCATAACCATTTCTTCGTAAGGGTCAAAGGGGTTGATGTAGTCCAGAATCGCGTCGACTTCGAATCCGATGCTCGCAAGCTTTTCTAGAATCGCTCGTTCGCCCTGAATCAAAGTGGATTCCGGCGTCGTGCTCCCGCAGTCCTCGGGCTCGCTATTGCAGGCGCTGAGCAACGGAATCATGACCAGGGCCGCCGCCGCCAGCATTTTCCGTGCGCCGTGGATTTGGCGTTGGACACGATCAGGGGCCGGCCGACCAAACACCACCTGCCCCTCGCGGTTGAATTCGTAGCGAACGCACACCGACGTTCCCGCTGCTTCTTTCAAGAATTGATCAGCCGCAACTTTGGTCATATCGGAGAGGTTTGTGACATGTTTGCTGCATGAATCGCAGAACCTCTTGGCCCCGGCGCCCGTCATTCCATCAAAGTTTTCGTGGCAGGGACTTGCGATTTTCAACTC
>JBBKVQ010000295.1:0-8918 GCA_037968515.1 Bradymonadaceae bacterium
ACCACGGTGAACCACATGCCGTACCCACCAATGGCCGGCCGAGCCGCCTCGGCGAGCGAGTAGTCTTTGGCCGCGATGAGCTCATCGAGGGTCAGGCTCGACGCCACCGCGAAGCAAACGGCGAGGTACACGACGAGACAAATCGCCAACGAGACGATGATGGCGCGGCCGACGTTCTTCTTTGGCTCCGTGACCTCGCCGCCCGCATTGGTGATCGTGGTGAACCCCTTGAACGCAAGGATCGCCAGCGCAACACCGCCGAGGAAGCTCCCAAACGATGGGTCCCCACTCGGGGGAACCATGCTGGTCTGTAGACTGATCCCGGAGGCGACCACGGCAATCCCTGCGAACACAAGGAGCCCGCCGATCTTGATGACCGCGGTTATCTTCGACACGGTCCCGATGACCTTGTTGCCGGCGAGGTTCACAAGGAACGCCGCGACGATGAGTCCAACGGCGAGCACAGGGACCCAGAACCCGGCTGGGTCGGATGGGAAGAGCTGAAGCGTGTAGGAACCGAAGGTTCGAGCCACCAGGCTCTCGGCAATGATCATCGAGAGCGCCATGAGGAGCGAGGCGGCGCCCGTCACTGTGGTCTTGCCATACGCCTTCTTGAGGATCATGGCGATGCCGCCAGCGGATGGGTAGACGCTGGCGACCTTGATGTAGCTGTAAGCGCTGAAGCCGCTGATCACCGCCGCGACGATGAACGCGATTGGAAAGAGCCCTCCCGCGAGCTCGGCGACCTGCCCTGTGAGTGCGAAGATGCCGGCACCGATCATCACGCCGGTGCCCATCGCGATCGCACCCAGCAGACTGAGACTATTTTTACTGTATTCGGCGGAGTGCTCGTTCATTCGTCAACCTTCGTCGTTATTGGTGCCATGCGACGTCGGGATGCGATCACTCATTTCGGAGCTTACCAGAGTTTCTCTTCCTCAGACGGTGTTATCCGTCAAGCAATAGTCCGAACCATTCAGGTCGGCCCCTTGCGAAAACTACGATTGGCTGGTGTACTCTGGACATGAAGAAGCTGTCCCCAAGCGAAAAGTTCATCGCCGCAATCGAACTTCAAGAGCTCGGCCTGCAAGTGAAGCGGACCCAGATAAAACGGCGAAATCCTGATTCTACGCCCGAGGAAATAGAACAACTATTTCAGTCTTGGTTGCAGGATCGCAAACCTGTTCCAGAAGGCTTTCGAATCATCGATTGGCCTCGTAAATGAACGACGTCATTCGTTCGCTGCGCGAGCTCGCCGCATACCTTGATGAAATCGGTGTCCGTTACGCGTTGATTGGCGGCTTGGCTGTGTCTATCCACTCTGAGCCCCGATTTACGTCGGACGTTGATCTGGTCGTTGCGGTATCGAGTGACGAAGAAGCCGAAAGCATTATCTACCGACTGGTTAATCGAGGCTATCAAACGAACGCGGTCATCGAGCAGGACAAGTCTGGACGACTTGCGACCGCGCGCCTCCAACTTGGAGAACATGCTGTGACAGACGTACTTTTTGCATCGTCGGGTGTTGAACGCGAAATTGTGGAGGGCGCAGTATTGCTTGAGGTCGTGCCCAATCTGACCCTTCCAGTCGCGCAAATTGGCGACCTGATTGTTTTGAAACTTCTGGCGTCTTCTGAGGACAGACCTCAAGACCAGATGGACATCAAAAATCTACTCGCCGTCGCCGATCCGGCTGACATAGAGAGGGCAAAATGGATTGCAGGACAAATCATTCAGCGCGGAACGAATCGCGGGCGGGACCTTGTGGAATTATTGAACCAAACGACTCAAATCGGCTCATGAAAGAATGGCTTACGGCGAGTTGAATCAGCCCCTTTATCGAGTTCATGCTGGGCGCGCTTGCCGCATGCTTTGATTCAGGCTGCATTGACCGACTAAGTAACCGACCAAGTAACCGACCAAGTAGCGGCGTTAATTCGCGTAGTCGGGAAACACGAAGTCAGCAGCAATAATCTAATGCAGGCATTCGGCTCAATTGCCGTGTCGGAAGGCAAGCCAGAATTCGGGTTTTCCTTCGGGCGTGGCTTTGGCAAGAATGGCGTCGCAGGCTGCTTGGTCGAACGTGATCGTCGCGGACATTTGGCCTTGATAAGGCCCTGCTTGGCCGACCAGATGTCCCAATACGCCATCGTCTGTTTTGTCATTCTTCCACTGATCCGTGGACTCGTTAATGCGAGCGAACTGGAAGTCCGTGTTCTCTTCGGAGCCTTGCCGAACGCCATAAGCCAGCACCCCCGCCCCAAGGCCGCCTTGCGCGCCCACGACCAGCTGCGCTGATCCTCGCCCAAGGGAGCCCAACGCGTTCGCTTCTTCGATTCGTGCCAAGAACTGCGCGGCGTCAAACGGACCGGACGCACCGAGGCCGCTGCCGAGCGGTAGGCCAACAATCACGGCGGCAGTTTTGTCCAAGGTTCCCGAGTCGCGCGCCGCGAGCCAAGCCTCAAAACCAGCCGGCAATTCGTTTAGACGGTCGACGATCTCCTGTGTCAGTTCGGCAACCGGTATTGCCCATCCGGCATACAGGCAGGCCCGTGGTTCCTCGATTTGACAGGCTCGAGCGAAGGGCAAGTCCTTCAACAGGTCACCCGTGGATTGCACTTGGCCCGGCACCAAGCGTTGCTCAAGGCCCATCCGGAAGCTCGTCGCGGAGCCCCAGCCTGCGTTAGGGGCGCTCGGTTTGAGCAGGTCGTCTAAACCCTTCAACGTGTCGCGCGCTTCTGCGCTCAAGTAGGTGACCTGCAGGAAGTCAGACAGTCGCGACATGGGTTTGGACAAATCATCGAATCGGTCTGGCCAGCACAACGTGTCGTGCTTTTTAAGAAACGATTCGAAGGTGGTGCGCAGCTTTTTCCAATTCGAAGCCGACAAAATGCGAAAATCCAGCGATTCCCTCTCGGAAAGCGACGTGCCGTGCTCCGACGAGAATCCAGTCGGCGAGCACCGCACAAGCACGGCAGCGCTGCCAGTGCTGTCCTCGGAGGGGTACGCCGTGATCGACGTCGCGTGGGGTTCGAGTTGCTCCCGCACGGTCTGTCGCACGTCGACCGGAATCTCACCGATCCACAATAATCCATCGCTTGTGATGGAACCGGCGAGGTCGTACAGATGTCGGCCCAAGGCAGTCTGCAATGCTTCGATTCCCCCCGATGCAAGCCAGCTCTTGGGATCCGCGAGTTTGACGTCGAACGCGCACGTCACCACGTCATCATTCAGACCCCAGAGGTTGGTCGCGTCGGTACCCGTGAATCCCTTGGTCATGTGACGGCTGCGGCCAAGTAGTGAAAAAACGATTTCCCGTTGACGCGTCGATAATGGGCTCGCCCGAAAGCCGTGTGGTTTCAGTTCACTCCAAGCGGTCTGCCACATCGTCTTGGAGTACATGGCGTAGACTTTTTCCCCCAGAGTGCCAGGACGAGTGGCGACGAAATGGTCCTCTGTCCGATACGTCCCCTCGCCGGACGCGATCAAGTCCGCGATGCGGTGACAGGTTTTGTAACCTTCGGCATCGGAATCGACCTCGATGTTCAAATCGGCGGGTGGGGTCCAGAACCGGTCCACGCGACATCGATTACCAAGTCGGTCTCTCGAGAACCATGCCACGGGATGAGGGCCGGCGGTCGGAAACGTCACGTGCGTTTTGTATTCCAGATCGGATTTCAAGGTGACGGCGGTAAGGCGCCCGTCGCGGTGGGTAGCGCTCAACGATTCATGATTGCCACGGTCCAGCCAAGTCAGCTTAAACGCCGTGGCATCCAGCGTCACACCTGTCACGAGATTATTCGTTAACGTCACACTGTTGCCTTGCGGCCCGGGTGCTTCGAACCTCGTCAGAAATCCATCTTCGTAGACGCGTCGTTCCAGCGTCACGCCCGAAACCGTGTTTTCGAAAACGATCGTATTGCCCGCTCTCGCCATACTGGGGCCGACGCGTTCATCTGTGCCGGGTAGGACAAAATACTCGTTCAAGGTCTCGCCTTCGCCCTGCGTGACGAGGTGAAACGCGGGTTCTAGCGCGGCCTTCGTTTGGGCCCACAAAATCTCCGGCGCGACGTAAAGTTCGGCGCTTGGGGTCTGACTCAGGCTCGCTTGGAGGTTGGCGTTGACCGCGAGGACCATCGGAAGAAGGTCCCCGGATGCCAGAAACCTGACACGGTCGGCCACGTCCCCCCCAAACATTTTCCCGTGGGCATTGGGTAGGAAAAGTCGGGTTTGTGCACCTCCTTCGTACCGTTCGACCCACCCCATCACCGACCACTTTTGCTCGATTCGGCGTGACTCGATCCGAGCAGCAAACAGCGCGACTGCGTCCGCCAACGAGTCGGCTTCGAGTGGTGTTTTGTAGACTTGTCGTCCCTCGGTCTCGTTCAGAATGTACTCAACCACGTGAGGTTGGGTGGGGAACTCAATAAGCGTTGGGGTTTTTTCTGCAGCCACAAAATAGAAGTTTCCGATCATTATTTATCCGCTTAGTTCATGGTCAAGGATTCGCGGTTCCGTGCGTCCCGCCTTCTCATTTGGCGGGAACGCTACACCATTTCAGGATTTGCGCTCAACGGGCATCCGCTCATGAAAGATTGGCTTACGACGAGCCGAATCAGTGGTGGGCAACGCCAAGTGACGGGCCTAAAAGAGCAATTGGCGGTACACTCAACCAAAAACAACCATCACCCAACCAATAGAGCAACATGTCGAATCCAGTTATCGCACAGAAGAACCCCTATGCCGTCGAACTCGAAAAAGGGAAGAAGTACGCTTGGTGTGCGTGCGGGAAGTCAGCCAGCCAACCGTTTTGCGACGGTTCACACAGAGGAAGCGATTTCACGCCGGTGGTCTTCACCGCCGACGAGACCAAAACCGCCTACTTGTGTGGCTGCAAGCACACGGGCGACAAGCCGTTTTGCGACGGGAGCCATAACCAATTTTCTGCGGACGACGTCGGCAAGCCCGGCCCCGCCACGCAAACAAAGGCCGGTCAGGCGCCGAACCCGGTGCCCACGCCTGAAGAGCCTCATGTGGCCTTCATCCACCAGCTTGCTCGGGAAGGGCTCAGCAAGCTTGGCCATCATGGCCCGATGGCCGCGATGGGAGTGCCGCGCGACCTTTTGCCCAAATGGGACGACATCCAGATTATGACCGCACAGATGGCGACCAAGCCGCTCTTAGACGATCATGAGGTCGCTTCGAGTCTGGTCCTTGGGCCACAGGCCGACAAGCCGCTCCGGTTCGATATCCCACTCTTTGTCTCGGATATGAGCTTCGGAGCGCTGTCGGAGGAGGCCAAGATTTCCTTGGCCCGTGGCGCCGAGCTCGCTGGCACTGGGATCTGCTCGGGTGAAGGCGGTATGCTGCCCGAAGAACAAGCGTCGAACAGCCGCTACCTATACGAGCTGGCCAGCGCGAAGTTCGGGTTCGAAGAGTCGTTGCTGCCTCGGGTGCAAGCGTTCCATTTTAAGGGAGGGCAAGGGGCCAAGACCGGCACAGGCGGGCATCTTCCGGGCAACAAAAACCGCGGAAAAATCTCGGTCATTCGCGGCATTCCAGAGGGCCAACCGGCCATCTCGCCTTCGACCTTTAAAGACCTGACGACGACGGACGACTTTCGCCGATTCGCCGACCGGGTTCGAGAGCTAACGGGCGGCATCCCTATTGGATTCAAGCTCAGCGCCAACCACATCGAGCGCGACATGCAGTTCGCCATCGACTCCAGCGCTGACTACATCATCCTCGACGGACGCGGCGGTGGCACTGGGGCGGCACCGACGCTCTTCCGCGACCATATAAGCGTACCGACCATCCCGGCGCTGTCGCGCGCCAGGCACTTCTTGGACGAACAGGGACTCTCCGGCAAGGTCACGCTCATCATCACAGGTGGACTGCGCACGCCCGCGGACTTCGTCAAGGCCCTGTGTCTTGGCGCGGACGGCATCGCGGTCGCGAACTCCGCCATCCAGGCCATCGGCTGTGTTGGTGCTCGAATGTGCAACACCGACAATTGCCCCTCGGGAATCGCGACCCAACGTGAAGACCTGCGGGCGAGGCTGGATGTCGACGTGGCGGCTCAGCGTCTGGCGCGGTTTTTTGGCGCAACCACCGACCTGATGAAGGTGATGGCCAGAGCATGTGGCCACAGCGATTTGTCTGGATTCTGCCTCGACGATATCGCCACCTGGCATCACGACTTGTCGCGACTCGCGAATATCCCGTACTCGGGTGCCCGTCCCCGCTCTTAATCTTCGAGGCTCGAGGTGTGTTCCTTGTGGCGAACGCGAGAATCTTCAAAAGAGCGACCAAAAGTATTCAACGAACGCCGGTCGGAAAGCACTTGTGCGTTTGTTCGCAACGAAGTAGCACGAATGACAACAAAAAAATTAAGCGGAGTTGAGACATGGAAGAGGTCGTAAATTTTGTTGCGTGGGGAACCACCTCTCGTGGAGGCCTAGCATCGTTTACTGAGTTGGAGAACGTTCCGAAAGCCCACCTACTCGCCGTAGGTGCATCGCTGCAAAACGAGTTTCCAGACGATGCAGCTTACCGAATGAACCCACGCCACAAGTCGGACAAAAAACTCCCCGACGCAGCGCGAACGGAGTACGGCAAGGCCGTCCCGGTCGTCTCGCCGGCGTTGCGGGAGTTTTTCCAGTCGTTCGAGCCGAAGGGCGTCGAATTTCTGCGAGTCACGGTCTTCGACCATAAAGGGAATGTCGCCAATGATGACTACAGTGTCATGAACCCCACTGTTTTCCTCGACTGCCTCGACCAGGATTCGATGACTATCCAATGGAATCGGTTGGACAAGTCGGAGATCACAGGCTGTGACACAATCATACTGAACCCCGCGGCCGTCGCGGATGCGCCCCCGCTCTTTAGAATCAAGCACCTCGCGAATTTGGTGGTGGTCCGTCGTGATATCGCCGAGGCAGCCGCAGAGAAGTTCTCCGGGTTGTTCTTCGAGGATCTCTCGGAGGTAACGGTCTGAGATAACAGCAATCCAGGAACGATTGACTCGCCTTTTGCAACGCTCGACACTTCCGACGACGTCGCCACTACGGCGAGCTCGGCGACCTTACCAGATTTTCTCTTCTTCGGACTTTTCGACGGACAAAACAACCGGTTCGGCGTCAATGGCCGCCATCAAAGACTGCCCCGGTCGCATATCAGGCGGTGAGAGCCGCAACGCGATGGCTGAAAACTGTCGAATAAAATGTTCTACATCTTCAAGCACGGACATCTCTTCGGCACGCTCAAAAACCAAACACCCGTCTTCGAGTTTGAACGTCACGTCCTTCAACGCAATCATGTCTCGAAGTCCCCGTGCGACGGTGTCTCGCTGCGCCCAAGCCCTGACCTCTTGGACGTTTTCACCTTTGAACAGAAGCACGGAATCGAGGTCTGGAAGCCCGATTTGAATGTCCTGCGCGCCAATAATTTTTGAGAGCAATCCCAAAAATCCCTCGCGCGTGATGGCAAGCGTGCTTGGCAGGTTTTGATTCAGTTGGAACGTAAAAACCGTGAACCTTTCGCGCGAATCTGATGTTCCGCGCGAAATGATTTTCACGGAAAGCCGCGCACCCTCAAAATCGCCAACAATTTGGTCGCCACTGTAGGTGAGCCCTAGATTCTCGGCGGCCAACTCCCAAACCCCTCTGCGGTCCTGACCTTTAATGCCGAGCACGGCCGCGAACACGGCGAGGGCGCCAAAAAACAAGAGACCGAAAAATAGGTAATCCATGGAGACCCTTGCGCCAACCGAACACGTTATTCAGTAGCCGCTACAAAGCGTAGCGCGGCTAGCGCCGGTTCAGCACGTGGAAAAATTCGAGTGACGCAGGAGTGAGCATTGCAATGCCGATGTGCGAGTCCAACCTTTGCTAAATTTTTTCATCACCAAAACATGGGTCAAGAGGTATGTTTCGGCCGCATAGGGCAAAATCGAGGTCAATCGACCTGGAATTGGAGAGTCAGTCATGAAGCGTGTATCACAACCCGTTTGGGTCATTTTTTCGCTCGTACTTTTGATGGTGGGCTGCATGTCGACCATGCTCTCAGGCGGGTTTGAGGTCGAGAAAGACTCGACTGAACAAGCATTCGAAAACGTGCGAAACCGAGCGAGTTTCGAGACAGGCTGCGACAAATCTCAGATCGACCTCGTTGTGCTCGCGACCTCCGGGCAAGGTTCAGTTTATGCAACCCAAATAGGCGCGACCGGTTGTGGGCAACGCAGCGTTTACTCGCGCATCGACTATGTGTGGGTTCTCGACAGCACTGCTCGGCCACAGGCACCTGCGACCTCGAACTCACCCCAATAATGCGGACGCTGGATTAGTCAGCGCAACAGCGAAACCCAACGGATTCGACGAGTTTTGCGGTGAACGCAGGCATAGGCACCGACGTGACCAGCGTGGACCTTGACGGGTTGCCTCGTGTCGTTGGCGGCGCGGTCGACTTGGGCGCTTTTGAGCAACGTTGAGCCGTAATCGGTGGATTCCATGAACCCAATCATCTGTACCGACCGAGCTGGCAATCACACGACTTTTTATCTGGACGATAAAAGGCCAATCATTCGGGTTTATTCGCAAGATCCTGCCGCGCCCGAGCAGGATTGTTTTGAGGCAATTTTTGAGATCACAGGCAAGAACGCGAAATCGATCGGGATGTACGCTCACGAGGCCCACTACCGCGAAAAAGGGATTCCTGAGGCCGTTCTTGAGTACGTAAAAACTGATTGGGGGATGGAAGTATTTTCGAGTTCTAATTTGGATTCACTTAAATCCGATGTTCATAAACCTCGGAACCGGGCGGCTGATAGAGTTTGGAGGCGGCTCGTGAATAGCGATAAGGCGGCCTACAACAACATGACCGACCAGTATCAGCTGCTTTGATGACTGGAGTTCTGGTGT
>JBBKVQ010000296.1:0-28959 GCA_037968515.1 Bradymonadaceae bacterium
ATTATTGCAGATTTCTACCTCGTTTAAGGTTTCTGCACGAGCCACGATTTCCGCGCCGCTGTTGCCGCAAACGGTCGATGCCGATAGCTCGACCACATCGGCGGCGATGCCATCGCCGACATTTTCGATGACCTCAAGGCCTGACGAAGTCACGGTGCCGTTTGGAACAAAAAGACCGGCACGAATACAACGCTCGTAAACCGGATAGGACGGATTGTCGCCCACTGGAGCGCAGTCATCTCCCGCGGCGTTCCGGCGAATGATTCCAGGAGTACTTGTGTCGTTTTCGAACAAAAAATCGCCGTTTTGGACGACGACACCGGCGCCCTCGTTATGCTCTACCCGAAACGGCGCCAGGGCTCTTATAGTGCCGTTTTTTGCGACGAGTCCCGGCCCTCGATTTCCCAGAACACGGACGCCTTCATGCAGAATAATTGCATCGCCTTCGCTGGATGCGATGACGCCACCTTCGTTGTTCGCGATGGCGACGTCTCGAAGTTCTACGGTTGATTTTGTCCAAATCGCAGCGCCCGAATTGCTGATGAAATCGACATTTTCAAAAATATTTATTCCAGTTGTTGCGTGCGAAATCATCGGCGAAAACCCACATTTTCTTGCAATCACTTTTTGTCTGGCATGGTTCCAGAACTTACACCTTTTGCCATCAACACCCCGGATTTTTACCGGTTCGGTCGGAGAAAATATGATGTTCCCGCCTACATCAAATCCGCCAGACTCGCCTTTAAACTGAATTTTTCCGTTCACCACGACATCGCCAGCTGATGTTTGAATGGCCGGCCCTTCGATATCATCGAATCCGATATCGCCATGAATGGTCACAGCCGCTTCAGATCCCGAATAGTCTGAAAATACTGCCGGGCCTCGGATATTAGATATCTGGACGGATTCCAAAGATATCGGACCGTCAGCAATAATTGCTGGTCCATTAAGCCAGTTTATTTGCAATTTGTTGAGCGACACCTGTTCTAGGGTTCGCAGGCGAAGTCCATCAGCAGTGCACCGCACGGTTTCGAAGTAAGGCTCGTGGTCGATAAAATTTACGACATGGCATTCACGTAGGTAACTAGAATAATGCCGCGAAAGCCGGACTGGATCTTCGGTTGCATTGCGGAATTCGACCGGTCCTCCAGCGTCGATCGCAAACCCAGCATTATAGCTGATCCAAATAGGCCCTTCGATGATTAGCTTGCCACGCCGAGTGACAATTCCTGCCCCGAAATTATCGGCAACGCCAACCTGTTGGTATAATGAAACATTTAAAATACTCACTATTAACACGTCATCATCGGTGCCATCCATGACCACACCTGCCGATTTATTCGCCTTAATCGTTGAGTCCAGCAGTGTAATTGACCCAGTGGCATATACCGCACCTTCACTGTACCTCACGCTCGATTCGGTCATCTGCAAAAGCGGCCTATCTACCGGGGTCGAGCCATGGACGTAAACGGCGAACCGACTAAAACTGACCCCGCTGTTGAACAGCTCAACAGGTCCTGACTCAGTGCTCCGGATTCCGAACCCCCCACAACGTTCAAGTCGCATATTTGTGAAGCTCATAAATTCCGCTTTGTTCGCGTTTATACAATCTCCGGCTGATTGGAGAATCGTCCCGTCGAGCGTCAGACTCCCGCCCTGCAGGTTAATCAGATCGGACTGTCCAGCTTCGAGTCTTAACGGACCTAACAACTCCACATGTGTCGAAACTCGAAGCGGACTCGAGAGTTGGATGCCTTCGTATTCCAGCTGGCGATTTATGATTGTTGTGCTCTGACGGCTCTCTGCAGCCTCGAACGCTGCACGGACCGTACATCCCGGCCTGCCGTCCCAGACGGGTTCAGCCGTCGAGCACTCTCCTTCCTGATTTGTGGGCGAATCGCCGATGGAATTCAAAACAAAATCGGTGGCAGGCGCCACGCGCAAAACGGCTTTCATTCCGGTGATTGAATCCGAGACCACAAACGCCACCGCACCATTTGAGGTCGCAGAGCCGACGTGAAGCCCTGCGTTGAACGCAGTCAGCTTGATTTGCCCCACGGTCCACATCGACGACCGGACGATAATGTCTTGGCCGGACGCAATCACAGGCCTGCCGTTCCACTCCGGATAGTTGCCTACAACCAAAACGTTGGAGCCATCCGTCAGCGTTAAAACGGAAACAGGCACGAATCCACGAGCGACATCAACGGTCGAATCGACGGCTCGAATACTTGGATCATCGCTGTGTGAGCCAGGATAATAGCCGTGTCCGTCGTAGAGTCCTGATACTGCGCCTTGGAGACCGTTACCCACTGGCTTGAAAAAGGGTCGGACGCCACTAACACGGAAGGACCGTTGTTCGTTCGAGTAGTCGGTGCCCTCCGCTGCACGCTCGGTAAAGACCAAGCCAAACAGGTCGACGCCATAGATTCCGAGGCTGCAGCGTTCGAACTCGCCCCAACCAAAAAAATCCGTGGCTGGTCCAACATCGTCTGGGGAAATCTCGATCGAGAAGTCTCCAGAAATGGACTCACGAAGAATATACGGCGTTCCAGCGTTCAGCCCGAGCTGTGCATAAACCACGGCAACCACCCCGCCTTTTGCGTCCAACATCCAGTTTGATATCGGCGCCTGTCCGGCGCAGCTGGTGCCGTCGACTAAGGTGCCAACCCCCAGGGGAAGTTCGTCGCCAGGTTCGAAATCAAAGACTCGTTCGTAGGCGCTGTTGACCAGGCGCCATGCCGAATTTTCGGCAACAAGCAGGACCGTGCCGGTGGAGTCGTGGGTCAGTTCGGGTGGTGTTGATTCGTTGCAAAACTCCTCGTCTATATTTGGCAATTCACAGTCGAAAACAGCCGTGGGCCGCAACGTTGGATCAACGCGGTAAGCTACGGTGTTTCCAGCCGAGGTTCCGTGGACCAAAAACGAACCGTCGAAGAGCAGCTGGCTTGCGTGAACATCTGCAACCAAGCCGCCTTGAGGCCAAGTATCACCGTCGCTTATCAACCATTGAAGTTGGTTATTTTTGTCCAGCAGCGCCACAAACTTAACGCTCTGGCCGTTTTTGAAGGCCAGGCCCTGAGTCAGCAATTTGCCGTCTTCGTTTAGTCCGACGACCTCGGCTGATTCCATGACCAAACCGGTCGCGATTGCATCGCCTGTAACCAGCGCCGCGATTGGTTCAGCGTTTATGGCTGCGTTAGCGGTCGTCCCCAGAAGCAACATGGAAGTGGCTATAGCGAATCGAGATATGCGTTGTCTTGAGCGGCGCGAGAAACCGAGGAGTGACAGGAACAGCAAGGGCGATAGAAAACCTGTTGCAGACGAACACCCGTCATCGTCCAGATTGGACTTGCGCTCGACGATGTTATTGCAGATTTCTACCTCGTCCAGGGTTTCTGTACGAGCCACGATCTCCGCGCCGCTGTTGCCGCAAACGGTCGACGTCGATAGCTCGACAACATCGGCTGCGATGCCATCACCGGTGTTTTCTATGACCTCAAGGCCCGACGAAATCACTTTGCCGTTTGGAACAAAAAGGCCGGCCCGAATACAACGTTCGTAAACCGGATCGGATGGGCTGTTGCCCACTGGAGCGCAGTCGTCCCCTGCGGCGTTCTGGCGGATGATGCCGGGTATGGGCGAGTCGTTTTCGAATAAAAAATCACCGTTGTGGACGACGACACCTGCCCCCTCGTTATGTTCGACCCTAAATGGTGCGAGCGCTTTTATGTTGCCCTGTTTTGCGATTAATCCTGGGCCACGATTTCCCAGAATGCGGACACCTTCGTGCAGAATGATTGCATCGCCTTGGCTGGCCGAGATGACGCCACCTTCGTTGTTCGCAATGGCGACGTTCCGAAGTTCGACCGTGGACTTGGCCCAAATCGCTACCCCTGAATTGCTGACGAAATCGACGTTTTCAAAAATATTTGTGCCGGTCGTTGCCCGCGAAATCATCGGAGAAAAACCACATTCCCTGGCAACAATTTTTTCTCGGGCAGGGTTCCAATATTTGCATCGACGGCCCTCAACCCCCCGGATTTTAATTTGCTCGCTGGGCGACACAACGATGTTACCGCCCGCATCAAAACCGCCGCTTTTTGTTATCCGAACGGCACCATTCAAGCGGATGTCGCCCGATGAAGTTTGAACTGAGGGCCCGTCGATGTTTTTGAATTCAGTTTCATCGCCAATCAAAACCGCTGGCTCTGGCCCACTATAACTTGAAAAAACACCAGGGCCGGCGAAGCCAACAATCGAAATATCGCGAAGTGATACCGGACCATCCGCAAGAATCCCCGGACCCATAAACCCCGAGATCGTCATATTACTTAGATTCGTTTTTTCGAGTGTCCTCAATCGAATCCCGGTGCCAACACAATCAACCGACCTAAAGGTCGGCAGACCGTCGATAAACTTTGTATCCGTGCACGCATCCCGCGAATAGTAGTACCCTCCTACCCGGAGATTACCGGTCGTGGTGTTGCGGAACTCGACCGGACCGGTCGAGTCGATCGCATAGCTCCCGTTCGATGCTATGACCGCTGGCCCATCCACCAGCAATCTGCCGCCAAGGATGTGAATCCCAATGCCCTTGTTTTGCCAAATAGTGGGTGTCGCGAGCTTGCCAAATCGATCAATCGGCTCAATCGTTAGGATATCAGAATCGATTCCGTCGAATGTGATGCCCGCTGACAAGTTCCGATCGATGATGGTGCTGCCGCCAACCACAATGGATCCGGTCGCGTAAATCCCCCCTTCATTGCCCCGCACTGCAACGTCCACCAGTCTTAACAGCGGCCCATCTGCGGGTGTCGTGCCTTCGGCGTAAATCCCGAACTGACCGTTTTGTACCGCCCCACCCAAGATTTTGATTGGGCCGGATGCCAGGCTTCGAATGCCAAATCGGCCGCAACTGGCGACAAATGTATCAGTCAGGTCAAGGAACGCGACGTTGCTTGCCGTGATGCAGTCCCTGCTTGAAAGAAGGGTCAAATTGCCAAGGGTTAAGCTGCCATCTTGCACAACCCAAAGGTCCGATGCCCCGTACAAATGCGCTTCGCCGGTCACCTCGAGGTTAGTCGATACAAATAGTGGCGAATCAATGCGCACGTCACGCTCTGGAAGGCGCACCGCGATCGACGCGCTTTGTTGGGTGGAGGCTGCCTCGACGGCCGCACGAAGGCTGCAGCCCGGGCGTCCGTCCCACACGACATCAGAGGTGATGCAAGTGCCGGCGCTGAGCGCGGTGGTATCTTTGACTGAATTCACCAAGAAATCGACGGTTGAAGCCACGCGCATGATGGCGGTTTTCCCTGTTGCACGGTCAGTGATCACGAACGCTAATGCACCGTCGGAGGTGACGCTCCCTACGAAAAGTCCATGCGTAAATGCGGTCAATTGCAGTTGTTCAACTTGCCAATCTGACGACCGAATCGACAGGTTTTGGCCGGTTCTAATGACTTGGGTATCCTGCAGAATTGGCCCCGTCCCTAAAACCAAAACCTTGGAACTGTCTTCGAGCTCCAAGACTGCAGCAGGCATACCACCGCGGGCCACGTCCGCTTCGAAACTCATAATTATGGCGTTGGGGTCCGGGCCATATGGATAATGGATCCGCAATGGCGCGCTACGGTGGTTGGACTCAAATTGCGAATCGGAAAAATACCTGCCTGTGGCCTTTAGAAACAGCCCTGACGCCGCGCCGCTGACACCGTTTGACAACGAATAGCTCCGTCCTTCAAGGCGGGCCTCAATGCCGCGCCGAAGCACTTGCGATTCCAACGATACTGATTCCTTGAAGACAATTCCCAGAAGATCAACGGCGAGGATTTCCACACCACAACGACCAAAAAATGGGTCTGGCAAGCTCTTGTAGACCTCGATCGAGAGCACACCGTCCTTAGCTTCTCGCAAGATGCTCGGCCCAATGGTTTCGGTGGTGTCGCCACTGTAAACCGCTGCAACAACGCCCCCTTTGCCGTCGAGCGTCCAATCGTCAATCGGACCTTGGTCGAGGCATGACACGTCGGCCAGAGGCCCCCAGCCTGCAATCAGTTCTTCGCCGAGCTGGAAATCAAAGGCCCTGCTATAAACACCTTCGTCCAAGCGCCATGCCGAATCTTCGGCCACCAGCAGCACCGTGCCCGTCGAATCGTGGGTGAGTTTAGGTGTTGTCGCTTCGCCGCAGAACGACTCGTTCAGGCTTGGGTTTGCGCAATCGAAAACTGCCGACGGCTGCAATGCGGGGTTGATCCGGTACACAACGTCGATTCCGGACGAGGTTCCGTGGACCAAAAACGACCCATCAAAAAGCAGCTGGCTGGCGTGAACATCAGCAACGACGTTGCCATCGGGCCAGGTATCACCGTCGCTCATCGACCATTGCACTTGGTTATTTTTGTCCAGCAGCGCCACGAACCGAACGCTCTGGCCGTTTTTAAAGGCGAGGCCCTGAGTCAGCAGTTGGCCGTCATCGGTTAATCCCACGACCTCGGCTGATTCCATGACCAAACCGGTGGCGATTGTATCGCCTGTAACCAGCGCCGCGATGGGCTCCGCTGGAGCCGACGCACCAAAAGCGCTTGAGCTCCAAAGCAATAAGATTGTTGCGATGAAAAATCGCATCCCGCCTCCGATTTTGGAATGTGGCTGCGGGAAGGATAGCAGCGTTGGACGCTTGGGGCGAGTGATTTAGCCGATGGCGGCACTGCCCTGCGCGCCGGTTCTGATTTGGATGCATTCGACCAGGTCGACGACAAAAATCTTACCGTCGCCAATATTTCCTGTCCTAGCTCCTTCGACGATCGCGTCGATTGTGCGTTGAACAAAGTCGTCGTTTACGCCGATTTCTAGGCGGACTTTTTTTAGCAGGTTAACTTCGGTCACGGCGCCCCGGTAGGACTCTTGGAAGCCCATTTGTTGGCCGCAGCCAAGCGCATTGGTCACCGATAATTTGAAAATTTCAGCCTGAAAAAGGGCCTGCTTAACCTGTGGCAGCCGCTCGGGCTGAATATATGCAATCACGAGTTTCATGTTCAGCCTTTAGGTATTGGTAAAGATTTGGAAGCCGGAATAGGCCTCCATGCCGTGTTCGTCGAGGTCGAGCCCGCGCAGTTCTTCGGACTCCGAGACGCGAAGACCCATGATGAGGCGAATCGCGTGAAACAGCGCAAAGCTTGAGGTGAAACAAAAAGCGCCTGTCGCGACAACGCCTATGGCCTGAGTGGCGAGCGAAAATTCCGGGGCAAAAATCCCTACGGCGAGCGTGCCCCAGATGCCTGAGACAAGATGGACTGAGACAGCGCCCACGGGGTCATCAAGGCGCAGCCGGTCGAGACCAATCACGCTCAGGACGACGAGGATGCCGGCTACACCGCCGATGATGACGGCCGAACCGGGTGACACGACGTCTGCTCCGGCGGTGACGCCGACTAGTCCGGCGAGCGCGCCATTGAGCACCATTGATAGGTCGGGTTTTTTCTGGATTGCGGTCGAAACGAACATGGCGGTGATGACACCCGCGGCGCCGGCGAGTGTGGTCGTAACCATCACGAGCGAGGTCACTGCGGGGTCGGCCGAGAGAACCGAGCCGCCGTTAAATCCGTACCAGCCAAACCAGAGCAAAAACACGCCGATCGTCGCCAGCGGTAGGCTGTGTCCCATGATGGGGCGAATCGTCTTGCCGACATATTTTCCGATTCGTGGTCCGAGCACGATGATGCCGGCGAGTGCACCCCACCCGCCCACAGAGTGAACGATCGTCGAGCCTGCGAAGTCGTGAAAGCCGCTCTCGGCTAGCCATCCCGCGCCCCACTGCCACATTCCGACGATCGGGTAGACGGTCGAAACGTAGATGGTGGCAAAAATCAGAAAGCTGTTCAGTTTGATGCGTTCGGCGACAGCGCCAGAAATAATTGTGGCGGCTGTTGCGGCGAACATGCCTTGGAACAAGAAGTCGGTCCAATAGGTGTAGCCTGGGTTATAGGCGGCCGTCAGGCCGAGTGCGTCGGTGCCAATCCCAAACCCAGCGAAGCCAAAGACGGCTCCTTTGTAGGCTTCGCCCGGGTACATCAAGCCAAACCCAACGGCGGCGTAGGACAGCAGCCCGATGGCGACGACGGCGACGTTTTTGAACAAGATATTCACAGTATTCTTGGCTCGGGTCAGCCCGGCCTCGAGCGTTGCAAAGCCTAGATGCATCATGAAGACCAGCAGGGTAGCGACCATCATCCAGACGTTATTGATGACAAACATCAGGTCTTGCTGGGAATCGGCGGCCTCTGTGGCCCAGGCGGACAGCGGGAAAAGTAGCAGGATTAGGAGTGGTGGGAGGATTCGAAGTCTGTAAGAGCGGCTACGAGTCATGTTTGGGACCTTCTTGGGTGGCAAATATGACGCAAGGCGTCATCGCGTCAAACCTACATAAACAACGACTTAGGTTCCATAAAAAAATACATCCTTTCAAAAACCTGAATCAGGTCCGATATTTAGCGTGGCAGATGTTTAAAGGGCTCGAAATGAATGATACCGACCTAAATTCGACGATGTTTGTGCTGGTTCTGCACAGGGTGGCGATTCCCCTCGAGGCGGCCATGGATGCGATTGGGCGGGTGTTGGGGCTTGGTGCCTACGAGGCGCGCATGAAGGCCAATATTGGCTCGCCTGGTCCCGTCGTGGCGGCGACTTCGGCCGATAGGGAGACGCTCGAGATCTACGCCGAAACGTTGACCGGACTTGGGGTTCCCGCGTTCGTGGTGGGTAATCATTCTGGGCGGCAGCCGTTCGTGGCGCGGCGTGTAGGGTTTTCGGATGGGGCGTTGGTCGTCGAATCGCGGGACGGTGGGCGGGTGCAGATGCCCTACGCTCAGGCCAAACTGTTGTTACGAGGAATGGGCCTCACTGATTTAACAACGACCGAGACCGAAACCTCACGCAAATTATCCTTGGGCCGTGCCGTGCTCAGCAGTGGATTATTGATCACCAAAAAAGTCGAGACCGTGCGGTCGCAGACCTCAAGCAAACGCACTTCCTTCATGCTCGTCTACGATGAGCAGACCGTTATCGCTTTGGATGAAGAATCCCTCCAGTACGATGGCCTGGGCGACCAAATGAAGGCGACTCGCTCGCTGAACTTCGAGTTTGTGTGTGGCGAACTGATCCGGCGCGCACCCACAGCCATCCATGACGACCGACTCAAGAACCGGGCTAGGCATGTTCAAATACTGGGACCGTCACTAAGCCCCGAGAACAATCTTGATTTGTTAACGGAAATCCTCGCCAAGTCGCTAGCGATCTAGATTGAACTTAAAAAAAAAGCGGGCATAAAGCCCGCATCTGGTGTCGCTTAAACTGAGCGAAACAAGCTATTTCGTAGCGGCCCAACTGCGGATTTCGCCCCGGAACCATTCGTCGGCAGCATCGGTCCACTTGAAGTTTTCGCGGATGTATTTCACGGAGTCTTTTTCGATATCGGTGTAGCTGTCACCGTCTTTTACGGCATCAAGCAATTGACCCGCATCCGCCTTTGATAGGCGACCGTCGCCAGCTCCGGCCGTGAGTTTCTCGGCGAGTTCAAGCAGTTCACGATCGTATTTCTTACCGTCGATTTCTTTGTAGTACGAAGCCATCATTTCTCCTTCGGGTCGTTTGAATTCTGAATTTCAACAGCACCTTAAGCCATTTTACCGCAAATTCCAGCGACAAAAATGCGCAATTACGGTGACCAAGGCGTGCTGGGTATGAACCTTTAAACATCATGCGACATCTATGAAAGGTTCTGGTATTAAGTTTGCCGAATGCGGTGCCCCACCCAAATCTAAGGCACCGCCACTTTTTGGAGTTTGGATGCGATCGACGACAAAGTTTCATTCCGCAGCAGTGCTTGTGGCTTTCCTGGCAATAGGGTGCGGCGACGACAATAAAGAAAGCGCCATCGTTATTGACCTCAATAACGGGACCGACGCTGGCACCAATAATGTTGATTCTGACGCTGCACAGCCCGATACCGGCGTTGACGGCTGCAAATCAAATGATGACTGCGTCGGTGACGCAGCCGGCACGACCTGCATTATCGCGACTGGGCTTTGCTCGACTCCGAGCGCTGGCGCGCTCATCGGGTCGGGTGATGGATCTGCCGCATCAGTGACATTCACCGAGATTTTCCGCCCAGCAACTGCGATCGAAGCTCCTGACCTTGCGTTTCACCCGACTCGCAACGAACTGTGGGTCTTGAACCGTCGCTTCGAAGTAGAAGGCGTCTGTGGATCCGGGGGCTTCAACGCTCGCTGCGCATCCCTTGGCGGCATCACAACGATCATCTTCAATCCAGGAGAGGCGACTCAGCGAGTTCAATACCTGGAAGACGAAAACTCGTGGCATTTCATGCGACGTCCTCCAGCCCTTGCGATGGGCGCAAACGACACGTTTGCGACCTGCGGCGAGGCGTTCACTGGCAACTACGAAGACGATCCGACGATGTATATCGGGCCGTCATTATGGTCATCTGACCTTGCCGTTCACGCGCAGCCCTCGGGCGGCAATGGCTCGCACCTCGATATGCTGCACGAAACTCCATGGTGCATGGGCATCGCGCATGAGCGCGACAACGTTTACTGGCTGTTCAACGGCAACGTGGGCTCGATCGACCGAGTTGATTTCCACGGCGATCATGGCCCAGGCGCCGACGACCACAGCGATGGCGAGGTCCATCGCTACGCGAAGGGCGCCCTACTGCGTGTTCCGGGAGTTCCAAGCCACATGATTTTTGACGGCGTGAAGGACCTTTACGTGGTCGACACCGGCAATTCTCGCGTGGTCAAACTCGACACCACGACGGGCACGCCTGGCGGTCAGATTTCGCCTATCTACGAACAACTGGCAGCCTCTGGCCTCATGGACGGAGCCGCATTGACCGACGTTGTGCCACCAGGAAAACTTACGGCTCCAAGCGGCGTTGTGCTTCACGATGACATCCTTTACGTGTCGGATAATGCCACGAGCAAGTTCCATGCGTTTGACCTCGAAGGCAACGAACTGCGCACTCTGCAGACTGGCCTACCTGCCAAATCATTGGCCGGATTCAAGGTTGGACCTGACCAGAAAATCTGGTTCTCGGACATGCTTACGGGGGCCGTTTACCGCATCGATCCCAAGTAGTCGATTGACTACAGATCCGCTTCTGTGGCATTTCCTAGACGCTCCAATATTTTAATTGGGGCGTTTTTTTTGGATGTTTTATGCGCATATTTTTTGTTTTAGTTTTTGTTTCTTTTTGTTTTCTTGGACTTGGCTGCGGCGACGACGACAACAAGCCCGCTTCGCAAAACAACAGCACCGAAAATAATGAGGTGACTCCATTCGAATGCCTCACACTGACGTGTGCAGCGGGCGAGTATTGTCATTATCAAAAGTTTGGCGCAGGCACTCTAGAACCGCATTCGGCCGAATGTAATCCGCTGCCAGCTGGCTGTGCCGCTTGCGACTGTGTAGAAACCGATGTCCGAGCCTCCTACGGCGAGGCAAGCAACTGCGACTCGTTTGTGTCTTGTTCGCAGTCGAACTCAGACATCACGTTCGTTTGCACAAATCCTCCCCAATAGTCGTCAGGGCCTTGTTCCGCGCCCTAACCAAGCTGGCATCGCGATCCGGATAGCCCCGTGAAACTTCCGCGCCAATTCAGCCTCGATATGTCGGGCGATGGGTTCGAAGTTTTCCGTCCCCATGTGGTGCTCGGTAAGCACGATCGGCGCAAAGGTCTTTCGCATTCCGCTCCACATCGTCGAGATATCCGGGGTCTCAATCGCGTGCGTACTTGGCGTAATCTGGATGTTTAAAAATCCAGCGTCGCTCATCTCGGTACGGATTTCATCAGGTGAGGTCAGCGGCGCCAAACCGCCTCGCTGCATTTCGCCAATCGCCCCGCCAAGGGCCTCAAATACAGCTTCAAAAATCGGGATATCATTCATGGGTTGCCAGGTGGCGACCACCGCGTGACCGCCCGGCTTTAAAGTCCTGAACATCTCCGAAAAACCCTTCGGGCGGTCGGGAAAAAAGATCAATCCGAACATTGAAAACGCGTCATCGAAGGTCGCATCGTCAAAGGGCAACGCTTGTCCATCGGCACATTGGGCGACAACATTCGTCAGTCCTGCCAAGGCCCTGCGGTGTTCGAGCTCGGCCAACATATCGCTTGAAAAGTCGATCGCATCGACGCGAGCAACCATCTTTGCAACCTCAAGCGTCAACGATCCCGGACCAGCCGCGACGTCCAAAACTCTGTCATTAGAGCTGAAACTCAAGAGCCTCAGGGCATCTTGGGCGTAGCGCACGAAATGGTCGACGCTTTCCGCTGCATAGTTCTTTGAAACTAGATCCCAAGGCAAGGGTTCCGATAACATGATGCATCCATAGGAAAAAATCTGTGATTCCAGTTGATCCCACACTTTTCCTACAATTCAAAACCTCGGTTGACGAACTGCGTTCATCCGACCTATCCAGTGGGGACCAAAATCAGGTTTATCCGCTTTCACTCTTAAGGAGTTCCCATGGCTATTGAAGCAAAATGGTTCAATCGACTTACCCGCACGGCTGCATCTGTAGTCGCCCTCGCAGTTTTTGGCCCGGCACAAAATGCGGTGGCCCAAGACAGTGCAGCACAGGCCGCGTCGGCAACTGCAGCCACCGCGGACGCCTACAACGCCACCACTAAAACGATTTTTGCCACCTATCCAGACTTGGACGCAAAAGCGACAGTGCAAAGGCTGGCTGAGTTTCAGAAAGACCTTAAGACCTCCGAAACCCTCAAAGCCGTCAGCGACTTGCTCGCGCAGCCGAACGTGAAGTCCTCGGACCTCGATGCGTTGGTGCTCCCGCTGGTGGAGGGCCGAAAAATCGACGACGTTGACATCACGTTGGCCGCAATCATGCGAGCTCACTATTTTGACTACGTGGTCAACGATTCCCGCAACGTGAACGCTTTGTTCAACGTCATGGAAAAACGCGACAACACGCTTACGGAATCCGCACTAGGCACCAAGCTCCGATCGAGATCCGTGAAAAAAGCCGCCATCATCCGTCGATAAACCTTTGTTTTCCCAAAAAATAGCCCGAACCCGAATGGTCGCAAGACTGGTGCAAGACGGTCGATTACGCGATCCGCGCCTGATCTTGGCATTCCTTCGGGTTCGGCGTCATTTATTTGTACCTGATTCCATGGTGGACGACGCATATATCGGCGACGCGCTCGAGATCATGGACGGCCAAACCATCACTTGTCCGGGTTACGTCGCGCAAATGACTTCCTTATTGCAAGTCAAACCGGGGGCCCGAGTGCTGGATATCGGCACGGGGACTGGCTATCAAGCGGCAATCCTAGCGGCTCTGGGCTGCACGGTCGTGAGTATCGAGATCCGCCAAAGCCTTTACGAATTCGGGCGAGCGAACTTGCGCCGAGCGGGATTCGACGACGTCGTGGTCATCCATGGAGACGGCGCCTTAGGAGCGGCAGATTATGCACCCTTCGACGCGATCGTGTTGGCGTGTGCCCCAGAAGAACTGCCTAAGGGACTCTTGAACCAACTGGTAGTCGGTGGGCGGATGGTTGGACCAGAAGGTCATACCGACGCGCTCCAGACGCTGGTCCGCCTGACCAAGACCTTGTCGGGTCACGAATCCGAACGAATTCGAGCCGCATGGTTTGTACCGATGGAATCGGGCGTCGCCTGACCCCGCAAAATTTCGGCAAAAATCCAATCAGTTCGAGTCGCCCACCGGTTACTTTGCCGCTATTCTCTCTGCTCATAACCCATCGAGAGTTAGATTTTGCGCGCCTTCGTGACGTTTTTAAAATGCAATACAGGTGAATTCGTCGACGTTGGCCCCGGTGAATTCCTTGGACGTTCGAATCTAGCCGAGTTGTGCATCGAAGATCCGCGAGTTTCTGAGGCCCATGCTATGGTCAGCCTGCGCGGGCAATCACTTGTGTTGCTGAGCCTTCGCGGCCGATTCCGCGTGGAGGGAAAAGTCCTTTCCGAGGTCGTCCTGGGCCTGGGCGTCAGAATCGAACTGGCTCCGGACATCGAGCTTGAGTGTGTGGATATTCAATTGCCGACGGCGCTTCCCGGCTTGGAAATGCCAGGACTTCCCGCCTTTGCGTTCAACGGAACGACCTCGGTCTGGTTGAATCCACCACGAATCGCAAAAGGCTTCGACGCCAACGCTGACGCGGTGTTCTGGGGAGTTGGTCCATCGTGGAGAGCCACGATTCAAGGGGCGACTTCAGAAGTCGAACCAGGGTCGAACGTCCGGATCGGAGACGCCGAGTGCAAAATTGTTTTGATCCCACTCAACGACGCGGGTCTGCCCAAAACACGCCAGGGTTTGCACGGACCTCTGCGCTTTTTGGCCTGCGGACACTCGGTTGAGGTTCGTGGAGGAGACTCCGTTTTGCTCGTCGGTGGGGTTCCAGGTCGCATTTTAGACGCACTTTTCCGAAATGATTGCCGCGGCCATTGGAGAGAAATCGCGGACTGCGTGTGGCCCGACGATGCTTCAATGGAACACTCGTTACGGCGGCGCTTTGACTCGGGGCTTGCACGACTGCGTGACCGGCTCGAAGGCTTGGTCGAAGACGGGTTTATCGTCTTGGATGGCTCCGGAATTATCGGGCTAAACATGCGAGACAAAGACGGATTCGAAATCTCGGCATGAGCGATACACCCGACGATAATTATGGCGAATGGACATCGTTTGGCGGCGAACTTAGCCAATCGGCCTTAAGCATCGCCGATGTGTGGAAAAAAGACGCCACACCGGTACCCGAGCAACGCTACCAAAAAGTATCGATACTTGGACAAGGCGGAATGGGCCGTGTTTGGCTTGGTTGGGACGCCCAGCTTGAGCGAAGTGTGGCCATCAAAGAACCGCTGAACGGCCATAGCGAGGCCGAGCGACTCATGCGCGAGGCCAAGCTGTGTGCGCGCTTGGACCACTCTGGTGTGGTCGCCGTTTATGACGTGTACACCGAGGATGAACAACCCAACTTTGTCATGGCCTTGGTCCGCGGACAAACGTTCGCGAGTGTCCTGAACCACGCAGAAACCGAGGAGAACAAAGCCTATTTGCGTCATATTCTTGAGGTTTGCGAGGCGGTCGGACATGCCCACAGACTTGGAATCGTGCACCGCGATCTGACGCCTCGAAACATTGTAATCGACCAAGACGGGGCCGCGCGTGTCATCGACTGGGGACTGGCCATCCGGGCTGGCGAAACCCATGTAGGAAGATCAGGTACACCGGGATTTGCCTCACCGGAACAAGAGTCGGGTGGAACCGTGGATCCCGCCGCAGATGTCTGGAGCCTCGGTGCACTTTTGCACTGGGTCCTTTGCGGGAAGCCCCCAGGTGGCGCGCAAATCCCGGCTAACGTGGACCCAGAACTGCGCGCCATCGTAGAGCGTGCTCTGCAAGGCGACGCTGCAGATCGCTACGCCAACGCCATAGAAATGGGCGCCGATGTCCGCCGCTGGTTCGAGGGACGGCGAGTCGAGGCGTTCCACTTCACCCCTTGGTCATTATTACTGCGATTTGTCCGAGTTTATCGGGCCCGAATTGGTGTCGGCATTACCGTGCTGTCCGCGCTTTTTGCCGTGACTGCTTATGGCGTGTGGAGCACCGCCAACGAGTCCGAACGGGCGCGGTTGGCCGAGGTCGAGGCCACGAAACGAAGCTCAGAACTGCTGCGGCGTGACGCCGAAATCGCAAGCCGACACGGCGACCTCTGGCGAGCCCGCACAAGCGCGCAAGAGGCCCTACGGCTCGATTCATCCGTCGAGGCAAAGGGGCTGTGGATGCTTCTTTCGATGATTGAACCCCCAGAGTTAATGTCGCGAATTGAGCTTCCCGAATGTCGCGCATGGGTTTTAGGGCAAAAAAACGACGTCCAGATTTGTCATGTCGGCGAGCACCTCATCCAAGGATGGAAAGGCAAAGACCGGGTTTGGGAATCAAAAGTATACGCCGTCAACGTGCGTGTCTCTGATGACGAGGTCCACGTCTTAGACAACCATCGCGCGTTGACGGTGCTAGACCGCAATACCGGCGAGATACGCAGCGCTGATCCTCGATCTGGTGAATTTTCAACGCCTTTGGTCGGGGTCAATCGGCTTGACCTGGCGCGGCGGTCGTCGCTTGACGATTCGGCGGCCTTGTCGCCTTGTGAATTTGGCATTGCGGCCATTTACCCAACTCGGGAGCTCCGATGGAGCCTGTGCACTGACGGCAAAGTATTTACTCAGAACGACGAAGCGACGTCACTGGTTTCGTTGAAATCTGGCGAGCCTCCTGTAGCACTTGCTATCGCGGGAGGCCGTGCTTGGGGCGCCACCCAACAAGGCCGAATCAACGACGTGGATGGGCGTTTTCCTTCGCTGGACCTTGGCGAGTCGCTCCTATCAATTGAAGCCATCCCTGAGAGCCCTCAGATTCTTGCGGTCGGGGGTGGCCACGCCGTGCGGGTTTTCGATTCCGACCGAGGAACCTGGGTGGCAGGTTTTCCGGACGACGTTCAAACTGCTTTTCCTGGGCATAAAAGCGTCTGGCTCATACGCAACAACGCCCTTGAACAATGGCGAGTGCCGCAACAACCCATCTGGAATTACCAATCCGTTCATGGATTTTCCACCCTGCGATGGTCCAGCGATGGCTCGAAACTCGCTGCGGTCGACGGCGGCGGTTATTACCACCTTTTGGAGCCGGAAAACGGACGAGCAATGCCCCCCTTCCCCTTTGGCATCAGGGTCGGAAAGGATGTCGCGTTCGACACGTCTGACGGCGATTTCCGCGCGCTGAATATGGACGAAACCGGTATCTGGCGAATGCACTTAACTGATGGAAAGATCACGGCGACCCAGGAAATCCCCCATTCTGGGTCAGCGTCTGGAATCGGTGTCTTGAAATCCGGCCGGAAGTTTTTTGTCTCGTACAACAGCGGAATCATCTTCTATGCGGCGGATGACACTCAGACCGTTGTTCTGCCCGACAAACTCATCCGGATGGTCGATGTGTCACAGGACGCGCAACAAGTCCTGCTTATGGGCGATGACGGAGTCTGGCTTATGGTTGATGGGCAAGAGCCCGCGAAGGTGGCCACCGAAGGGGCGCGCCTGGGAGCGCTGTCTCCGGGTGGCATGATTTCACTGGTCCGAAAGGACGTAGTCCAAGTTGTCGACGCGACTGGCCACGTATTAAAATCCTGGCGGGGGCTGCCTTCGACAACCAGCATTACGTGGGCGGGCGACTCAATGATCGTGAGTGGGCACTTGGATGGCCAAATCGGGGTTTGGACGTCGGACGGCAAACTACTCGCTTCGATGAAACATCACGAAGGACGTGTCTCTTCCTTGGGAGTCTCGGCCGACGGGCGACGGCTCGCAGCGGCGAGTTGGGACGGCAGCATCTCAGTGTCACGGCTGGACGCGCCGGAAATCCTTGGTCACTAAAGTTCTGTTACGCACCAAAGGTTTGGGCGTGAACGCGTTCTGCCCAGACCACAAGCCTCTTTCGTTGTGCCACAGCATCTTGAAGCGGTCCCGGAAAAGGTCCCCACAACAAATTCGCAACAGCTCCGTAGACAATCGCGTCCATGGTCGCGGGCTTGGTCCCACCGTAAAAATCGTCGTCGCCAAGAATCACATTGAGGGCCTCGATATCGGCCACGCCAGCTGCCCAGATCTCGGTATCAGAATGCCGAGACGTACCCTGTGCTTTCCCGATTTTCTTGATATCACGACGGACCATAAGCGGCACGATCGCCCTCAGGGGCATAGGCATATCGGAGAAATACGCATGCTTCAGAATGGCGAAGCCCTCGTCGCGAATCCAACGTTCGTGAAGTATGCAAAAATACAGGTGGTCCTCGACCGTTCGTTGGAGCAAAACGGATTTGGCTCGCTGCTCTGGGGTCAAATGAACGTCCAGTTTGATGCCCAACTCAGCCGTCAATGTCTCGATGATATGAGCGCTATCAGCTAACACGCGACCGTCATCCAGTGTCACGTAAGGCGCCTTACCTTTTGGAGCCTTCATGGGGTTGAAGTCACCCACCGCCTTGTATTCTATGCTAGCCAACCGCAGCCAGGTTTCGAGCTTCAGGCAAAATGGGGATGGACTGGCAATTCGATCGTTTAGACGGGCAAAACCGTGGACACGCATCATGAAAATGGCCTTCGGCGTCGGTGGTAAACTCAGCAAAAATATTGTTCGTGAGCCTATGACGATTGCATCGCGGACACCACCAAATATTCGGTTCCAAGCGGGTCAAACCTTGCACTTTGGCGCTTAGATCGTTAGCTTGCCGGCCTCCTCTTGGTGGACTGACCAAATGAAGACCTTTGTTAAGCTGATACCACTTCTTTTTCTTGGCCTCTCCGCGTGTACAGAAGCCGAAACTGAGCCGGCAACGGCTGCAGATTCCGTTGATATCTGCGAACAGGCCGCGCTTTATCGCGAGGAATGCGTGGGCGACTACGTCACCCCGCCGGAATGCGACGCATCCGCTGAGTTTGCTGCGCAAGAACTTCTGAACACGCCATGTGAAGACTTTGCGGGACTGACCGCAAACGGCAAAGCAGACGGTGCGCTGTGCGATTGGTTTGGCACGGGCTGTACCCCAGACGAACCTATCTTTGCCGGCCCAGCTTGTGCCAGCGACGCCGATTGCTCAGCCGGATTTTGCATCGAAAAACACTGTTTCGAAGGTGTAGAATCGGACGAGTTTGCCCAGATGTTGGACGTTCAAACCCGGACCGTAGAACAAATCGGCAGCACGACTCAGCTGCTCAATCATAACGCTGAAACTCGGCAACTTCGCCGGGATCTAGCGAACCAAGCCACAACATCGCTTCATTTTTCGGCCTTCATTATTCAGGACGACGAGTCCGGGAATGAAATGGTCAGTGATTTCGTGGCGGCAGCGCAACGGGGCGTGCACGTGCGCGTGATCGTGGATGCGACCACACAATTTGCTTTCTCGGATTACAAGATGCTCGGCACTCTCGCTGAAGGTGGTGTCGAAGTGCTGGCATTCAATCCTGCCACCGAATGGCTAGGGCTTCGTACTCGAATTGACCTGTCGGTCAATGACCGCCTGCACGAAAAAATCCTTGTAGCCGACGGGCGCGAAGCCGTCATGGGCGGGCGAAACGTTGGCGACGAATACCTCAAGGAAGGCCAGTGGAGAGACACAGATGTTTACGTCGCTGGTAAAGGCGTCGAAGGAATCCAGCGGCTTTTGCTGCAAGACTGGGACAGAATCGCGTCGTTTGAGGTCGCTAGTGGATGTGAAAGCCAGGCGGATTGGGGATTTTCATGCCCAATTGATCCGGTTGCCGAAGACCCCCTTTATTTTCCTGAACTCGAAGAATTAGGTGATTCAAAAACGCGTGCGATTTTTAGTGACCCATTTTATCAAGAGACACCGCTAGGGTATTTTACGACGCTCGCACTTGTGCGATCGGCGAAGACCTCGATTACGATTGCGAATTCTTATTTTGTGCCGCCTCGCAGGCTGCGCGTGCACCTGAAGGCGGCGGCGAAGCGCGGTGTCGAGGTCAAAGTACTGACCAACTCGTTAGAGAGCACCGACGCCTGGTGGATGTATTATGCGTCGATTAATTTTTACAAAGAATTAATCGGGGCTGGCGTCAAGATTTATCAGTATGAGGGCACAGAAACGATGCACTCAAAAACGATGTTGATTGATGATAAAATGGCGGTTGTTGGCTCATTTAATTTGGACCCAAGAAGTGCGGTGGATAACAGCGAGTCAATGCTGTTAATCCGCGATGGCGAAGCCGTAGACCAACTAAAAAGTTCGTTTGTAGCAGACTTCGCGTTCTCATCGCCCGCAAGTGCAGACCTTTCGGTGGCAGAACTCGCTAAGGCAAAAACACTGCGTTTGGTTGAGCCGTTGCTCTAGAACGGCTTCGAGACACCATAGAGTGGCTCGTCGCAGTCTTGCCCAGGCCATCTGTCCAGAGCCCGGTCGGAATCTCTGAGCGCCCCACAAATCAAGCCATTCAAGCTCGCGTCGTGTTCCAAAACGGCGAGCGCGGGAACCAACGCCGAGCCTAATTCCAGCATGAGGTGTTCTGGCGGAAGGATAGCGCGCAGACGTTTACCAAGCTCGATATGGGTTGGGGTTTCCGACCTCAAGAATACAAAAACCGAAGGCCCCTTGAATGTGCTCTGGAAGGGCCCATGCACAAATGCGAGGACGTCCACCAACGGCACGGCCGCCCAAAAGGCCTCGAGACACTTCCATCGCAATCCATGCGCAAGCCCGAGAAGTTCGCCTGCCGTAATCATCGTCAAAGGCTGAGCGCGAAGTCGACGCGCATGAGTGATTCCAAGATGGAGCCCAATCGCAAACGCGTTTTGGGAGCGTATCGCTAAGTCCGATGCTTCGACTTTCCAAGGCAGACAAACACCGCGATGTTGGGCGAGTTCCTGAGTCAAACATAAGACGCCCAAGGTCGACCAAGCTGGGCCTTGCACCCGAATCAGCAATTGGTCCTCGGGGGCGTCGGGTGGCAGCACGTAAAAGGCACCGCCTTGGTCGCGCCAAAGCCCCTGCACCGGGCAAGTTTCATCGTCGATTGTGGTGACGAGCAAGCCGCGAGCAAAGTCGGTTTGACGGCTCAACAACAGCCTAGCGTTGGGCGATAACCGCTGAGAAAACACCACCAACGTCTCGTCTTCTTTGGCGACGGGCATTTCGTCTAAAAATGACGACGCTGGCAAGATTCGGGCGTCGATACCCATCGCTCGCCAAAGGTGTTCTGCGACGCGGGCAGGTCCTTCGGCCAAGCCAAGGCCGGCCAACGCAACCCTGCCCGACTCACCAAGCCAAGAAGCCGCCGGACGGGGTCGTCCCACCACAGTTTCAAAGCCCGCTGCAATTCCTTCGCACCGACGCAAAAGCTCGGCCACAGACGCACTCAAGGCTTCTCCGAGGCTGGGTCCTGCTTCTGGTCACGCATGACTTTCAGGTACTCGATCAAACCGTTGATCTCCTGTTCGGTCAAATGTGAAAATGCCGGCATATTACCGTATCTGAAGCTCAGAGGGTTTTTGATATATGCCCGAATCTGGTCTTCGGGACGGTACTCCGTAATATTTTGGGGCACATTTAACTCGGGCCCCACGCGACCGCCCTGCTGATTTACTGCATGGCAACGCGAACACTGGGCCTTGAAAAGCTCGTAACCTTGGCCTGCCACACTATCGGGGGCCACCCCTTTGGGAACGGTGCGAGGATAGAGCTGCTCAAATTTGGCGACCTCGATCTCGGCCAATTGCCAAGGACGGGGAAAAGCCTCTTGGTCTTGCTGGTCTGCCCCTTTCCAAACCAGATAAAACGGGCCCGGATTGGCTCTTTGCGGGCCAATCGGCTCCCAGCCTGGAAAGTCCATGTCTTCGATGGCGATGAACGCGCCAGGGCGCAACAGATCATTGCCCGAAGTTGGCACTTGGTAACCGTCCTTTGCCCTAATGATCAACTCTTGGCTCTTCAATTTCTCGAAGTCAGCGCCGTAGGCCAGCTTCAGAGCCGGCGCGAGCTCGAAGGCTCGCCAGGTTTTGGGCGTTTGATAATAGGGGTCAAAAGCCGTCCAGATTTGAAGTGGCGCCGCTTTCACCAATTCTTCGACCGTCAGCGACGCGACAGTTTGCCCCTCGGACTTAAAGATAATCTTCTGCGCGAGCCTTTCTGGGGTCACCGTGCTGCTAGCGTGCACTGCGACTGTGGCTTCGATCGGTTGCGTTGTGGGCTCACATGCAGCGAATAGGAGCGTTACACATGAAACCAAAATTCGAGCCATCAACTTCGAGACCATGAACGTTCCTCGCTGGGAGCCGTAAAATACACGAGGGGTATGATGCCCGCATAATACATGAGGTTCGGCACAATCCTGAGGCCGTGGCCCCACTCTTGACCGCTCAAAATAATGATGTCGGAAATCGCCCACCCTGCGTAGCCTACCAAGAAAAAGCCGAAGACGATTTTCAACCACCGAGCGGTGTCCGTCCCAAGCCCTGATAAACGCGCCCGCAGGACCGTGGCGTAATACAATAACGCCAGCACGATGAATATGACTTCGTAGGTCAAGTACAGCACTCGCGACTGCGCAAACGCATCGACCCAGACTTTCCCGATCACAAAAACAAGAAACGATGGGATGATGGCGATGGCTCCCGAGCGAAGCCATACCGCGGGTCCGTGGGTGCCCGAAAATCGCTCCGTAAAAAGGTAGAGGCGCCAGTCGCCAAAAAGCACAAAAAAGAAGGACAGGATTGGGACGATATCGACGTTAAGCATCCGCACGGTCGAGGTTTCTACACTCAACCGGCTGAATCCGCCGGTTATCATGGCGTCGGCGCTTGTCAGCGCGAGTGCGCCGATCACAAATGCCCAAAAAAACGGTAGTCGGCGCAATACGACCAACAGCATGATGAAGGCGCTGGCCCAAGCGGCACCCGGATGATTCCAGGCGCTATTATAAAATGACTCAAACATGGGTGACCTCGGTTGCGCGAAAAAGCGCGGAGCGACCGAGGGGAACCTACATCCCGCTGTGCTGAATAGCGACCCTATCAAGCGTCTAAGAGATAGGGTCGTCGAGTTCTCTAATCAAAATCCCGGAAAACCTAGCCGCGAGGTCTTCCGCAAATTCTCGCCGAGCGAGGTAAATCGCCGGCAGTCTGGATGCCACAAAAAGGCTCACAGACGCTGGAACAGCGGTGAAGTCGAACTCAAGTTCGGACACGATATTCATGATCTTCGGTTCCGCGCTGAGCGAGTTAAACTTCAACTTTTCGTCGGGCGTCGATATCACTTCGTAAGTCACAAGGGGTCGGACAATAACGTAGGGTTTTGACTTCTTCTTTTTCGCGTCAAATACCTCCACAGAAAGGCTCTCAGCCTCACCAATGGCCGCCGACAGCACTTGGGCGAGTTCTGGGCTTGCAAGCAATACGGACTCACCACTGCGCAACAAATCGCCCTGGACGACCGGCTTCATACCGACGCTTTTCATCACGCGAGCGTCGATAACAAAAGCAGCATCACTTGGAAACTCGTCAGCGAGCGGAATGGTTTTAATAAGTTTGAAGCTCTTAGCGAAACCCTCGATCTCTCCGACGCTGCAAGTTTCTGGGGCCAATACGGCTTTGATGCGCACAAAATCCACGTGTTTCTCCTCTCAAGTACTTGGTGTTACGCCAGACTATACAGTTCTTTATGTCCGGGGCTACTTCAAGATGAATACGAACGGTGGCGCTTGAAAAACTCAGGTCTTTTCGGTCTTATGACCCCATGAAAAAACTCGTTCTCATTTTTTTGATTCTGTCTTCGTGCTCCGACGATAAGTCCCAACCTTGGCCGCTGGACGAGCCTATCGCTGCCTCCGTCGATTCGGACGTTGATATGGATGATGCGACGGACACGCCCGACGCAGGCCGCATCGACCCAAACCCGGCAGAATTGGTTTTCTTGGGAAACTGGCGCGTCGATCAACCGGACCACGCCGGTTACGAAGCCACGATTTACCGGTTTGGGGAGCTTGGGGTTTTACGTGAAATCGAGAGCCAAGGCTTCGGCAGCGGTCAGGTCCCAACAGGACGAGTGGCCCGATGTGATGAGTTTCGTCAGGGCGTAGGCTTTGGAAACTGCTTAACCTGGGGTCCTGAGTGTGTGTTTGGTAACGAGTGGACCACCACCGATTTGCAAACGCTCGTTATCACCTCGACGTGTGATGACGGCGAAACTCGGAGGGTCGCGCTGTTGTTTGAAGACCCATCGCGGCCTCAATCAGCGCCGGAAATCATTGTCGATGGGCAGACGAACTGGCGTCATAACGACTTTCAGTGGGCTTGGACCCAATGCGAAGACGACGAAGACTGTTTAACGTCTTTTTGAGATCCAAGTCCGCCAACCATTCGGGGTCAAAGGTGATGACATGAATCATCAAAACGCCCCAAGTCAGGTCGGCAAAGTCCACCGTCATCAAAATCCCCATATGCATGCCAACCAACGCCAGCCACAGAAATGGGCGGGTCTTGCGAAAGAGCGCCAGCGGAGCGGCCAGAATCTCGAGCCCCAACACGCTAAAAGTCATCAGCTTTAAGACCGCCGGTTGCGACACCAGCAGCTCCCGCAGAAAAGAAGGCCTGGCCAACGGAGATTCAAGCACATGAAACAGTGCAGATCCGTCCAGCCACGACGCACTAACGAGCTTCGTCACGCCGCTGTAGGTGTAACCAACGGCCATCACCAGCCACGCTAAATTATAAAACGACTTGGGCATCCGCCACGCGTCACCGTCAGGCTTTGGCATGACGACATGCATCAGCAATAACCAGCCAACGAACGGGATCCCTGGATTCAGAATCAGCGGGTTTCGCCCCACCAAACACGCCCAGATGAACCAGATACCTGCAGCTGCGATTTTGTCTTTAATGCCGGCCATAAACATCAACGAAAGCCCTGCCCCTGCGCATAAAAAGGCAATCACGAAGGCCGGCTGGTCAATCCATCCCAGAATATTGGGAAACAGCCTAACAAGTGGACTGGCACTAGCCTGCAAAGCGCCCGTACCTCCGAACAACTCGGTGGCCCATGGCACCAGCGCCATGAAATGAAGGGATAAATAGGCGCCAAAAATGATTCGAAAATACGAATAGTTTTTAAGATTCCATCCGTTCATTTTTGACTCCCGTTGCACTCGATATCGACGACTCTTGGCAGAGTCTCTAACATCCCTGGAAGTGGGAAATAGTGGATCGACACTGACTCAACAGTGGTCACATCGACCCCAAGCTCACGCAGAATCGGTGCGCCATTTTCGGGACAAAGCCCGAACACAGACACGTCGTCGAACATCGGCTTTAAATGGGGATTGGCAATCAACATCGGCGCGGCGGCGAGCACCGCGCCGTAGACATTTCGTCGATTATAGGGACCGTCCAATTTGCCGTAATTATCAAATGTAAGGGGCACGTCGTGCGCACCATGTTCGTCAGTCCAAACCAGCAGGAACTTCGTGGAAAACGACTCCATCCCGCCTTGAGTTGTGAAGACCTTCGGCGCCGGCGATGCAGCAGTGGCGGCAGCAATCGCCTGAATAGCTGGACTTCCAATGGCCGTGCCGGCCATGCCTGCAAGGCCAATCACGGCCAAGGCGTTCACTCTCCAGCGATAAGGTATGGGGGTCGGGTCAAAAACATCGGCGCCGCGCAGCATGGTCGTAAGGTCATGTTCTTTGTCCCCAAATCCACATTTCCCATCGAAAGTCTCGGGGTTATAGAACGTGCCAAAAAGCATGTCCCAAATGGGCAGGTCAGCATAATTGCGATGATGCAGGCCTTCTTCGTGGTGGGCGCAATGGCTTTCCGGACGTTGAATAATGTAGCCAAGCCAATGTGGCGTCTTGATATTCCAGTGGTAAAAAAGTTCCGCCAAACCCGCCAGCAGTGCCACTCCGGCCACGGCTGCTGGTGATAAACCCATCACGCAATACATGATGACGCTGGACAACACTGCGTTCGCCACAACCTCGAAGGGATGTTTGTAGAAACTGGTCACGACCTCCAGCCGCTGCGGCGAGTGGTGCAATTGGTGGAACCAACGCCATAGGAAGTGGACCTCGTGGCGAGCTCGATGCCACCAATAGTAAACGAAGGTCATCACCAGATAACCTATGATGGTGGAACCCAAGGTGCCAAGCCCGTCCAACGACCATAACTGGACGTCTGGCATGGATGCTTCCCAACACAGTCCAAACCCGTAGACGACGCCTGCTTGAAACAGATTGAAAAGCAGCGCTCTGCCCCACCAACCTTTGACCCTCGGCCAATGGCGACCTGGCTCGCGGGACTCGGCCCAAATCATCGCCAAACCCGCTAATAGAACAATTACTGGCACCAACACGTTCGCCTCCTCGAATAGATCGAGAAGGAATACTTCACAGAACGCGCCAAAAAAGCTGAACCAATAAAAGCCTATTTATCAACCATATACAACTTCCACCCAATCAGCACCGCTGACCAACACAGGCATTCGACGTACACCTTGTGCACAAGATATGCACATCTTGGTTTCACTCGTCGTCTTCTCCAATGGAGCGCACCATCTTATCCACCCTAGCCGTGGAAAACGCCCGGAGGGCAATCGCGGCACCGACAAATGTGGCAAATGGGACGAAGACCAGAAGGCTGACAACGATGCCAGCGCCGCCCAGTTGTTTGCTCTTCTTTGAACCGTAAACTAGGGCGTAACCGCCTGCGACAAAAGCGACTAGAATAGCTATCCAACCCATGATTCCTCCAAAATGACTTTGCGATAAGGCAAGCTAAACATTGAAATTGAAGATCACAATTCATTTTTCAGTTTTTATGATTGAATGGCTAAGAGCCTAGATGCAAACCTAGAAACAAAACCACAAATCGATCCCATCAATCCGCAATCTGGGCTATTCTGCGGGCCCGACTACTTGGAACTTCAAATGAAATCCCGCGAAATTATCGACGCACCACAGATTGGCGACCGCTACTTTTTCCCTATGAAATGCCCGGTCCCCAACCCCGTGTACGTCCCGATTGATGCGGGCAGGCTGTCTTGCTGGCGTTCCGACCCGGCCGAAAACCGCCCCGTTTTGCTGCACTTCCACGGAAATGGCGAAGTCGTCACGGATTGGATCGACTCGCCGCTGGTCACGGCAATCAGGAACGCAGGTTGGGAAGTTTTTTTGGCTGAATACCGCGGCTACGCTCAGTCAGACGGCAAACCACGATTGGATTCGATGCTCGACGATTCTCCCGCCATCTTGGAAGCTATCAATCGAGCTCCCGAAGACATCGTCGTCTTCGGACGATCGGTGGGTTCAATATTTGCGATTGATTGGATACGCCGGTTTCCCGAGACTCGTGGCTTGGTCTTGGAAAGCGGCATTCATGACGTTCACGAAAGACTCGCGTTGCGGGTTTCCGCTGCAGAACTAGGGCTGGAGCGACAAGAGTTCAAAAAAATTGTCGACCAGAGGTTCGACCATAAAAGTGTATTGACCGACTACGCTGGCCCGAGCCTCGTGCTTCATGCGGAACACGACAATCTGGTTGATATCTCGCACGCGGAGCGCAATGCAGGTGCCGCACAGAATGCCGAATTCGTCCGGTTCCCGCATGGTGACCACAACTCGATTCTGGCAGCGAACCAATCGAACTACCTTGCCTATCTAAAGCGCTTCCTCGTCAGATGGGCAAAATGAAGCACAGGCTGATCTTATTCGTCTTCGTCTTAGCCTGCGGGCAGGATTATGGCGACGACACTCAGGACATCCAAGCTGGCCGAGCATACGTATCTGACTCCGTTTTTCGCCGCGATATCCTCGAAAACTCGATAGAAAACCCGAATAATATGTACTCGGCCGAACGGCTCGCAAAATATGCCGTCGCTGATGGCTGGGACGCACTGCCCGAATACTCCCCGACGGTCTTGCCGTTTGGCCCAACCAACCCTGAGCCGAGCCGATTCGACCCACCAGAATGGACCCACGAAGGCCTGATGGTGGCCGGTAAACTGGCGTTCGAAAACTACCCGATGCGAAGCGATTGGCGATTTGACGTGTTGCTCGAAAGCCCAGAGCGTCATATCGAGGCCGGGCTAGCGCAGAACACCAACGGGCATATCGGTGGCCTAGTAACCGACACGGCCAAGCCCGGGCTCGCTTGGACATGCGCGACCTGCCACTCCTCGGTCGTCGACGGCAATTACATCAGTGGCCGGTCAAACGAATTCATTGATGTTGCCGCGCTCTACACGATGGCTGGGAAGACGACCTCGGTGGCCAAGAACTGGGGCCCTGGCCGCATCGACCCGACCAACGACCACAGCGACAACGCTAGCAATATCCCTGACCTGCGGGCGGTCCGTTTCCAGTCCCATTTGCACCTGACTGCGACGCTTAAAAACTCACTGATAGCGCTCGCTATCAGGGTCGAAACCCTGCTCATCATCTCATCTAACCAAACGACTAGGCCACCTCGGGAACTCGCATTTGCGATCGCATATTATCTTTGGAACCTCGAGGCGCCGAAACCACTTGAGGCCGGCGAAGGCCGCAGTGTTTTCAAGAAAAACTGCTCGTCATGCCACCATTTCGATGGCACGACGGCGCCTCCTATCCCGGTCGAAATCATCGGTACCGACCCTACTCTCGGACGTTCATCCGCCCGAGGAACCGGATATTACAGAATCCCGTCTTTGGCGCATGTGGGCTCGCGCGGGCGTTTTTTGCACGATGGAGCCGAGACTTCGCTGGACGAGTTCTTCGATCCCACCCAACACAAGCGTAAAGCCGGGCACCCACACGGCACCTCGTTGACACCGGCCGAGCGCAAAAACCTAGCCGAGTTTCTGAGGTCTTGGTAAATCGACATGGATGTACTTGCGGATTTCCAAATGCAGGAGGAAAATGCGCGCCCTTGGAATTTAGGAGTCCCAATGAACCGAATGAATGTCCTTGTTTTTGCCGCTACTTTGTTTGTCTCGAACGTCGCCTTTGCAGACGTCGCCATCGACCCATGCGAAGGAAAAGACTCCGGTTCGGAGTGCACGCTCCTGGCTGGCGGAACTGGCAAGTGTGTCAGTAACGAAGGCGTCTTGAGCTGCGAAGCTCCCGCACCGAATAACACAAACAACTCGACCAATAACGCCACCAACAACTCGACGAACAACTCGACCAACAAGGGCACCCCTGCCGCGACCAACAACGAACCGGTCGTCGACGACGGAACCCCAACTCCAGAAGCCAAGAAAGAAGACGGCGGCTGCTCAACAACCGGCGATGTTGGCGGACTGATGTCGGTCCTGTTTGGCCTCGGACTGGTCATGCTTGGCCGTAA
>JBBKVQ010000297.1:0-2887 GCA_037968515.1 Bradymonadaceae bacterium
GCTTCTTTCAGCCGATTCCACGCTTGAAGGTAGTCGTCAGGTTTTTCGATCTTGATTCCATTGAGGTGGGTCAACACGTCCCCTTGTTTCAACTGCGTTTGTAGGAACGCAGCAAAGGACGGGGTCAAAGACGCGATCTTGTAACCCTCAAAACCGCTTTTCCCGTGCACGGGCTCAACCTCAACCTGTGTGAGCGCGAACGCTGGTCCGCGGCGCATAAAGGATTCGATCTCGGCGCGCTGAACGACTGGTTGCCCTTCCTCGACGACATCCTGGGCCACTTCGCGGGTTTCACGAGGCTGCACGGCATCCGAGATGACATCGGGGCCGGCGGGCTGGGCGCTTGCGGACGCATCAGTGGGCGGGTCCGACAGTTTATCAGCTTTGTCGGGTGAACCGGCGCAACCGACCATCAAGAGAGCTACCAACAGAAATTTCAGATTCATGCATTTCCTCGGATGATCGCAAGCATCTCTGCGGAGCTTGGGAACTTGTACTCGGGCAGACCTTTCTGCTCAGCGACCTTCTTCTCGTGAGCTTCAAGCGCCGCGATATCGGCGTACTCGACCACTACGGCTCCCCGTGAGTTTAACAACTCACGAGCCCTGATATCCGCGCCATCTTCGGTCGAAACCGGGGATTTCGCAAACTCTCCATCAAGCCAGGCCAACACCTCATCGCATCCGGTATTCGCATCAAGTCGGGCTTTGCCGACCAAACCGTCCGAAGCTTTTCGCGCCCAACCCACCACAAAAACTCCCCACATGGGTTCGTTTTTCAATGGATCAAACACCATGTAGCGGTCGCGCTCGGGATGGACCTCCCAAGGCTCGGGAACCACAGCAAACGTCTTTTTGTCGTCGGAAAGCGGCAAGCCGATTCCGGGCTCGATGCTGTCACCGATCGCAAAAACGACGGTGTCACAGGGCACGATTTCCTGAGTACCGCTGCTCGAAACCGACACCCGGTCCCCACGCATCACCAGTGTCGTGATGTCGCAAACCAACCCAGTCACCTCGCCCTTATCGGACTTCTGAATCGCCGCGGGACTGCGCAAATAGCGAATCTTCAGCGTGGTGGGCGTCTCGGTTTCGAGCTCGGATTCGGATTGAGCGAGCAGCTCGTCCAGATACTCCGATGGGTTCTGGTCTACCGCCCGCACCTGTTCGTCAATCGAGGCAAATTCCTCGCGAATGGCCTCGAGATCAAGCGCCCCCGCGACCATCTGCATCTCCTTGTTGGTGTAAGCGCGTTCGCCGGGGCCACGACGCCCAATCATCGTGACGTTGTCTACTTTTCGGTCACACACCAGCCAGTGAATAATATCGAGACTCACGTTCCCCATTCCCACGACGCAAACGTTTTGCCCGATATGGTAGACAGTCTCGCTGAACGGCGGCAGTGAGTTGTAGTGATAAACGACGTCCTTCGCATGATAGACGCCAAAGGCATCCTCGCCCGGCAAGCCAAGCCATTTTGTGCCTTGAGCGCCGACAGCAACCACCACGGCATCAAACCCAAGGGCGCCGATCTCTTCGAGTGAGGCGACTCCGCCTTCACCGACCGCCACATTGCCAAAATAGGTCAGGTTGGGGTGTGAAAGGATCCGCGTGAAGACTTTCCGAAGTCCCACCTTCATCTTGTATTTATTGGGGTAGATACCAAACTCGGCCAATCCACCGGGCTTGATGTCCCGATTGAACATGACGACCTTGCGGCCGGCCTTGAGTAGAGTCTCGGCGGCATAAAGTGCCGCTGGACCCGCACCGATGATTGCTACATTCTGCATGACTTTTTCCCTTCCACTTCCTAACACCGCGAGCCATACCACTTCTGGGCCCCGCATTCATCCCTGTTACAGGTGAGGCGCGGCGCCCGAAGGATATCGAGTCCACAGAGGCAGGAAAGTTGTATCGTCTTTTGTTCGCATTTTTCTTCTTATCCGGGTTCACCTCTCTAGTTTTTGAGGTGATCTGGGAACGCATGCTTATGCAGGTCTTCGGCAGCACGAGCCTTGCGTTGAGCACGCTTCTTACCGCGTTCATGAGCGGGCTTGCGATCGGCGCTTGGGTGGGCGGACGCGTGTCGCACCGGCTCAAACGTCCACTGCTGGTCTATGCCGCCTTGGAAGCCGGAGTCGGTATCTGGGCGCTGTTTGTGCCGACATTATTGAAGCTGTCGGAAATGCTCTACGCCCAGCTTTTTGTGGAGCTCTCGGATTCGTTGCTGCTTTTTTCACTCGCACGATTTGCCGTAATCTTTGTGATTCTGGTGGTTCCCACGACCTTTATGGGCGCAAGCCTGCCCATTGTGAGTCAATGGATCGCCAAGCAGGGTGCGTACGAGGGCCGAGTTGGCTGGTTGTACGCAACCAACACTTTCGGAGCGTTTGCCGGCACGTTTGCAGCCGGGTTTTTGATCTTGCCGGCGTTCGGCCTGAAAAACACAAATCTGGCCTTCGCCTGCGCCAACGTCGTACTATGCCTGGTGATTTTTGCGGTCGCCCGGTTCATGGAAACCAGCGAGCCGGCCCCCGATTCCAACGATATCAATGAAATCCGCGGGCATCGAGAACTGATGCCGCTTGGGCCGAAGGCGCGCGCAGCGGTCGGGTATTGCTTCTTGGGCGCGGGACTGGTCGCGATGACCTACCAAGTGCTGTGGACGCGAGCCTACGTGATCGTGCTGGGCTCTTCGACCTACTCGTTCACGATGATTTTGGCGTGTTTTTTACTCGCGACAGCTACCGGCACATGGATCACGAGTGCCCTGGTTCATCGGCTCAAACGGCCAGTCGCCTGGCTGGCACTCACCCAGTTCTTGTTCGCCCTCACGGCGTTGCTGGCTTTCCAATATCTGGAAGACCTTCCGGAACTTTTGTTCCACC
>JBBKVQ010000298.1:0-6215 GCA_037968515.1 Bradymonadaceae bacterium
GGCGACCGTCAAGCAGAGGTGCGCCAGCGGATGCACGGTCGCTCCCGCCGGTCAGGACGACTATTGCGCGTCATCGGGCACCGGTTGGGTATGGCCCGTCAATCCCAAGAAGGGCATCACTAACGCCTACCGCTCGGGACACTACGCCCGAGACTTCGAGGCCAGCAGCGGATCGGAAGTCCGGGCCGTTGCTGATGGCAAGGTCACGTGGAGCGGCTACATCTCGAGCGCCTGCGGCTACGGCCTAATCATGAAGGTCGACGGCATGGACCTGTACCCGACCTACGAGCACATCAAAAACTACAAGCCTGCGGGGACCAAGGTCAGCAAGGGTGAAGTCATCGCTCGCATAGGTCCCGTGCCTTCCCCGGGTTCGTGCTGGACGGGCTATCACCTGCATCTGGGCGTTCAAAAACAAGGCGCGTACCTTGAGTCGCACCGCAGCAACAGCGCAGCTCACCCCGATCCGTGCAGGTGGATCAACGGCTGTTAGTCCTTTTGCGGCGTCAACGTCCGCCGTGTGCAGACGGGCAGCAGTGTTTGGCGGAACTTTTGTCGCTCCCAATGCCGAGCCTCGCCAGATTCGAGTGCTGACTTCTTTGCACCTTGATCAAGGGGCTTTTGGTGGCGTGTAATTGATTTTGTTTTTTGCGAATTTATCGGGCTTCACGGCCTTTTGTTTTTTTCCACCAAATCGTGCACCGCCCGCGGTCGGCATTTGCTTTTGTGCATCGGATTTTGTCGGTGCCCCTCTCCAATTTCCTCGCGTGGGCTCCTTGCATTCGAGCTTACCGGCCCATTTATTTAACATGACGTAGCGGCCTTGAAATCGATTCAGGCCGCTAGACATCTGTTTTGTCTCGGCGAGTTTCGAGTCTTGGTCTGGTGATCCCATGCCTCCCACCAGCGGCACAGCTTTCTGGAAGAAGATGTCCGCGTTCTTGTCGCTCGCCTTAAACCGGCCGTGCAGGCGAGTCAGCGTGAGTCTTGAGGGAGCACTTTTGGCGTTCGGGGGTGGCTCTACCGCGACTGTTTTGGACGTCATCATTCTATCAAATAGGTCGGCACCACCACTACCTGCTCCGGTGATGCCAAAGACGTCGAGTCCCAATGACATCGACCAAAGTGGTGTGAAGAATTGGACCGGACTGGTGCAGGGGTCGCATTTACCGGTCTGTTGAATGGTTCCCCTTTTTGGTTGGATATTCGCGACTTCCCAGACGTACTCCGTGATGATGGCGTCTTCGTTTTCCTTTCGGGCTTTCTGGTAAAGGCCTTCGTAAAAGCCGGCAAATTGGTCGCGAACTTTATTGTCGACGATAATATTGGTGGGGATAGGCGCGTGGGGATAATTTGCTGGGACATACCGGCCGTCGCCAAGAATAAAGATGATGATATCCTGTTCGCCTGCCGCGTTAATCATGCCTAGACGAATGGGCAGTGAAAAATCCTCGCTCGTAAAATGAAAACGAAGTGGCGAAAGGACGGCATTTTGACCTTCAAATTTCGCGCGTTTTGGATTCACCTTGGCGACAAAAAAGTATTTTCCCGACGCGATGTAGGGGGCGAGGTAAGGCGCAGCGCCTTTCGGGATTTTGTATTTTTGATCGACGAGCCAGCCTTCAAGTGCCGTGGCGTCGTTCGAATTCAAAATGACGATATCGTATTCACCTACCGCAAATTGAGCTTCTATTTTCACGAACGGCTGGCCACCTCCACCGATCGAACCGGATAATCGATCTATTTTGTTGGGTTGGCTGTTGAGCAAGGTATCAACACCAGTACGACAGGGGTCTTGTTCCCAATACTCTGCCATGCGTGGGCTCGAAAACTCATCGATCGCATCGAATATCGCCGGGTCGAGCGTTTTAACTCGGTCTTTGTCGAGGATTTCTGGGACCGGGATGACCAGCGCAAATTCCTCGACAGGGCCTTGATAGTCGGGTTGTAGCGACATGACGGTGGTTTTTTCGTGGCGCATCAGCGCGACCCGGGTCGCGTTATTGACAAGCTTTGTGTCGCCAGGCGCCACAAAAAAGCCACAGAAGGCCCAGGTCGTGGCCGGCCAAGTCATCAGAATTAGAAGTGCACAGAGTAATGGCCGTTTCACGTGAATGCTCCGAGGAGTGGGTCCCACAAGTTGGTCGATTCACGGCAGATTAGCAGACTGGCTTAATATGAAAAACCCAGCGCCAGGTTTACGCCCGTATCGAGCGTAGTTCCGGACTGACTGTTGTTCACCGGACGGTCAGAGTTTTCAACCCACGAAGATGCCGAGAGGTTGGCGAGCTCGTTTATTTGCCAAACTCCGTTGACCTCGAGGCGGCCCATAATCATGGGCAAGGAATCTCCAAAATCATCCAGGAAATGAGCCCATGGCTCATACACTAAGGTGCGTTGGGCGCGGATCGCGGTGGCGGTAACGCTTGTATTGAGGCTGTCGCTGATTTTCCAGCCGAGGTCCCCGCGTAGTTTTTGGCCGCGGTCAGCGGCAAGTCCGGATGGGGAAATTCGTTGAAAACTGCCGATTTCGACGTTCCAGCCAAGGGCCCCATAGCGTGGTTTCACGATGCCGTCGCCCGACCATAAAGTGCGTTGCAGGTCGAAGGAGTCAGCGCCCACACCAAACACCCAAGTATAGCCGATATCATTAAAGTCTTTGACGCCCGGATTGAGTGGAGTCAGGAAATTCACGCCAAACGCGGCGCGGGTCACGCCGATGCCTTCTGCGCTTCGGCCAAAGTCGAGCAAGGTAAGATCCATCGACGAAACGCGGTCGGCGCCGTCGCGATAATCGCGCACAAAGGCAATGGGTTCGTCGCGTGCGTCGGTGTTGGGATGTGGCGATACCCAGTATTTGATTTCGTAAGTGATGCCGCGCACTCGGAAGGATTCTTTGATGAGGTCGACATCCACGGCAAATCCGTAAATGTACCAACTGTAATCGTCGCCAAGATGTTCGGTGTTGGAACCGTTATGTTGCAGGACTTCGGTGCGCGTGGTCTCAAAACCTCCCAATTTAAGGTGAACTGCGAAGTCGTCTTCGACCGCATCGATGTTCATGATTCCGGGGAAATGAAAACCAAAACTGCGCTCTTCAAGGCCGTTGGTTGGACGCCAGAATTTCTGGTTCATCGAAACAGGTGCTTGGTATGTAAAGCCGGCCGAGCCATCGACCCACAGCGCGTGCAGCGTGGCTGCTGCGGTCAGAGCGCCCTCGGCCGTCGAGCATCCATCACACGATTGCAGTGTTGCCGCGGCGGCGCCTTCTGCGGTGATGCCAAGCAGGGGTTTCCGCAGGAAGTAGATGTTTTCGCCGAACGGGTTGAGCCCGATTTCGGGTAGAAATACCCCTGCCCCAATTTTGGCTTCGGCCAACGCTTGTGCTGACTGGGTCGTGTCGGCGCTCGAGTCGCCACCAACCCCAACCTGACCAGATACACTGAGCTCTTTGTAGGTCTCGGCATTGGCGGAGGCGGCGCTAAGGGTCAGAATCGTGATAAGGAGGAGACGTTGCATAAAGGCTCATGGGGTATGAGCGTTTGAACGCAGCAGGGCCGAAACTATTCAAATGGGTGAACGGATCTAACCCACCAAATCAAGCGCATTGGCTCTGCCCGGAACTGGGCTAGAAGGTGACTTCTTGAACAATCAGTTGGTTCAGCGCGTAAGCAATGTAGATGCCCAGAGCGCCCGAAAGTGCGTATCCCGCATAACGTTGGCGCCAGTCCTCGAGCGTGCCAATCACAAAGGGCGCTAGGACCACGGTGGTCAGTGTATTAAAGCCCATCGAGAGCCCTAATCTCGAACCGTAAACACTCAGGGCGTACCCCACCAGCAGTGCGGTCCCCATGGTAATTTGGCGCACGCGACTACTTTCTTCTGGATTGGCGAAGTTAAACGCCGCTGCCAAAGCTACGGAAAAAATGATGATTAGAAGCGGGGCGGGATTTCCTAGGTAGGGGTTGAGCCCATACATCACAACACTAGGAAGGCTGGTCGCCGCAAGAATGAAGGCGATAACCCATAGTTTTTTGGCTTCCAATTTCTTCACCGGCTTTAGGTTTAGGCACAAGCAAAGTAAATCAGTTCAACGGTTTGTGCACGGTGTCGTTGGACCCACAAAGTCTATTCGTTTGTAGATTCGTCCTCGAGGACTGTCGAGCTGGTTCGAACTTCGATTTCGTGGCGCGAATGATGACACGAGCTCCACGGTCGGTCTCGACATCAAGCCATCAAGCGCTTTGCGGCAGGGCGTGAAATTCAGGTCGCGGAAGTGACAACGCTTAAGGGCTCAAAGGTTGGCCAGAGACCTGGCCTCGGTCATCCAAGCCCCAGCAGGCGAGGTGACCGTCGTCGCTGCGGATGCTGCAGTTGTGCCAGCCTCCTGCAACGATGGAGTCGAACGACGCGGCCAGCGGAGTGTTGACCACCTGGCCGTATTCATTGTCTCCCCAGCACGTTACGTCGCCATCGTGGCGAATGGCACAGGTGTGAAATAGGCCCGCAGCGATGGAGCGGAAAGAGCTGCCCACGGGGGTATCTGAGACCTGGCGATTCCAATCACCACCCCAGCAGTTGACCTCGCTGTCAGCGCTGCGAATGCCGCAGGTGTGATACGTCCCGGTGGTGATTGCATCAAAGGACTGGCCTGCCGGCGCACCGAAGACTTGGCCGAACTCATTGCCGCCCCAACAGGTGACTTCGCCGTCGTCGCTGTGAATACCGCAGGTATGGTGGGATGCAGTGGTGATTTCGTCGAAAGCGACGCCTGCTGGAACGTCGGAAACCTGGCCGTAGGTGTCATCCCCCCAGCAAACGACTTTATGGTCGTCGCGGCGAATTCCACATGTGTGCTGCATTCCGGCTTTGATTGCGTCGAAGGCCACGTCCACGGGCACGTTCGACACCTGATTATAGTCATCGTTACCCCAGCAGGTGACCTTGCCGTCGTCGCTTCGAATGCCGCAGGTATGGCTCCCTCCTGCGGCGACAAGGTCGAACGAGGCATCTGGCATGTTTGACGTTTGGCCGTCGTCATCATTGCCCCAACAGATGATCTGCCCGTCGTCGCTGCGAATGCCGCAGGTATGACTGACTCCTGCTGCAATCTCTATCAGCGGCGGCTTGGTCGGCTGAAAACACGTTCGGGCATTTTGCCCTAAACTGGTCTCGTTGGGCCCACATATTTGGCATTGCCGGTCGGTGCTTTTTGTTCCCCTAGCAGCGACAAATTCGCCAGCGACGCAGTTTGTCCAGGCTTCGCAAGATGCTGCATTGGGTGCAACGCTGTAGGTGCCCGGTGCACATAGTCTGCAGCTGCGGTCTGAGGTATCGCCCCCGCTCTCCGTCTCAAAATATCCGGCGAGGCATTCCGTAAAGCGGATGCAAGGGCTAGCTGGGTTGGCATCATGATCCCAGGTGCCCTCGGCACAAATATTTTCAATTACAGAGGTACCAGGTTGGCCGTCCGTGGGTCGCTCAAAAATGATCTCTTCGTTGCACGCCCAGATATTGACGGCAAATACGGAGATTAAAAATAGTCGTAAAACAGGGTGAAAAGACCCGTAAATATTCATTGAAATGCTCGCCGCTCGGTCGGTAAATTAGTGAAACTATTTTCTGCGTCGATGACCAATCATGGCGACGATGGCGAGCGCGGTGAGGATGGAGAATGGGGTCGAAGGGCTTGAGTTACCTTTCGAAGATACAGAGCAGCCATCTTCGTAAATGGCCTCCGTCGCTGAATACTCAATTTTCACTTCGTACGGGTCGCCGTTGTGTGTTGCGTCAAATAGTATCTCCTGTTCGCCAACACCGAAGTAGCTGTAAAATTCACGGTTTATGAATCTATCTGAGCTGTCTGCGATGGGTATCTCATGTTGTCGACAAGGAATCGATGTCTTGTCTATGGATAGGCATGTCGGCTGAATTTGGGTCAAAGTTACGGGACTGTCGCAAAGGTTTCTGATGTCTAGTGTCGCGCTCTGACAACCAGTTCGAAGCTCCACCTCTAGGCAATCCAGCGATGGGGTGATTTCGATCATGGGGGAATCGACAATGATTTCAGAGGGACATGAGTCGGCGTAAGCTGCACTGTTATGGGCTAAGCCGGCAATGGTGGTCGTGCAGATGAGGAGCAGGTTGCGGAAGTGCTTTTTCATGGTGGTACTCGCGATGCGTCAGAAAGATTCGGTGGTCGGATAGATAATCAT
>JBBKVQ010000299.1:0-8570 GCA_037968515.1 Bradymonadaceae bacterium
CGCTCTGGGTAGCGCCGGTGGTTCGAGTCGTTCACGTCCGAGCACACTCGGGCGATGGTCGATTTGAGTTCGTCGACTTGTGACCACGACAGGGCCATCGAGTCGAACACGATGGGGACCGAACCGGTACCGTTTTCGATCTTGTCCATCAGCGGCTCGTAGAGCCCGTCGCCGGTGTTCCACATCGAGTTGAAGTTACCGATATAGTCATTGATGACGTTCTGGTAACCCGAGCCATCAAGGATGGTCACGTTTTCCATCGTGTTGTGCTCGGCGTTATCCGAAAGGTTGTAGCTTCCCATCGCAAGGGTCTTGCCGTCGATGATTAGGTATTTGTGGTGCATCTGCGCAGCGTAGGTGTAGTGCCAGCGGAACGAGTAGTACTTGAACTTCAGCGGGATGCCGGCTTCTTCCATCGCGTACGAGAAGTAGTAGCCGCGGTCCATACAGTCGTCTTGTTTGGATTCGCTTGTTCCGGCGGCCTCAAGGCAGCTCGAAAGCTCGCGGTCTTGAATTCCAGCGGTTGATTCGGCGATGAACTCTTGACCGTCCAGATAAATTCGGACGTCGAGTGCCGGATTGGCGACTTTGGCTGCCAAAATGGCTTCGGCAATCGGTCGTGAGCGAAGGTGACCAGAGGCGACCCAGATGCTGTCTTGAGCCGATGAAATCAGGTCAACAAGGCGGTTGGCTACTGTGTTTCGACCTGCAAGTGACGAAAACGTCGCGCCATAACGTGACGACTCGTACACCTTGAAGTTGGCCGAGGTGAACACGGCGTCCACTGCGGAATCGTTGACGATATCTTCTGAAGCGATGGTGTCGGACTCGAAGAACTCAAGTTCGGTGTTCCACTCGAAATCGCGGCTGTTGGCCCAGAGGTGATTGAACTCCTTCTGGTAGCGCAGGTTCAACTCGGCGTTGCCGTACATGAACAACGTATTTTCGTCGTAACGAGTTCCGGCGCTGTTCGACCAGTTGCCAGAACCGGTGGCAAGCACGCCTGCATCGGTCTGGTTCTGGAACACATTCATGTCCCTTGGGCCGTCGATGAGAACAAATTTGTGGTGCATGATTTTGTTGACGTATCGAACGTCGACGCCCATGTCCTCAAGCCGCGACGACTTCGTATTTGCGGGGCTGCTTTTGTCTTCGTTTGCGGTTTCGAAGATGAACCTAACGTCGATGCCACGCGCCTTTGCGCGGCCAATTGCGGCGCCGATATTGGCGTCGCTATAGCTGTACATCGCGATGTCGAGCGAGTGGGTCGCGGTGTCGATAAGTTCAGCGACCTTGGCCAAGTGGCTTTGGTCGTAGGGCTGAGGCGAAAAGATAACCTCGGCATTTCCGGCAACCACGGCATCGCACGACGCGCCGGCGACCATTTCGAGCAGTTGGCTCATGGCCACAGGACCGACGTAGGAGACATCGTCAACCTCGACAAGCGAAGTAAACACGAAGTCATCTGCGGTTCCGGGCAGCGCATCACTGCCGTCACGTTTCTCGATGATGTTGCCAGCAGCACGAGTATGGATGCCGGCGTCCTTGAGCGCTTCAACCGAGGTCTCAGCGTTGTTGAGCTTCGAAAGCAAGGTATCGGTCTGGCAAGCGCTTATCATGCTATCGGCTTTGCCATCGGCAAACGCGACATCGAACTCACCGTCAGGTGATGCGGTCTCTTCCGAGCCACAGGCACCGGCGAATGAGAGGGCGAGTAGTGCGATGCTGATATACTTGAATTTCATGACCGGGCTCCTGCAATTTACTGATGCACCGTAGTACTGCACTTGCCGTGCCAAGTCATAACCGCAAGCTCAGCCCATGGATAGGCGGCTCAAGCACGGAATTTCTGGTAATTGGATCGACCATGGCAACTTCTCTTGCCATGCTCATGGAACTTCTGCCGGAGCGCAATATCCGTAAGCCCCGTCGGGAAATTCCAGTTCGAGCCGGCAGGTGAAATCAGGACGACATTGAGAATTGCTGGTGCAGCCCACGATGCAGTACGTCTGGGAGGCATCGGCCTGATAGCAGAGGTTTGCCGGGCCACAGCCGTTGCCATCACCTTTACCCACGGCCCCTTCGGTCGCATTTGGTCCCATGATGCATCCCAGAGCTAAACAAATTCCGCCTTCTGGTCCTCCCTGGGCGGTGGTGATGCAGCGGGGAGTCAGGTAACCGGCGTCACACTGATTATCCGACGTGCACGCCGTGTCCAATTCCGGCAATGGGCAATTGCAGGCTTCGAAACCAAACGTCACACAACGCCCTTTTTCGACCTCCATATCGAAACAGTTTCCAGCCGGCGCGCTATCGACTTCATTTCGAAACGTCAGATCATTTCGATAGCGATTGGTGCAGGAATCAGTATCCGTCCCGAGGCATTTTGCCAGGGCTTGCTGTCTGGCAGTCTCGATGGCACCCGTGAGTGAACAATTATCGCTCACACAAGCCCCGACCGTCAGTTCGCAGTAGTCGTTGCATTTCTGCGTGACCGGATCCACGACGTTATTTGTATTATTGTTGGTCGAAACGTTATTGGTCGAGTTGTTGCCGACATTATTGGTTGCGTTATTTGACGTGTTGTTTGTGACGTTGTTGGGGTTCACGACAACATTATTGGGCGAAACAGTGGTCCCGTTATTCGTCGTATTATTGCTCGTCGTATTATTGGACGGAATCTTTGACGACGACTTCTTGGGTGCGTCACCACAGGCGACCAATGCCAACGACACAACGATAAAAATTTTATACATTTTGTTCTCCATGAATTTGGGCGCATAAGAGCGATTTCACCCGCGTGAGTCAAGCGCCCCCGAGACCGCACATGAAAATCACCTTCAAAATCGACAAAGAAATGGTTGGAATGCGACTTGATCACGCCGTGCATTCGGGCGTGACCGCAAAAGGCCGAGATCTTTCAAAACGCGGTGCAAAACAGCTGATCGACGCCGGGGCGGTGACGATCAACGGACGCGTGTCTCGCAAAGCGTCGATGCCCGTGTTGGCAAGCATCGAGGTTGTGGTGGATTTGCCCGCGCCCGCACCCACAAAAGACATGGTCGACCTGAGCGATGCCGTTTTGTATCGAGACGAGTACGTTCTTGCGATCAATAAGCCCGCATGGCTTGCGACCCATGCCACCCGTGACACCGCTCGAGACCACGCGTTGGCCGGGGTCGAACGAATTCTGCGTGCCGAAGGCCGCAAAGATGTGCGGGTTGCGGTCCACCATCGTCTGGACGTCGAGACTTCGGGTGTTCTGATCTTCGGAATCCATCCCAACGCCAACAAGGGGCTCGGAAGCGCATTTAGCGACAGACTCGCCCAGAAAACCTACGTGGCAGTGACAGTACCGGGAGACATCGATCACCCTTGGACGGTCGAAAATCACTTGGGCAAAGATTCTTCGGGGAAACGAGAGCGAAGTATTGCCGTGACCTCGGGGGGCGACCACGCCCTTACCGAATTCACGATTAAAACACGCCTTGAAGACGGTTTGGTGATCGAGGCCAAACCGTTCACCGGACGGATGCACCAGATTCGCGTCCACCTTGCGGCGTCTGGCGTTCCCATCATTGGGGATGCGTTGTACGGCGGGCCGAGGCACTGGCGAGGACAGAAAGCCGAAAGAATGCTGCTGCACGCTTGGAAGCTTGAGCTGCCCCATCCGGTCACCGGCGAGCCGCTTTGCATTGAATCGGAGCTGCCGCCTGAATTTTTGGTTGATTAGGCTCGATATGGGCCCTGAAACTCAGTTCGGCGCGCCGAAGGTAGCGACCAGACATTCCTGAAAGGCACCGCCATCGGGCATACGACAGTACGAGGGAGTGGCGTCACCACTCGACCAAATCACGGTATCCTTGACGGCACCTGCAGCGTCAAAAAGTGTGAGCGAGTCTTGGCCGCCAACGCCAAATGAATGCTCGACACCCTTGGTCAACACCAGAAAGCCACCTGCTGCCAGCGTGGTCGCGGCCGGGAACACATAACGTTGCATCTCGGTTCCCACGACGTTGGCCGGATCAAACCCTGAATCGCCAATATACCAGCCCGAGATATCACCCGCAGCGTTGCCGCTATTATAGAGCTCAATCGAGTCATCCCCGGCAGACGTGACCTCATTAATCACGATTTCGGAGGCACCGGCGGTGCAAGCATCTGTATTGAAAACTGCACAGCTTACGGCGCACACGAGCGTGCCTCCCGCAAAACCTTCGGTCACGCAATCCTTGCCGTTCAAGTTGTCGCCATCACAGACGTCGTCTCCGTCAACAACACCATTGCCGCAGGTCGAGGCTTCATTGTCTTGATTTGCGGCGCCTGGCGTCGGCGTGTCGAGTGTCTTGAACGGGCCCGTCGAGTTCGGAATTCGGCCAAACGACTTCGTGTCCGGAGCTTCACCGTCCGCCCAGTCCGCGCGGTCGACTAGGGTCGTGCCATCGGCGGCAACCAGTGATATCTCCTCATCGCCGCCAATCTTGAATCCCGTCGTTTCATCCGAGATGTCCAAAACAAGGTAGCCTTTAGCGCCAATTTTGGTTCCAGCGGCGATCTGACTTTTGGTCGGTTCGTTGGCGACATCGTCGCTCAGATACGCTCCGCCAAGGTCAATTTCGCTGTCGGTCGTGTTGTAGAGTTCGACCCAATCAGGTGCGCCCGATGCGACAACTTCGTTGATCACAACCATGCCCTCGGTCAGGCTGACGCCGCTGTTGTTCGGGGCGTTGTTGGAGGTGTTGTTGTTTGCGGTGGTCTGATTATTTGTTCCGTTATTCGACGCGTTATTCGTTATCGAATTGTTGGAATTATTGGCAGTTTCCGTGGACTCGTCAGCGCCACTGCATCCAACGAGGAGAGCCATGATCATTAACTTTTTCATGATTGAGCCTAAAAGAGTAATCCCGCCGCCTCGGCGGTGAGGTTGATTTGATAAACATCAGAAAGACCGGGGACTCCCACGAGTGCTCCGGCTTGTGATTCATAAGTATCTGTGCGGCCGTGAAGGGCCAAACGAAGGCACTGCAGGCCCTTTTTGGGGGTCATATTTGTACGCCATGTGAACGCTTCCTTGCGCTGGATCAAGTCGGTATAGAAACCGCCGCTTAATCCGAGCACCGAGGCCTGTTCAATGTCTGAATTCAGATTATGGGTATCAAAGCCGGCAAAAACACCGAACCAATGGTCGATAATATCCGCATCGACCCACGCTGAAACAACCTGAGACGGCAGGTCTCGCCGTTTTGTGCCATCCCCTCGGAGGAATTCGGCCCCGACCTCAAAACGCTTATGAGTCCACGTGAGCGCGCCTCCCAGCCGATGATTGGGCAAGAATCCCTGTCCAACCGAGCCATCGCGCCATACAAAGTGAAATCCAAGGACCGCATCAGAATCGAACAGGTTGGTGTGAAGCGGCCTTAGTGACGCCACCACCGTCGCGTTCTTGCCGGTGTTTGTTTCGCTCTGGTTCCGACCTTCGCCGTTGGTCCACGCGAGCGTGAGCTCGGCAAAACCGTCCCAAAGTGAATAACCAAGCGATAAGCCCAAGTCACTGGTGTCAAAAAGCTGGCTGGATTCGCTGGCGGTCGGGCGCATCGCGCGGATGCGATAGCCTGACTCAAGCATTGAAATCCAAGGGTCTTGAATCAGACCCACAGCGACCCGCAGGGTGCCTGGTCCGATCGACGGATCCGCAAACGCAAACGCGTGTTTGGCGCGAGCGATAAGCGAGTTTCCGTCGACACCAAAAAGGCTTTCTGGGCTGGCTGAACGCACGACCTCTAAGTTGAGCGTCAATCCGCCCATTCCAGCCTCGCGAAAGCCTGCGCCAAGTTCAGCACGACCTAACTCAAATTCATTTAGGTCCGAGTCACCACTTGCGCGGTAGTTTCCCCCGCCAAAGGACTCGACCTGCAGCCAAGCATCTGGCATCTCAACCTTGGCCGTCGAGGTCTGCGGGATCGCGGACTGAGCAAACGCCAAGGACGGCACAAAAAATGAGACGACCCAGAGGTGCCAAAATCGTGTCATGGAAGGTTCCTTTGCCACGCGCCGCGTGCCACGAGGGCCCGAAACCGCTGATAATCACTAAAAATGATGGCGCTATAAGTTTTTGCGAACGTCAGAGCCTCATGCTGCGAGGCCGCGGCCAAAGGACCCCTTGCCCCTGCGCGAAGATGCGCGGCCCCAAGAAGGCGGCCAGCTGACCGAGCAAAAACAGTGAAGTCTTCGCAAGTCCACTTGCCCTCATCAAGCTTTTCCTTCAGGCGTTGCGCATCAAAACCCTTCTGATATTTGGTGCGCTCTTGGAACCTGAAGCTCATCGAGCCTTCGGCAGCCCAACCCAGCCATGTGTCGAGGCCCACTTTGGATTGGGTCTTGCGTTGCGCATCGACCACGCGCGCGCCGTTATTCGGCCAGAGTTCGTCGGCAAATACTGGCACACCTGGAACGCTGAAGGCCGCGCCGGTCTCTTTGACCTCAAGCAGAAGGTCATCGCCAAGATCTGTGGTCGGCCCTTCGGTCAGCACGTAAAAACGTAGGTAGGGGAAACTCGCGACCCCAGCACCGAGCCGACGAGCGATGCCTTTGATGGCGCCCGGGTCGCGACGATCCAAGGTCGAATCCGGGTAACGCTCCACCAGCCCACGAACGAGGCGGTCTTCCTGCGCAGTCAGCCCCACAAGCTCATCAACCAGAACTCCGTCCTCTGGGGCTTCGAGCTCGCCAAAAACCAGCGTCCGGACGCCGTCTTTGATGATCGTGTAGTCGCTCAGCTCTTCTCGAGCGTCGCCGTCACGCTCGGCCCGACGAACGAGGTCAGCAAAAATCACACCGTCAGAATCTGAGGCAGCCACTTCAGAAACGATCGACTCGCCATAACCCGCAATCACGGCTTCGCTCGCCCCGCATGCCCGCTGGACTTGTTGCTCAAGGACTTCGAACCCCACGGCCAGCCGCAAAAGGTCGTATTCAGGCGGCCCGGTCCAAGCCGCGTCGAAGTCGTTGAACTCCAGAGTGAACTCCCCTGAAGCAGCCCGATAGGTGCCGAAGTTTTCGGGATGGGGGTCGCCAAGCAACAAGATCGATTGCGAGGACCAACCCTTGGGCCGCAGTGTTTGAGGGTCCGATAGGTCGCGCAAGAATTGAGGGCCCGTACCCCGAAAATAATTGAACGGTGTCGCGGCCATCTTCTGAAATTTTTGTTGAGTAAGGTCGGGTGCGCGGAGCAGGATATCTTGATGGTCTTGTTGAATGGTGGTTTCCAACCAAACACTGCGAGTATCCGAGTCTGGATTTGTGTTTGGCCCGCATTTGCAAGACATCAAACCCAGCAGCACCACCAGAAAGAATAATTCCACACGCATGAGCACCTCGGGCGACGTTCTAGCGCCCAAGCGGCATCAGCTCAACTGCGGATTTCGTGCCGTTTTGGCGAATGCCAGGAACTTGCCCTTCGTGTTGAAAGGCATGTCTGGCACTTCAACGATTTCCCCGAGCTTGGACCTGACCGCTAGGCAAACCGAAACCACCAAAAACGCGTCTCGACGGGCGTTATTCTTGAGTGGGCCACGGCGGAAGACGTCTGATTTGGCCGGGATTCCCGGCAACCTGGACCTCAACCCCTGGGTCATTCTGTTTTCGCTTCAGATACGCAGTCGCAACCCCAGGGGCGCTCGATCGTATTGTTCCGACTTCTGTGTCGCCAATCGTCACTTTTTCGCCAACATCTGCAACGAAGTCATCCGAAAACACGATATGCCGCAGCATCTTAGCCGGCACACCGCGGGTATCAAGCCGAGCGATAATCTCTTGCCCGAGATAACAGCCTTTGGTGTACGAAACGCCGTAATTCATGTCGGCCTCAAGCGGGATGACCTTCTCATCGAGCTCGACACCCCAACGTGGATAACCGGTTTGAACGCGCAACGTTTCAAGTGTCGTGGCACCCGCCAATCTGGCATCGCTGCTGACCTTAAGGAGCGCCTGCATGATTTCTTTTTGAACGTTCGCGTCGCAGAAAACCTCGAATGCTGGCAGGCCAAAATCTGGAACGCGCTGGATGACCACTTCAAACGGTCCAATTCGTCCAGTTGTCGCGTGGTAATCCGGCAAATCTTGCGGGGCGATCAACCATTTTCCGGCGCGCTGAAGGATCGAAGCCGCCTGAGGTCCCGCAAGCGCTGCCCGACCTGTTGTTTGGGTCCGGTCCTTGAATCGGGCGTCTTCCATCATTACGTGGCGACGCGCATGTGCCAAAAAGGCGACACCGGGTTCGGCCTCGGCGTCGATGATGAGGGCGTCAGGCAAATGAATCACTCGGAGGTCTGCAATCAGGCGGCCTTTGATATCCACTGCGGTGGTCACAAGGCCAAACCCTTCGGTTTTCAAGCTGTGAATATCGCCCGTGACAAGCCCTTGAAGCAGGGTCACAACGTCGGCGCCTTCCGCCGAAATCACGACCCGTTCGTTTCGGTCAACGACTACGGCGTTGTCTTGCGCAGCGTTGAGTTCCGCGGTTTTGTCACCAAATGAAACGAGCTCCTCGCGGCCCTGCCATTCCCGAAAAG
>JBBKVQ010000300.1:0-13499 GCA_037968515.1 Bradymonadaceae bacterium
GACGGCTTGCCGAGGTTCACATCAGAAAACTCCGAGCGAATGCGTTCGGCTTCGACTTCAAAAACGCTCAGACCGTCGATACAACATGCGTGACAGCCGCGTTTGCACTGCATTCGGTCTTTATGAACCTCGGCTTTTTTTTGCGCCAACGCCTCAACTGCGCGATGCACCGCGGCGACCTTTTCTGCAATCGTCGGCATCAGCCTTTCACCCGAGTCAGGTAGGCCTCAAGCTCTTTACGCACGGCATCGGTCACACAAAGATGAATAATTTTGTACGCGTCGCGGCCCAATAAATGAACCAGATCGCTGACCTGTTCAATCGGTACCACGCGGCCATCGCGCTCGATGATCGGGATATGGGAAGGCGTCGCTTCGGACGCAGGGTCGTAGGGGCGATAAGGTGTGTCCGACGCCCGGTCCAGCAAGACCGCATAGTCTGGATTTAGGCCCAATTTGCGCGCAATCTGTTGCGCTTGATCGTAGGCCCTGGCGATGCCCACAGGGTCGTTCGGATCGAGCGTGATCGTCTTGTAGAGTTTCCGGTTCAACAGCCCACCGGCCAGCGTCACCAACACATCGTCGCTGTCTTTGCTCCAGTGCTTGAGCGCCACCCAGATATCGGTGTCATCCAGTGAGATGAATTCGGGAATCGACAGAGTTTTCCCCTGCAGCAGTTTGGCCAAGGTCGGATCTACAGGACGCGAAAACTCGTGCCCTTCGTCCAGAAGCTGGCCTGCTCGACGCAGCGTTGCTTCCAGCATTTTTTCGGCAGAACGCACGGTCCGGTGCAGATACACCTGCTTAAACATGTGAAAACGCGCGATCAAATAACCTTCGACGGCCTCTTTTGCTCGGGCGCTGACCGCCAATCGCAACGTCTCTTCGCCCTGTGCGTTCACGCCTCGATAGGTTCGAAAAAGCGCGTGAATCCGCTCAAAATCGTAGAGACCAATTTTCACGCCCGTCGCCAAGCCGTCGCGCAAAATATAATCGAGTCGGTCGGCATCAAGCTGCGACGAAACGATATCCAAAAACACGTGCCGTTCGCGTGGGAACTCCTGACGCGGCCCAAAATACGCGGACACGCGCGCGGGAAGCCGAGGATCAAAAGAAGCTAAAACAGCGTGCACATCGCTGGTCGGGTCATCGATCATGGCCCGTGTGAGGGCCTCGTGATGAATGCCGGTGACCTTTTCAATCGCGTGGCTGAACGGCCCATGTCCGATATCGTGCAACATCGCCGCGGCCAGAACTTCGACCCGATCTAGGGGTTCGTGAACCTCGAGTGTGGCAAGAATTCGTCGTGCCACATGCGCCACACCCACACTGTGTTGAAACCTTGAATGTTCAGCGCCGTGGTAAACCAAATGCGCAAAACCAAGCTGGCGAATGCGGCGCAAACGCTGAAAAGTTGGCGTCAAGACTAGGTCGTAGACCAATTTGTCGACGGGATCATCGAGGTCAAAACTGATGATATCGTGAACGGGATCACGGAACAGTTTTGGTCTCATGATTCAGACTCGGTCGCGCGACGTAAACGATCCCAGATCGCCTGCCATTTGGCGGTCGTGGGCGGAGGTTCCACGATGATGGTCTCGCAGCCCGCCTCATCCATCATGTGCAAGGCATCATAGAGCTCGCGGGCATATCCCTCGGGGTCTCGTGGCATCACACGGCCAAGGCCGCCACCTTCGAGTCGTGAAAAACTCACGACTCCGACGCGCGGAGAGTTAAACGCTTTGCGCAGTTCAGGATCCCCGATAATAACTTTCGCTTCCGGGGCATAATGGCGCCTGGCTTGCCCGGGAGACGAGGCAGAAACTCCCTCGACCACTTCGTCGTAATAGGGCTCGAGTTCGGGCAGAACCTCTTGAATAGATTCCAACGAAATCATCCCGAGCCTCAACACCCGTGGTCTTCCCACCAGCGAAAGCACGGTCGATTCCAACCCAACTTCGGCAGGTCCAGAATCCACCACCCACTTGATTTCGTTGTTCAAGCCCTTGACCACGTGTTCCGCCGTGGTGGGTGAAACCCCCATGTATCGATTTGCGGATGGCGCAGCCAATGGAACACCCGCGAGCTCGATCAAACGCCGCGCCACTGGATGTCGAGGCACTCGCACGCCCACAGTGTCGAGGTCGGCTGTCACAATACCGGGAATCAAAGGATTCTTTCGCAGCACCAATGTCAGCGGCCCAGGCCAAAAACGTTCGGCCAATCGCTGCGCACTTTCTGGCCACTCACGAACCACGCTCATCACATCATCAATGCTGGCGACATGGACAATCAGGGGGTTTGTCGGCGGGCGCCCTTTGGCCTCGAAAATCCGAGCCACAGCGGCGGCGTCCATAGCATTTGCGCCCAAGCCGTAGACCGTCTCGGTTGGAAATGCCACGACCTGTCCGTCGCGCAAAGCATCGGCGACGGGCATCAAATCGTCCGAGGAGGGGTTGGTCGCGTCGACGATGACTCGTTTCATCCAGCGTCTCCGAGCAAGTCTGCTTGGGGCTGAACCGCCCATCCCTTGACGTTGGCTTCGGTGACCAGGTCCGCAGCCGATCCCGTGTCGATAACCACCGCCAACCCCGTCGCCTCACGAAGCATGTGCAGATCAGTTTCGGAGTCGCCAAAAACAAAGGTGGGTGGCATGCCAACATCGCGCATGATCGCTTCGGCCTTGCCTTCCATGAACATAGCGGGCGCGATCAAATCCGAACTTAAGCGACGGTCCGTGGTTTGGACTCGGTTGCCAATCACACGCTCCGGATTGACACCAAATCTTGGCGCAAACTGAGCGACAGTCCAATAATTAGAGGCCGAACAAATCCAGACTTCGACCTCCTCGGAGTGCAGTCGCGCGATCAACTCCCGCATCGGCTCAAGCATTCGAATGCCACGGGTAAACGAGATCGCTTCGCCCCGCGAAGTGTGAACCGTTTCGCGCTGAATCTCGCGTGATAACTCGCGACGAATGGCCTGTTCACTCATTGCCGACATCTCGAGCTCGGTCAGCCCCACATGCAGCGTCACGGCCCATGCATAACACGAGCGTTTTCCGTCACGTTCCAGTTTCCGACTGTACAGGGCAGTCATTTCAGCGCGGTATTTCCTGAATATAGGACTCGCTGCCCGTTCATCGGCATCCATCGCCATAGCCTGAACCGCCAACGCACGGATCTCGTCGCGGCCGTCTTCTGCTTCGATCAAGTCCCAAAAAGCATCCAGATCGTAGCGGTACAGCACCTCATCGATAAGATAGTACGAAAACAACTCGCCGATATCATTAAAGATTAGCGTGTTATCAAAATCGAACACCGCGACGCGACGCCCATGAGACTCGGTGCGTTTAAGAGCGGAATCAATCAGGTTGGAAACGGCAGGTGAAAAGGTCGTCATGATCAATCTCCGAACTGGCGACGGTGTTTTTCGTCTTTCTCAAGAATCCAGGCAAACACGTTCAGTGCATACTCGCCGGCAAACAAAGTGAGCTCACCGCCCACAGATGGTCCCATGGTTCGCCCTTCCCACTGCACCGGAAACGCCTCGTCAATATAACGGGTCGCTCCGTCATAAGTAGTCGACTGCCAGCCACCAAACACGCGAAAAGCTACCCACGGGGCGTGATAATACACGATGGACAGGTCTGTGCGTAAGGTCCGGGCGCCTTGCAACTCCACGCCACCACTCGCCCAGAGTTCCACCTGCCCTTTTCTCATCTTCTTAAGCGGTGGATAACCAAAACTCACGCCGTCTTTAGTGGTCCAAAGGCGCAGCAACGGTACATCCAGATTCAGGGTTCGACGGGTCTGGCGTTTGTGCGTGGCGTCTTTGGCACCGCGTTCATCAACAATCTGTTCGTGATGAATGAACTCCTCGGTGGGCAGCAAAAGCCGCACAAATCGAACATCAAAGACTACTCCCGCCCAAAAAACGTCGGCAGACGCATTCACATCGGCAGAGATCCCCTTTTCGATCGGATGATCACTGCCCCACTGATGGCGGTAGCCCGTGACGCAGCCCGACTGGATGATGGACACAAGGATCATGATGAATGGAGCAGCACGTGACATCAGCGGTGCATTTCACTTTGTGGGAGGCATGTCAACTTACCCGCCTCAAGTGAACTCCCAGAGAACCTTGAACAGCACACATACCTATTCACATGGTAAGCAGGATCAAACATACGCTGTTCAAACCATCAACAACACACCAAAACGATCAATCAAGCAAATCACAAAACGCATATAAATCTTTAAAAAACAACCACATAGAAACAAACTAGAAACATCAGCCACCCGAACCTTGCAAAAACCCTTGCACCCTGTTCAAAAGGTGTTCATAGTGACTTCAGTGAAACACCGAGTTTGGAGATACACCATGGATGAAGCAGAACTGATTGAACGACTTCGCGCAAAGGACCACGCCGCAGTAGAGTATTTGTACAGCGAATACCGAGGGCGAGTGAGGTCTGTGGTAAGGCGGTTTATTCGCGATGAAGGAGACGCCGAAGAAGTGGTTCAAGACACGTTTTGGACGGTCTATCGAAAGATTGAACTGTTCAGACAGGATTCAGCATTGTGGAGCTGGATGTACCGGATCGCAGTCAACGCCTCGAAAATGCGCTTGAGAAAGTACAAGCGCAAGCCGGTCCCAGTGGACGAAGAGGTGATGAACGTGATTAGGGCCGAAGAGAGCATGAACTTTCTCGACACCCGCCCCGACCAACAGCTCGCCATAAAAAATATGGTTGCCGAACTTCACGACTTCCTGCAGGAATGCGACGAAGTGAACAGGCAGCTATATATAGAGATGGAGATGGAAGGCGTGTCCAAAGAGGAAATCGCTTTGAAACTAGACCTCACCGTGCCTGCAGTGAAAACCCGTCTGCACCGTATGCGAACTGGACTTCGTGAACGACTGGCTCCACACCACATGGTCGGCTAAAGAGATTACCGAGTTATGACAGAGCCAGAAGAAACTCAGGGGATGAATATCGGTGCGCTTTCGAAAGCCACCGGCGTTCCAGTGGAAACCCTGAGGACTTGGGAGCGCCGATATGGCTTCCCAGATCCTACCCGCGACGCTCAAGGGCACAGGGTTTACGACATGAAACTGGTTGGCCATGTTCGCATGGTCGATGCCGCGATCCGCGCGGGACATCGGGCCTCTTCAGCAGTCGCACTCGACTTGGCAACCCTCGAGGCCACGTATGGGGAGTTTGCTGCCACCGGTCCCAGCGACATCTCGCTCCACCGCCCGGCTAACCAGGCAATCCTGCCTTGGCTTGAAGCGACGATGAAGTACGACGGTGAAACGTTGGAAGACCTCTTCCGACGAGACTGGGCAAGCCTCGGAGCAATGGAATTTTTAAAGGTCCGCATCACCCCGTTTCTTCAGGAAATCGGGATCGCTTGGGCGGAACGTCGACTTGAGATCGGCCATGAACACTTCGCCAGCGAGCGCGTCCGAGATTTCCTGACCACACTCTGGCGCCCACTGAGTGATCGAAGCCGAGGCCCACGGGTCGTCTGCGCGACTCTCCCCGGGGAGAGCCACTATCTGGGCCTTCAAATGGCCGCAACAGTCCTGTCCATCGCCGGCTGTCGCGTGATTTACCTCGGGTCGGACACTCCAGTCCCCGACATTGTGACCGCAGCGTCGGCGTTCAACACAGCGGCGGTTTGCGTCAGTGTTTCGATCGCGGCCAATAAGTTTATGGCCATGCGCGACGTGGCTACTTTACGGGATACCCTGCCGTCCACGACAGCCCTAATCCTTGGTGGAAGGGGTGCCCCCGAGGGAATTCCACACACACGGGTGTTCTCCGAACTTGATGGGATCCTCGCTTGGGGGCAGTCTATGATGGACTCGCACCCCACCGCAGGCCAATGAGATATTTGTTACCTTTAGTACTAGCTTTCCTACCCTGCCAATCGTTTGCGTCGGAGCCTGCATCACCACCAAAGGTCGCCGGAACCTGGGCGCAGCTGCAGGTGCAGACATCCGTCGCATCGATTCCAGTCGCTGGTGAAGTGGTTTCAAAGACCATATCGATGCTGCGAGTCGAAATTGACCAAAACTCAAAACGCCTAAAAATTCGCAGCAAACCATGTCGAGTAGAAGTCGATTCCGAAATTGAAATGGTGCGAACCGTCGTTCCGCAGGCCATGGTCGACGCCATCGGAACCCAAGAATTCCGAGCTCGTCTCACGTTCGGCAAGACAGGATGGGTCTATTACCAACCGCCAGTAATGCATACTTTGGGCGTTTCGCTCACGGACGTTTGGCGAGAAGAAATGCCCACTCGTGCCGACGATCCACGGGTGATCGACGCCGATGCTGACGGTAAACCTGGGGTCACTGTCCGGGTCGAAGGCGTCATCGAAGGGTCCATCTACGTAGCCCAACGAAGTTGGTCACGACTCGAAGGGTTCGTCACGAAGGGACGAATCAAGGGTTCTTTAACCTGGCAGACTGATCAGTCCGTCCTCGATGCCACTTCCGTGCTGCTTTCCCAATCGCCGCAGACTCGGCCGTCGGCGATACCACGAGCAAACTACTTCCGAGCCGTCCAGATCGATCCACAGGCCACCTGTGAAGACATACTGAAAATGCCTCGCGACCTGTTCGAGTTTTGACTCCACCTTTCGCCTGCGATGGACATCAAAACCCGCACTAACCTTGGGAACCACCATGACTCGCTTCTTACGAACTTCCGCTCTACCTTTCTCCGCTCGAGAGCTGTTTAACTGGCACGCCCGACCAGGCGCGTTCGAGCGGCTCGTCCCCCCTTGGGACGATATCGAGGTCGTGCATTCCGACAACAGCATCGAAGACGGTGCGCGGCTCGTCATGAAGATTCACAAAGGGCCTGCGAGTGTCACGTGGGAGGCTTCCCATCACGACTTCATCGACGGCAGACAATTCGTCGACACGCAGGTTCGCGGGCCGTTTTCCAAATGGGTACACACCCATCGCTTCGAAGAAACTGACGGCGGAAGCGTGTTGATCGACGACGTCGAGTATGAACTCCCGCTTCATCCCGTCAGCGGAATTGCCGCAGCCCAAACCAAAGCCGTGCTGGACCGCATGTTCGACTTCCGACATCGTCGAACCCTCGATGATTTAACTCGGCACGCCCCTTACCTGGACCAAACACCCATGAAGATTGCAATAACCGGCGCTTCCGGCCTAATCGGCACGGCGCTGACGGCCTTTTTGACCACCGGGGGACATGAAGTTCACGCCCTGGTCCGCAGCCAACCAAAGCCAGGCGAGATCCAATGGGATATCAAAAACCAGACCATCGATGCAGCCGGCTTGGAAGGCATGGATGCCGTGATTCACCTAGCTGGTGAGTCCATCACGGGCCGTTGGACAGACGAAAAGAAACAACGCATCCGAGACAGTCGAACTCTGGGGACCGAGCTGCTCGCCAAAACTCTCGCTGGCCTAAAAAAACCGCCCAAAGTCTTCGTTTCCACGTCGGCGACTGGATTCTATGGAGATCGCGGGGAAACCCAGCTGGACGAGACCAGCAAAGCGGGAGACGGTTTTTTGGCCGATGTATGCAAGGCATGGGAAAACGCGGCACAACCCGCTAAGGACGCCGGAATCCGGGTGGTCCATCCACGAATCGGCATCGTGTTGTCGCCCAAAGGCGGGGCGCTTAAGGAATTGCTGACGCCCTTCAAGTTGGGTGTCGGTGGGGTCGTCGGGTCGGGCGAACAATACATGAGCTGGATCACGCTCGACGACATCGTGGGCGCATTTTTGCACGTTCTGAAGAACGACGACCTCAGCGGACCCGTCAACTTTACCGCGCCAAACCCGGCCCAAAATCGAGAATTTACCAAGACGCTCGGCCAGGTACTGAGTCGGCCAACCTTCATTCCCTTACCCGCGGCTGCGGTCAAACTTGGCATGGGTGAAATGGGAAAAGCACTTTTGCTTGATGGCCAGCGTGTCATGCCCAAGCAGCTTCAGTCTTCGGGCTTCAAGTTCCTGCATCCGACTCTCAAGGCCGCTCTGCAGGCCGAACTCGGCCTCTGATCACTCCGCAGCAGCCATGTGGCGCTCACGATCCGCGTCCAACTCGTGAAGGTATTGATCACCAGACAGGTCCGTGGCGTCCGCCCCATTCATGTACTGCAAGAGCCCTGCGGCATCGTAATGCGGCAGCATGCGGTCGGTGAGCAATCCAATGGTGCGTAGATTGGGCACCAAGCGCGAAAACATCACCTGACGAAACTCGTGCAATCCGGGCATATCTAAAACCAATTCTCGCCACTGTCGGCGAGACATTTTATGCTCGAACCACTCCTCGTAAACCTCGTACATCATGAAGCGATTCTGCATCAGCAGCGACACCTCAAAAACCCAGTCTTCTCGTTCGCGGCGCTCACGCTCAGTCAACGCCGTCGTCATATGTTCCTTCAAGGCGAGCACCCCGTAGTGAACATGCCTTGCCTCATCGCGGATCACGTAGCGCAACAGATTTTTAAGCAGCGGCTCTTCAGTCCATTTGTACAACATCCCAAAGGCCCCAAGCGCCAAACCCTCGACCATGATCTGCATGCCTAAAAACTTCATGTCCCAACGAGAATCCGAGACCACGGAATCGATGATCGTGAACAGATTATCGTTGATGATGTAGAGCTTCTCGAGTTTCTCGTCGATATAACGATGGAACACCTCGACGTGTCGGCCCTCGTCGACGACCTGCGTAGCTCCGTAGAGTTTTCCGTCCATCCATTGCACCGACTCGGTCACCTGCGCCGCGGCGTACAGCGCACCTTGTTCCCCGTGAAGAAATTGAGACAGCATCCACGCCGAAATATCATGCAAAAGCGCACGTTTCTCTTTGGTGTTCAAATGGATCCCATACTGGGCTGCGCGGTCTAGACTGATGAAGTGATCGGGGATCAACTTCACGTCCGGGCTGCGCGGATCTACGTCGATACTCCAATCAAGGTCGACCTCACCATCCCATTGCCCCTGCTTGGCCCGAGAGTACAAATCGCGCATATCGGGGAAATCCGAAGCATACGTCCAATCAAAATGGGCTGCGTGACCAGACACCATATCGGTGGTGGGTAATTCGCCAAGACGCAGCACAAACCCACGCGCAAACGACGGCAAAAAACCCGCCATAACGCCTGTGTTTTGCAGTGCGGACAACATGTCCACGACCTCGAGCAACGGCTCCACCTTCCGCCGGATATGCACGGGCATGTGGTCCATCATTTTTGCCACTCGATGCATCATAAGGCCTCCTATCGTCGCAGTTTCAGGGGACTTGCTGGTCGTCCAATACAAGCCAGACACCAACCGTCCTCGATCTCTTCATCACTCAAACACACGGCGTCGCGGTCCTCGTAGGACACCTGGCCGTCGATCACTTCGAGCATGCAGGCCCCACAACCTCCGAGCGTGCAGCTGAACTCAAGGTCTAGGCCGGCTCGCAGCCCCGCCTGCAGGATGGTCTCGTCCACGCCGACCACAAATCCTGCCCCGTCCTCAAACCTGACTTCAAATGCCCCGATACGGCGCTGTGCAAGGTGCGCCGTGCTCTTGAGCGGCTCATCGAGCACATGGACGGGCCTCGCCTGTCGACGGACCGATGCTCGAGGAATCGTGCACGTATTGCGGGGCTCGGTAAAACTCCGCCGGACAGCCGTCAAATCGGCCTCCAAACGTTCAGCGACGACCCTTAGGCTCTCTGGTAGAAAGACTCTCAGCCGCATGGGCTCTCCAAGGTTGCCCGACTCATTAATCAATCATGTGTTGGAATAATACTCCATCATGTGATGGAATTCGTCAAATCACGGTAGGAAATCCAAATGGCACGCCAGAAAGCTACCCGCGCTAACGGTCAAGCAACTCAGGTTCGCGTGATCGAGGCCGCGACAAATATGTTTGCAACGACGGGCTACGAGGCCACCTCATTGCGCCAAATCGCGGCTGCAGCAGGCATCGATATCGCCACCCTGAAATATCATTTTGCTGACAAACAAACGCTCTTTGGCGAGATCTACCGCATCGGTCATCACGACTTTCTGGCCGTAATCTCACCCTTCCTCGACGAGCTCGAAGTCGTTCAATCTCAGCAAGCCCTGAGCGTTTTGGTCGACGATTTTGTGATCGCAATGCACGACTTCATCGAAATCAGCCTGCCTTTTGTGCGCATGACCTTATTCCGCATGCTCGAAGGCTCAGAAGACGTCATCGTGCTTGAGGAAGAACTCCAAGTGCTTGCGATTTCCCAAATCGATTCGAAATTCAGGTCCCTTATTCAGCGTGGCCTTGTCCCCGACTTTGATACCCGCGCGTTTGTGGTGTTCCTCATGGCCTCGTTTTCGACTTGGCATATCACCGGACGCGTCAAACCCCAGTGGCTCGATAAGCCCGGACTCCACACTCAAGCCGGCCGTGCACGCTCCGAGGCCTTCTATGTTTCTCTGTTCGACAAATTCCTCGGGTTAACGACTCCTCGTTGACCCCACTTGTTGCTCGCTGTAAACCGCATACATGGCTCGACAACTCAGACAACTCAACGTCTTCATCGACCAGCGCGATGACTTTGTTTTCGCACAGGTTCTCGGCGATCCCGAGGTTTCTGCCTTGGCAGACACTTCCGAACACGCCCTTGAAAACCTCAAAGGTTTGGCCGAAAAACTACTGCGGGAAAACCCCAGTAGATTCGCAGCCGAGGTCGACGATCACGAGATCATGGTTCGACATCTGCGGCTCAAGCTCCCAGCTGCCGAACGTGGACGATTGGTCGAACTTGATTTGAACCTTTTTGCGGTCTGCGAACGACGGCCGATTGGTTATATTGTTTATCTGCCCCAACTCAGCCTTCAGTTTCCCCTCAGACGGCTCGAAGAACTCGAATCCGTAAGTGCAGAACATTTGCGCGACCGGGTGCCCACCTACGGACGGCTAGAAGCCTTTAGTGGCTTGGGTGAAAACCTGACACGCGCTGCCGGCAATGACCGAGTTTCTCGGGCTCGAATCGAGCGCATGACGCTGAAATTCAAGCCTGAAAAAAGCCGCGAAACCGTCGAAGACGACGGAGCTGCAACGTTGAACGCTGTTGGCGAACTCGTGAACAAACGTGTCGCCAGAAAAGACGCGCCTCGCGCTTTTGAACGTCGTGCCGAGGTCGAGACGCTGCTCGATTATCTGGCTGAGCCTGCCGAACGCAGCGTCTTACTCACTGGCCCTCAAGGGGTCGGCAAAACAGCGATCGTGCACGAGGCTGTCTACCGCATCGTCAAAGGCGAGGCCCCCGACACCCTGCAGGACGTCCCCGTCTGGCAGATTAGTGGCGGAAGGTTAATCGCAGGAATGCGTTATCTTGGACAGTGGCAAGAACGCGTGATCGCGTTGATCGAAGAGGTCAAGGAACGCGGAGCCATTCTGTTTGCCGAAAACCTCATCGAGCTGTTGGAAACTGCCGGAAACGAAAAACACAGCCAAGGCATTCCGGGCATGTTGCTGCCACATATGCTCTCGGGTGATCTGGTGATCATCACCGAAGCACGCCCCGAGCAAATCGCACGCGCCGAGCAGTCTCACCCGAGCTTCCTGCGGGCACTGCGCCGCTTGCCCGTCGAACCCATGTCGGCCGCGAAAGCCGATATTGTTTTGGATCGGGTCAGCTTTCGGCTGGGTCGCGAATTCAACGTTCGCCTTGCAGCCGAAACTCGCACCAGCATCCTGGAACTCACCGCCCGATTCCGATCTTCGGCAGCACTGCCTGGACCCGCGGTTGAACTGGCCGAGCGCATGGCAAGGACCCACGCTCGCAAAGCCGACATCGTCGCCGGCGAAGACCGACCAATCTTGCTTCCGGAACATGCTCTTGATGCATACGCATCAATGACAGGGCTGCCACGTGACCTCCTCGACCCGAAATCGGCGTTCGAAGTTGCGACGACGAAGGCCCATTTTCAGAGTCAGATCTTCGACCAACCCGAAGGCGTCGACGCCGTGGTCCGACTGGTCACGACCCTGAGGGCAGGCTTGAACAGCCCAACACGCCCTCTCGGCAGCTTCTTATTCCTCGGGCCAACCGGTGTCGGAAAGACTCAGACCGCACTGTCATTGGCCGAATGGCTCTTTGGCGCCAAGGACCGACTAACTCGATTCGACATGAGTGAGTATCAAGACCCGTGGTCTGCCGGTCGGCTCGTAGGACGGTATCAAGGTGAACAGGGCGAGCTTGTTCGGCGAGTACGCGAACAGCCGTTCCAAGTGATCTTGCTTGATGAAATCGAAAAAGCTCATTCGAACGTCTTCGACTTCCTGCTTCAGGTGCTCGGCGAAGGCCGGCTCACCGACGCCCTGGGTCAAACCGTCAGCCTGACCAGCTGCGTGATCATCATGACCTCTAACCTTGGCGCAGGTGGCCCATCGAGCCTTGGATTTGCATCAAAGACCGACGACTCGCTCCGAAAATCCGAAGTGCTTCACTATATGGGCGCCGTCGAAAAGTTCTTCCGGCCTGAATTTGTCGGTCGAATCGACGAGATCATCCCGTTCCGTTCACTTGGCGAACGCACCGCACGAAAACTCACCGAACGGGCCCTAGAACAGGCCTTTGCGCGGGAAGGCCTCGTCCGGCGACGCATTCGCGTACGAGCCACCGAAGACGTGATCCTGTATCTGATCCGCGTCGGTTTCGATGCCCGCTACGGCGCACGCCCACTTCGCCAAACGATTGAAGCCCATATCACTGCTCCGCTCGCCAAATTCTTGAGCGAAGAACGCGGACTGGAAGACCTCTCGTTGGTGTTTGGCCTCGTAGACGGCGAGCCCTCTATCGAACTCGACGCCTAGGCGGTTGTGAGAGTCTGACCTCTGCATTAGAGTGGCCGCTCAACAGGATTATCGCCGTGTCGAACGAAACCCCAAAAGATAAGACCACCGTCGAAGCCGCTATGGCGGCGTTTCACACTCGCCTGCAAGAGGCTGGTCTGAAATCGACGAGGCAAAGGGACGTGATCGTCCATAAATTCTTCACGCTTGATAAACACATCAGTGCTGACGAACTGCTGGACGAAGTCCGCAAAGAAAAGCCAGGAATCGGCTACGCTACCGTGTATCGAACCCTGAAGCTGCTCGTTGAAGAGAACTTTGCAGTCCCCAAGAATTTCGGCGACGGAACCACTCGTTTCGATCCCATTCATGGCCAAGAGCCCGACCACGACCACCTGATCTGCGTCGATTGTCGACGAATTATCGAATTCAACGACGAGACCTTGCATCTACAACTCGAGAAGACTGCCACCGAGCTCGGCTTTTCGTTGAGACGTAAGAAAATTGAGCTGTACGCTGAGTGCACCACCACCAATTGCCCACATCGCGGCTGAGCGTGCTTTTCGATTGTCGCTTCTAAAACGCGGTGATATGCCACGGCGCGAATCCCGCGCCCTGTAAAGGGCACACTAATGTCGACAAGTTTGTCTTGTTTTCAAAAACGGTTGA
>JBBKVQ010000301.1:0-10611 GCA_037968515.1 Bradymonadaceae bacterium
GACGGTTTTAATCGTGCTTGGGCAGGTTGTTGGAATGGCGACGGTGGCATGGCCATGGTCGATTCGACTAATAATAAGGCGTACAGCTTCCGTGTTCCTGCCAATGCTGGAACCCCTGCTGCGGGCACCACGTTGCCTATCGGAACACCCGCAAGCCACGTCAAATGGAACTCATCGGCCATCACGATCGAGCCCGTATCTGGCGATGCTTACGTGACCTTCACCAACGGATTCATCGGGCGGCTGAACTTTGACCCTGTGGACCCATTGCTGAGCACTTACACGTTCCTGAGCGGTGTGCGAGACCCAGCAAACACGGCCAACAGAATGGCAAATACCGGCAGCGGCGACATGCGAGGTGTGGGTTTCGACTCCGACGGATACTTGTGGCATCTGGGAATTCCGACCGCAAATATTCTGAAATTTGACGTGACGACCAACACCTACCTTCGGATGGTCTCGGTGGGTGGCGGCGGACATTATACTTACTCAGACTTCACAGGCTCCGCAGCGTTTAACTTCACCGCTCCTCGTGGCTTCTGGCGCATGACCTTCGACACAAGCTTCGAAGGCGCACGTGTCGACGGTGTGTACATGGAAGCTTATGTGCCTGCCGGAACGACCTTGGGCATCCGAGTACGCGCGATCGATAACGCCGGACTGCCACTGGGTGACTGGCAACCTGCACCTGTGAACGGGGCTCCGCAGTACATCTTCTACCCACCTGGTGCCGTGATGTTGCAAGCCAATCTTCCATCACCGCTGCAGGGCGGAAGCAAGTTTGAAGTGGAGGTCTTGTTGACCACGACCGACCGCGATGTGCGACCCATCCTTCATCAGATGCGACTGGATTGGCAACGGCCCTGAGCCGTCAGGTTTGAACTCTTTGAAAAGCGCGGTCCTCGGACCGTGCTTTTTTTTGCCTACGCCGCCGCGATCCAAACGCGGCGAGCGGCTGTGCGCACGTCGAGGTCGTCGTCGTTTCTAAGCGCGCCGATGCGCTCGGTCCAAGCTTCGCCCCATCCATACTTTTTACCAAACACAGAAATCAGGGCCACCGCCACCAGACGGGCCGGGCCGGTCAGACGGCACAGCTCATCAACGGTCTCTTGCGCTTCCTCAGCTGACCAAACACGCGAAGGCGCCTCAGCTTGGGCCGATGCCGCTTCAACCACATGGATCAGACTCAAAGCGGTGGGCACGGATAGAATCAGGTCGCTAATTACGCCTGAGGCCTCTGTGTTTTCTGCTCCCGCGAGCGTGAGTGCGGCTCCAGGCCCCCACCAATCACGGTCATCACACAAGAGCTTCCCGACCTGCTTTACCAGCACCAGGTTATTGGGATGCCTGTCGTACTTCAGCGCGCCCAAGAGAGCCACTAGGCGCTGATGGGCCATCTGGTCGCGCGTTCCAGCCGGCGTCGCGTCTTGCGCCATCTCAATCAGTTCTTCGAGCACACCGATCACCTGAGGGTGTTCGACGGTCGATCGGCCTGCTTTAGCCACGACGCGAAGTGCTGCCCGCCACGGATCAAACTCATCAAGGCGGGCGATAACCCGCGATGCTACGTCGACGACCAGGGGTAAATCGACAAACTCCCAACCTGAACCCATCGCCGCAAAAAAAGCCGCTCGAACCTCAGGGTCCGCATGGTCTGCGCTCGCGATCATTAGGGCCAAGTACTTTTTGCGGTATCGAGCAGCGACCGTGGCCACGGGCACCTGCACCACTGCTATCGCCACGGACGCTGACTCACTCATTGAACCGGTATGAAGGATTTCCCACGCTTCGTCGCGACTCAACAAGGAACGCGCAGCATGAAGAGCCGCGATTCTAACGTCGCGATGCAGTGGTTTTTCCCATTCCTTCTGAAGAAGCACGACGGCCTCGGCAGTTCCAGCCTGTCCCAGCAAACGCAACGCCTCTTTGTGAACCGTCACCTTCAGCTTATCGGACTCCAAAAGTACGGAAAGGGCTCGCACGAAGTCTGCGCGAGGAATCAACCTAGCCAGACGTGGCATCGCGTACATAGCCACTCGTGCGCGGTCTCCGGCCAAATGTTGCAACAAGATGGGCAGGGCATCTGCCGGGCAATCCGTCCAAACGATCGCCCCAAGAACGGCCTCTTGGACGACCACCTCAGCCGATTCCAACTCCCCAGAAAAATCAGAGACGCTGCTGACCGGCACGCGAGCACGGCGAGCGATTAGTCCCGCGCGAGTCGCTGAATACTGGGTCGTATCGGCCTCTGCTGACCGAATCAGCGCGACGTAGGAACGTTGCAATGAGGTCGGCCAACGCCAAAAGCCGCCGGAAAAAGCCGGCACAAAAACCACCTTTCCGTCGTGAAAACGGCCTTTGGGTGGACGAATCGTCAATCGCTGGATCAACCAAGTCTGACGACGCTGGTGGGCGTGCTTGAGCACTTGATTCAGGTAAAGAGCAGAAGGGTCCTTGGCGACCAACTCCGTGGCCCTTTTATCTCGTGTTTTAGGGTCGGCCAGCCAATAGCCGGCTGCAGCGCTGGCGTGGTTTTTATTTCCACTCCAAATCATATCGCCGATCAATTCCCCAAACTCAGGAATGAGCCACGCCCGCTCACCAAGCGCTCGCCAGAGGACAAAAACATGCGCGGCTTGCTGTCTGGAGTTTGCGGCATCGACCCACGGTTTCAGGGCCAAAAAGATCGATTGTTCTGCACCCTTGGGCAGATTCGGATGAAGGGCCGGAAAATCCGGGGTTCCTTGATGTCCCGCGAGCCGCTCCAGTACGCTGATGGCGTACTTAAACATCGGATTAGTTGGCGTAGTAGCCTTGGACGTCATCAATCTGCTGGCGATTCGGAGAATCGCGGCACGCGTCTGATACGACACATCACGAGCCTCGAACGACGGGGCAATCACCGCGTCGAGCGCAACAGGGTCTGAAAAATAATGGCCCGGCACCTCGGCCATTGCGGTCAAGAATGCACAGCGAACGGGATCTTGTTCATTCTGGGTACGCGCAAGCCTTTCAAGCGTCAAATCAATGCCTTTGCCCGACCCAAACGTCGACCGAACCAAGGCTGCATGGGCCTCCGCACGATCATCGGCCTGAGCCGATCTACCTTCGGTTTGCAAGGACTCACGCACTTTGTCGATGTCTCGCAGACCAAGCAAACGACGACGCCAAGAGCCATCGGTTTTTCCGCGTGGCAAACCCAACATTCGTGCCGCTTCGCGTTCCCGAAGATGACGTGGAAGCACCCGCAAGAGCTCAAATGACCACTCAATACTCGCCGTTTCTAGTCCCGCCGTAGCACCCTCGAAAAGGGTCGCTCGAAGCGGATAAGGCATATTCGAAAGCAAAACCGAAAACTTGTCGGCCCGCACGACGTTGAAAACAAAAGAAAGCTCACGCGACATCGCCGGATCGACGTTGCCGGTTGACCTATCGATGCTCTCAAAAATCAACCCTTCGGATAATCTGAGTAAAACCGTCGGGTCGACTTTTCGCGCCAACCTTGCAAGGCCAGCGGGAAAACTCTGCGTGGAAAACCAAGCAATTCTGGATGCGAGCCAGCCGGTGGCTCGCGTGGGATCGTGGCGCAATAAGGCTGGAAAGCCCGCCATCAATTGAGCAGGTAATTTATCGGCATCCGAAAACCGTTCTACCCAGTCGCACACCGCGAGTGGTTGTGAATCACATAAAAGCGCCCAGACGGAAGAGGAATACCGCTGCCAAACAAACTCGGGGCGTGAGCTCTCAGAAAACTCTTCTTCCAATTTTTGGACAAATAAGTGCGACCTACTTTTCGAGATTTTTGTCCAAGTATGGTCCGTCCACGCGACTGATCTAAGCCGGGCCAAAATGAACGCGTCCGAACACGAACATAATAGGGCTGCGGCTTCGGCGATTCTGTCGTGCGCAATCAAGGACTGCACCAATGGCTCCGATATCGCGGGCTCTTGTCGCCGCATTAAACGCGCGTAAAGCACACCAAGACTGGTGGAATCCAAATCCTCCAAAATCGAACCATCGATTTCTTTTGCGGTCCTGCCAATAAACGCCGCGGACAACGATCGAATCATCACCGACGGATCGGTTAATCCGAGCCACAAGGCCTCGATTTCGCCGGCATGGCCCGCTGCCTGAATACCCAGCCAGCGTGCGTGGGTGTCGCCGTGTCGAAGATCCTGGAGCAATGCCTTTCGCGCCGCCGGGTCAAGGTCTCTTGAGTGCTCGACCAACTGCTGCAAACGCTCGTTATGATCCAAACTTTCAAGGCGTTCAACTAATTGTGTGGTCATGTCGGTTCCCGTGTTCTCTATCAATCTTTGGTTCTGGCCTGCCAGAGTACCTTCGATCGCTCTCGCCGTGTACCAAGCGCCGGCAGCTAATTTATTTGAGCTCGGACGCATCATCGACAGTGGTACGGGTGTCGTCGTGCATCGAGATTCTGAGTCCAACGCATGATCCAAGAACCCGGAAATCAGGACAATAATCGCCAACGTCCATACGTGCATTGCTTATGAGTTCATTGACTTCCGCAGTCATTTCTGCGAACTAGCCGTCGTTGAAATTTGAACGAATTGGTCTGGAGACACTTATGAGAAGCTTAATCGCTCTTATCGTTTTGGCGCTGGTGGGAGTGGGATGTGGTGAGGGAGTCAAAAAGTCGAAATCCATCGGCAATACAACGACGAACAACACATCCACGAACAACACGTCGACCAATAATTCGACCACGAATAATGCGTCGACGAATAACTCGACGATTGTACCCGTAGAGGGTGAAGTGGTTCTAAGGGTCACCCAAGCCCAGCAGGTTTCTGCCACATCTTTTGTGGTGAATCTTCAAATTGCGAACGGCTTGCCTGAAAGCATCGGGATTTCTCCAACTTTCTTCCGACTCGGATTGGGAGGTTTGGAGATCACAAGCGTCGATCTCGAGCAATCCACCTGCCCATCCGATGCGCTCATCAGTTCTGGTGCGTCCCATCAGTGTCTACTCTATTTTAACGAGGTAGAAGCCGATCCTGATCGTCTAATCTATGTGGGCGCTGGCGATCCGGTTGTAGCGGCATTCACGCCCACGCCGTGCGAAACGTGCGGAACCCAGAATTGTGTCGACCTTCGTTCGAGTTTCGAAAATTGCGGGTCCTGTGGCAACGCGATTGTCGAGGGGGAGACCTGCACAGATGGCATCATCGAATGTGAGGCCGGTTTGGTAAGTGTCGAAGGGTTTTGCATCCCCGACGACAACAACATAGAACTTCTCTCGCTTGGCTTGAATTCCAATCAAAACTGCTTCGACGTGTGTAATGCCAAAGATTGTGGGGGTCTCCTCCTTCGCGGAATATGCAGCGAACAGAGCCCGTTCGGGGGCCAAGAAAAGACTTATCCCGGTGTGAATTTTTGCGAGGCGACCGGCTCAGAAGTTTCCGATTTTGCAGATGGTTTTGGTTGCACCGTCGAAGCCGTATTCTGTACCTGCTACTGAGTACTTCTCTCTCTCGGCCTGGAGTGCGCAGTTTAGAAATCACAAGCGTCGTTCTTGGACAGTCCATCTATTTTTAATGATGGTAAAGCCAACGATCAGCTGATTTATGTGGGTTCGGGCGATGCTATTATGGCCCACACTGCTCGAGAAAAATGGATGCGAAATATTCTGATAGTGACGATGATTCTGGCTACCATGGCTTGCACGAGTTCTACCCCCAAGGGCACGGTCCTGCTCACGAAAGACTTGGACAAGGTCTCAGGTGTTGAGACCACCCATCGAACAACCGTAATCTTGGGTGACACAGACCCCTCGAGTATCGCCTTCGAGATTCATACCGCTAACGCCCAGGGCGCAGGTCATATCACAAAAATCGTTGCCACCGTTGTGGACGCTGGCGGCTGGGAACTTTCGTTTGTGTCAGCTGGCCAACCGATCAACCGCGGAACGCTCGAGGCGCCAAGCATGAGCTTGTCGGTGCTGATTCAACAAACACGAGATAACGCCTGTGGAACCCAATTGGCCCAGCACATGATTGAAATCCACGCCGACGGGACCGCAAAAGTACAGGAATCGGGCAAATGACCAGCGATATGAGAGTGTTGGGACGGTTACTGCACCCGGATGTTCCAGCGACCCCTCAAGGCATACTGTTTCGACGCGCCGCTCGCGGAATCGTGCTTCGGGATGACCGCATACTTCTGCTCTACACGAAGCGGTACGACGACTTCAGCCTGCCTGGCGGTGGCGTGGACGACGGAGAAGACCTGCAGAGCGGACTTCGACGGGAGCTTGAAGAAGAAACCGGCGCCCGGAACGTCCAGATCTTGTCTGAATTTGGTCGAATCGACGAGGAACGCCCCTACCATCGTAACGATTTTAATACTCTGCACATGAAATCGTACGTCTATCACTGCGATATCGACGATGAATTGGGCGAGGTTAAAATGGAATATTACGAAGAAAAAAATGGCATGAAACCGCTGTGGGTTAATATCCACGAGGCACTTCGTCATAATCAAGGCGTCATGAAAACTGCGCCCGCGAATATGGGGCAAAGTATTCCACGAGAAACCCTGTTGCTTGAACGAATTATTGCCGAGTTAATCTAAGCATCCCGTCTTCGCTGAAGCACCAGGCGCTTAGGCTACCCCACGACTAGCGGCAGTCCACTGAAAGGCGGTTGTTCCGGATACTGCAACTGGTGATGCCTTGTGACGAACACAGCACTTCAGCTTCTGGTGGAACCCCGCCCGTCGACGAATACAGACAATCGCAAATATCAGGAAAAGCAGCGTCGTTGCATGAATCAAGGTTCGTCTGAACACACGTGTAGACCGAGCTCTTTCGAACACAAATCTCATTAGCCTGGCAGGCGCCTAGAGGACCTGAACAATCCCCACCAGGTGTATTATTGGTCGTCGAGTTATTATTTGAAGTATTATTTGAGGCCTGAGCTAAACAGGCCTCTGCTGCCGGGCATGTTGTGGTTCCCGCTGCACACTGGAGTTGAGCTTGCGTGAAAATCCCGCATTTCTCTTCGCATTGCGCCTGGGGTTGACCGACACAGGCCGAAATCTTCACACATGCGTTCGAGCAGGTTGCAGCCTGAGTATCTTCACTGCTTGGAGCCTTTTCGTCGTCACTTCCACAGCTCACTGCCAACAATAAAATTAAACCTTTCACACGCAGTAGCTTAAGCATTTTCCACCTCAATTATTTTTTATCACATTATTTAATCATTCATCCAGTACGCGGCACATAGTATCAGTCGCTCAAAAGCGTCACAAGGGTTATCAAACGACTACAGTCGTTCTAGGGCCGCTAGGGTCTCTTCGCTGCCGGATTTGAGCAACTGGAGGCCCTTGAATGAAGCAGCCTCTACTTGCGCTTGTGAAGTCGGCAGTTGTCACTGAATATCGCCCCGTCACAAAGCCATGGGGCTCAAGAATGTCAAAGTTACGTTTCGATGTCGAAGTCGACACCCGCATACAGCTTGCGACCCAGCATTTGGGCCGTCAGGTCATTCAACGCCTGAACCTGATTCATGATGGCGAAGAACCCCTCAAGGACCTTGAACTCCGAATTTCGATGGATCCCGATTTCGCGGTGCCGCTGACAATCAAGATCGCTTCTATTGCCGAAGCCTCCGCGTATTCCGTACCCTTGGACCAGCTCAAGATCGTGCTCAAGGCAGAACGCCTGGCCAACCTTAGCGAACGCCAACCCGGTCATATTCTAATTCAATGTTTTTGTGGCCAGGAATTATTGGCGAGCAAGGCTGTATCGGTCGAATTCGCCGCACATAACGAGTGGCTTGGAAATCAATCTCCCCCCGAAATGCTCGCCGCTTTTGTGACGCCCAACCACCCCGCAATGGCTACGATCTTAGACCAGGTGCGCCGAACCCTTGAGGCTCAAGGCCATAGCGCCTCCTTAGAAGGTTATCAGGGCCATGACCCACAACGTGTGATGGTGCTGGCATCGGCAGTGTATCAATCGATTCAGGGCCTTAAAATTGGCTACATCAATCCACCGGCAAGTTTCGAAAAATCCGGCCAGAAAATTCGTGGTGTGGAACAAGTTTTAGGCGAAAAACAGGGGACGTGTTTGGACCTCACGGTGATGATGGTCGGGGCGCTCGAACAAATCGGGCTGAATCCCATCATTGTGATGCAAGATGGCCACGCCTACCCCGGCGTTTGGTTGACCGATTGGCATCTGCCCAACCCGTGGACCGACGATCCGCTGCCCTTGCGAAAACGCGTTACCCTAAGCGAGTGTGTCGTCTTCGATTCCTCCGCAGCAACGCAAGGCATTCCCTTTAAGGAAGCCTGCACCAAAGGTTTTGAAGGCCTGAATGATGTCGCCAATTTCCGCTTTGGTTTGGATATTAAGGGCGCACGCATCGAAGGCGTCACACCGCTCGGCCTGCTTCGCCTAGGTTCGTACGTTCCTGTGAGCGCCGGTCCTGCGTCCCAGGACACGAGCCTGCCCACAATCCACACTCGTCACGATAACGATGCGGCTGAGACGCCTGACGGGCGCATAGAGCGCTGGAAAACGAAGCTTCTGGACTTGTCGCTTCGTAATCGCCTTCTAAACCATAAAGACGGCAAGTCGGTGATGCCCTTAGTCGGGGAATCGCCCGGTCAAATTGAAGACGTCTTGATAAAACGTGGCAAGCTGGAGCTTCGGGCTCGGGCGACCTTGGATCCTACGCAGGAGGTGGCTGGGATCGTGGACGGAATGCTGGGACAAGGTCGTGTGCTCGTCGACCTGCCCAACGCCGAATTCGATAAACGAGCGTTAGAATTATTTCGAAAAAATAATCAGATGCGGGACGAGAGTGGAACGTCGGCGCTCTTTTTAGCCCTCGGTTATCTTGAATGGTACGAGTCTCCATCCAGCTCGCAGCCCCGACTGGCGCCGCTTTTGCTGGTGCCGCTCACGATGGAACGGACCAAAGTTGGAGGGCCCTATTTCATCGTCCGCAACGACGATGACGTGATGTGGAATTCGTCGCTTTTCAAAAAACTTGAAACAGATTTTGGGATCCGCAGCGACGCGTTGCTGCAGCCTCCGCCATCCGACGATAGCGGCGTGGATGTGGATGCATCACTTCGTTTGGTGCTTGAGGCCGTCAAAGATGAACCAAGATTTGACGTAAAATGGAAAGCCGAAGTCGCGTTTTATCAATTCCAGAAATTCATGATGTGGCTCGACCTCGAGCAGAACGCCGAAGCGTTGCTTTCGAGCGACGTCGTGCGCCATTTGATCGAGGGTTCTACTGAAGCCTTCCCCAATTCCGGTGAACTCCCCGAACCAAGCGCCGTCGACCGCCGCCCCGCCAACCAAGACCTCTCGGTTGTGGACGCGGACTCTTCGCAGTTGGCAGCCGTCTTCGGTGCTCTAGAGGGCAATTCTTTTGTGCTTCAGGGCCCTCCTGGCACCGGCAAGTCCCAAACGATTACGAACCTGATAGCTCAGGCCATTTCACTGGGGAAAACGGTTCTTTTTGTGTCCGAAAAACGTGCAGCGTTGGAGGTCGTAGAGACTCGACTCAAAAATGTTGGGCTAGGGCCGTTCACCCTCGAAATGCATTCGGATAAATGCTCCAAAACACAGGTGGTGCGACAACTTGAAGAACCTTTCAAGTTTAAGTGGGAAAAACAAAACGGAGACTGGGAAGACGTCACGAAACGACTTGGGGACCTGAAAGAAAAGTTAAATGCTCATACCAAAAAGATGCACGAATCCGGACCCTTTGGTGAGTCGATTTATCAGGTTGTTTCTCGGTTGATTCATTTGGACGCACTCGCGACTCCGCGAATCACGATTAAGATGGCCAGCTTCCCGAACGCGGGCACTTATCGCAAAAACCAAGACATCATCGCCGACCTTGCGATCATGACGGAGCGTATCGGTACGCCGTCGGCGCATACATGGGGCCTTGCCACCCAGCCGGAATGGAGTGTGGGATGGCAGGCCAAAATCGCGAGCGAGCTTCCCGATGCGATTTCACACGGGCAGGCGTGGCAACGCGCAAGAGACGAAGCGGTTGCGCTGATCCTGGGTGACCGAAGCTCTTCACCGGAGGTCTATGAACGTATTGGTGACGCCGCAAGAGCCTTGGGCTCAAACCCCGGCGTAACGCTGGCGCTGCTTAGTGAACCCAAGGCATCCATTGAGGACCTGCTTGGCCGGGCCTTGATCCTGATTGGGAACCACGAGGCCTCGTTTGGATCGATGACCCGAACTTTTTCGCCGGACCTTTTATCCGATATCGATATTTCTGCGGAACGTCTGCGCTTTAAAAAGTGGGCTGAGGCGTTCTTCTTGTTCGCGTTTTTCATGCTGTTTTCCGCACGACGCCATCTGTCAAAATACGCCGTCGGCGCACTTCCAGACAACAAGAACATCACCGAAGCGCTAACCAGCGCTCAGACCACGAGCGAGACCAACACAGCGCTATCGGCCATCGACCCCGATATGCGGCGGCTCTTTGGCCCGTCTTGGAAGCTTGAGGCAAGTGATACGACGCTGCTGCAAAATACCTGGGCATGGGCGAGCGAGTTTCGCGCCGTTATGGCGGGGATACGGGAGATCGATCCTGAGACCGCCAAATC
>JBBKVQ010000302.1:0-20726 GCA_037968515.1 Bradymonadaceae bacterium
AGCGCCAGCGGCACCGGTGACTGCAACTCGTACGGGCGTCGTCATTCTAAACTCCTGGGATCAAAATTCGACGCAATACGCCCCGAATGATTCGCCGGGAACATAGATCAATCCCCGGCCGATGAGAAGGGAACCTATTATTCAACCGATAAGAACTTATGCATCTGAAGTCCCAAACGGACGATCAGGTGGTCTTCCATGATCCAATTGGCGAGCTGGTGTGCGTCCATTTGGTCATGAACGGGCGAAAACACGACCTCGGCCACCAAATCGGACAGGGAGTATTCGGCGACTTTGGCGCGAGCCCACTCGTAGTCGTTTCGATCCTGAATCACGAATTTTACTTCGTCACTGGGTTTCAGGTGGTCGATATTCGAATACAAATTCTTGGACTCCTCGCCGCTGGCTGGAGGTTTGAGGTCCATGATGATGTGGACGCGAGGGTCGATCACACTGATGTCGAGCGAACCTGAGGTCTCGATCATCACGGTGAAGCCCTCGTCACAAAAACGGGTCATCAGGGGGTGAACCGATGCCTGGAGCAAGGGCTCACCGCCGGTGATTTCGATCAGTTTGCAGCCGTAACCGCGCACCTGCTCTACGATTTCGTCCAGAGGCCGTTTGTCGCCGCCTGTGAAGGAGTAGGTCGTGTCACACCACGTACAACGCAAGTTGCATCGGGAAAGCCGTACGAAGACGCAGGGACGGCCTGTGGCTCGTCCTTCGCCCTGGATGCTGTAGAAAATCTCCGTGAGTCTAAGGACTTCGGAAGATGACTCTTCTGTATTCATGGCGAGTCTCGAAAAACAAAAGCCCCGCGAGGCAGAAACCTAGCGGGGTCAATTAATAACCAGCGTGGACAATTAGGCGTCGATGCGTTCGCGCAGTTCTTTCCCTGCTTTGAAGTGCACCGACTTTTTTTCGTCGACGTCAACGGAAGCTCCGGTTCTCGGATTCCGTCCAGTTTTTGCGCGATACTCGCGAATGGAGAAGCTCCCAAAACCTCGAATCTCGATGCGCTCATCTTCAAGCAAAGCTTGTTTCATAGAGTCAAACACCGCGTTGACAAGGTCTTCGGCGCGTTTCTTGGGGACATCGATTTTCTCTGAGAGAGCTTCGATAAGTTCTGATTTCGTCATGGGAATCCTCGTGCTGCTTTGACGCCAGTGACGGTGGACGCCGGAGCGCCCAAAAAGGACGCATTTTTTCGCACGCTTAGAAGCGCTTGTCAAATGCAGGTTCTTGCACGAAGCGTGAATCAACTGAAAAACAAAGGCTTTCTTGTGCAAGAAACAAAAAAAAACCCGGCCGAAGCCGGGTTTTTTAGAATCAAATGATTCGATTAGTTAACGGTCACGTTGAGCGTGAAGTCACCTGAGGCGTTGCTGTAGAACGAATCAACCATGAGGTAGATCGGTCCGTCGACAGTTGCCGTAAAGGTCAACGACTCCGGAACAGCTGTTCCGCCTTCGTTGTCAGCACCACCAAGGCACTGAGTGCGCACGTTGCTGCAATCATCAGTGACGTAGAGCGCCAAGTCTTCAGGTGTGGTCTCGTCCGAGACAACTGTTGCCGTCAGGACCTGACCAACCGTCAGGTCAACAACATAGACAGGCTCAGCGCCAATTGTACGAGACAAGGTGCAGACGTTGCCTGTGCCAAGATCGTAGTTATTGGTGAAGTCCGCGAGAGTTCCCGTGATCGTCAGTGCCGTTCCGAGCACCGGTGGGTTCGCTTCGAAAGGATCGAGGCAGACATCACCGATTGGAGCGTCACAACGGTTGCTCGTTGCGTTGCACGTCGTGTCACACAGGTATTCACGAGTGAAACCGGTAGCGTCACAGTACTCGAAGCCTGTTCCGGCGACGTTACATGCTTGAACGAAGGTCGCTGGGTCACAATCAGGGGTGAGCACTTCCACCGTAAGGAAGAAGGGATCATTTGCTGTGCTGAACTCGTTATCAACACCGATCACGACGGTTTCACCCAGAAGCGATTGGTACTCAAGGAACAGGATATTATCGTCCTGACCTGATGCATCTTCATGTGTTCCCTGGATACAAGATGCCGCATCGGCATCACAGCTGTTCAGGAAGTAGAGCAACGGTGGCTCATTATTAAGTGAAAGCAACCGAGCCCGGACAATCTGATTTGGCAGCAAGGTCACGCTGTAAAACGCGTCAGGACCGTCTTCGATCTCACCGGTACATGCGTTGCCAAAGTCCAGGTCGTCTACAAAATCATCGTAGGTACCCAAAATGGCAGCACCGAGTCCGACGTCGACTGCGCTGGCACATGAGTCAGCTTGAACCCCAGTTGAACATGCGACACCTGCACAGCCACTTGGGCATGTGTAAGAAGTCGCCAAACCAGTTGGGCCGCAAAGCTCCACTGAGTTGGCATCGATGCAACGTGTGGTGTTGGGTGCACAAACCTGTGTGTTGGTGATGTCGTAGTTCAACGTGTAGGTCCCGGTTGTCGAAGTGTCATCACGGTCAACCACAACAAACACGGTTTCACCCAGTGTTGAACGGTAGTTGATCGTAGATGCCGACTGCGACAGCGGATCGGACACCAAACAAGTGTTGTTCGCGTCGTTACAATCACCAACGATGTACATATGAGCTGCAGAGGTTGAGGTCACAAGCTGAGCTTTGAGTGTCTCACCAGCGGCAAGAGTGACGGCATAAATGTCATCAGCTCCATCTGGAAGATCAAACGAGTTGAATGAGCAACCGCCCGTCTGAGTCGACGTGATGTTGACGGCGTTGGTGTTTTGCGCCCAATCGCCAGCAACCGTTCCGGTCAGCCCAGTCAGGACCTTTGAGTCGAAGCATGTGTCGCCACGAGGGACGTTACAGGCTCCAGCAACACAGCCACCACCACAGGTGTACTCGACGATTTCGCCGACAACACAGGTATTGATACCCGTTCCAGCAACATTGCAGACCAGAGGGTCGGTCGGCAGACAATCCGGGTCACGAACGTCCACGTCGTAATATCGAACATCGCCACCGAGTGCTTCATTATCGAGCGCAACAAACACGGTTTCAACCACGCCGCCTGCTTGATAGGTGAATTTGGCATCGCCGCTTGAGGTTGCACCGTTGAGACACGAGTTCACAGCATCAGCACAATCTGTGAATGCCCAGACGACCTGGTAGTGCGAGAAGTCGCCGGTTGAGCGACCCACAACTTCGAGGATCTGATAGGGCTGCAAGGTCACTTGGTAGAGAGCTTCTTCGCCTTCTGCGCCATAGGTTGCCGAGAAGCAGCTGTTGCCACTCAGGATGTTTACATCACTGGTGAACAAAGCAGGATCGACACTGAAACTTCCGCCAGCTCCGATATCGACGGCTCCGACACAGAGGTCGGCGGTCGCAGGTACGGAAGCACAGCTACCGGCAGAGCAAGCTCCTGCGCCGGGACAAGGGACGAAGTTCTGAGCGAGACCGTCAGCTGTACAACGAGCGACCGTGGTCGGGTCGAGGCAGGAGACCGCACCGGGCAAACAAACATAACTGGTCGAGGTGACGTCCCACGAGAAGTTCCAAGTCGTGGTCGAGGATGTGAATCGGTAATCGACCACAAAATAGACCCTTACTGGCGCAGTCGCGAGGTACTCGAAGTTGTTTCCGGCGGTCACACCCGTTTGGAAATCTTCACACGCACTTGGAATCCCGCAGGCGCCTTCAAACAAGTAGAGCGCAGCACTGGAAGTGCCTGGCAAGGTATCGATGTTCAAGACATCGCCCGGCTGCAGGTCAAATGCATAAACGTGGTCATTACCAGTCGTTGCGGAGGAGACGTTACACGAACCCTGCGCACCGGAAGGCAATTCAACAAAGTTGCTGCCGTTGTAGGTTCCCGATTTCGAGCCCGACAATGTGTTTCCAGCGGTGAGTGTTTCCGCATCGTAACAGGAATCGCCTGTCTCGACCGCGCAGGATGGATTCACACCGGCGACACAGCCGCCGCCACAAGTGTACTGAGTGAACTGACCGTTTGCGCCACAGTATTCAACGCTCGAAAGGTCTGCCGAACACGCGATTGCAGCAGGGTCTCCTGGAACACACTCTGCCGGAGTGATCGTCGCCTGAACGGTAAACGTTCCTGCAGACGTGCTGGATGACCATGGTTGAACCATCACGTAATAGCTGCCGCCAACTGGGACGGTGAATTCAATGGTTTCAGTGTTCTGACCACCGAACGCAGTGTCTTCTTCTTCGATACATGACCCAAATGCTCCGGCTGTACATCCCGAGTGGATGGAAATGATGGAGTCGAATGTCGCGTTGACGTCTACCGAAACGAAATCACCAACCTGAAGGTTTGGAATCACGTAGATGGCGTCAAGTCGGTTGGAACTGCTGCTTCCGCAGTTTCCGTGAGCGTTGGTGTAGTTTCCGATATCCACTTCGGTGCTGAGCGTTCCCGGCAATCCGTCTCGTAGAACATCGAGCACAGTTGCGGTGTCGCAACTGTCGTTGGTGGTTGTGCAAGCGCCCGTGAGCACGTCACAACCGTCATCGCATTGTGTGGTGTTGTCGTATCCGGTTCCTGCCGCGTTGCAGCTCTGTGATTCACGATTGAGAACGCAGCGTGACGTTCCTGGTGCACAAACGAAGGGTTGAACCGACACGGATACCCGTGGGTTTCCAAGGCTGGTTTCGTCTTCCACGTCGGCGATCAAGAATACGGTCTTTTCGGCGCCCGTATCGTTGTTCCAGAACAACGACTCTGCCGTTGTGCTGCTTGAAGACACAGCGTTAACGCCGACCAAACACGTGTTGGCAACGTCGGTGCAATCTTCCACAAGATAAAGGGTTGCATCATCAAAATCGACTGCTGACACTTCGGCAAGTAGCACGTGTCCATCTGGAACCGTGACGGCCCAGACGGTGTCAGGACCATCAGTATCTTGTGAATTTGAGTTATTCGGAACACAAGACGCAGCGCCTGGATCGTAGTCATTGAGGAATTCTGAACGATTGATCGTGGCGTTGAATGGAGTATTCAAATCCACAGGGAATGCGTTCGAGCAAACGTCGCCAGCAGGACGTGAGCAAACGCCAGCGCCTGCTTCACAACCGTCGTCACAAGCTTCTGAGTCGAAACCAGTTCCGTTGCTGTTGCAGACATTGGCTGTGTCGGGATCAAGGCAGGTATTATCAGCCGCCGAGCAGATGATGTCTTCGACCGAAACCGAGAGGGCAAATTGTCCACCCGTTGTAGCCGTCGCAGCTTCAACAACGACGATATAAGTCCCTGCCGAAAGCTGACGAGTCAGAGTCTCGTTACGATTGGCGCCAAGTGCATCGGCACAGTCGAGTTCTGAATCACCCTGTTCACAAACCGAACGAATATTGAGTGCGAGGTCGGCCGTTGCAGTCAATGGCGAAGCCACAAACGTTGCAAATACGGCACGGTCAATCGTGAAGGAGTAGACAGCTTCGGGGTTGGTACCGTCGGCGTCGCCACACGATGAAGTGAGCGCGCTGCTACCATTTGCTGTGGTTCCAGCGACCGGAGTGCCGGCAACCAATGCGGTTGGAGCTGCACAAGCGGCCACAACAGCTGCATCGACAACGTCCATGCGTGCTGTGTAGCGAACGCCTGCGGTCGAAACGTCGCCGCCGTCGCTCACGACGAGGGTATAACGTCCACCGTTGATGGCTGTGACGGCAAATTCAACGCGCGCAGCTGCTGTTGGGGCGCCATTGAGCTCGGTGCGAGCAGTGCCGACCGAAGTTCCGCTTTCATTGAGGAGGTCGAGTGCCAAAACACCCAAGCCCACATCTGATGGGAAGATATTGACTTCGGCAACGAGTGTTCCGGTCAGGTCTGCGTCGTCTGTCGTCACAAAAGTGATGCGATCGACGTCAGTGCCACACAGTGCCAGTTCAACCGGCAGGCCAGCGTTGGCCGTTGCATACTCGGTCTCTTCGCCAGCGACGTTATTGGGCTCGAACGCGTCGTTGACACAAGCTGCGGGAGCGGCACAAACGCCACCGTCGCAGATTCGGTCAGTTGAGCAGTCAAGCGCGCTTGAGCAACCTGCTGGGCTTTCACCACAGGTTGCGGTCGATGCAGCGTCATCGTAGTTACAAACCTGATTGCCGGCGCAGCCCCCTGCTCCACATGCATCATCAGTTGCAACACACGCCGCACCAACACATACAAATGCATCAATGCATCCGTTTGCGTTTGTGCATGTGTCAGGATTCACACATTGGCCTGAAGACGGGTCACATTCGCCCCGTGCACAGGTCTGGTTAAGCGCGTCACAGACGTTCGCTTTACACGTGTTGTCGTCAGCACAGTAGTTGCCAGCGAGGCAATTGGAGTCGTCTCCACCACAGTTGTCGGAGTTGATACAGGCGAGGTCTGCAAACGAGCAAACGCCGCGCTGGCAATCAAGCCCAGCACAGAAAGCAGCCTCGGTGACACATTGGCCACCGTCACATTTGCTTCCAGCGACACAATCCGTAGCTTCAGTCGCACGAGTGCAGATATCGGCGTTCACACACTCGCCGGTGCCAATCTGGCAAACACCAGCGTCACAGGTTGTTGTGGAACAAGGGTCGGCGGCACACGTGTTGTCGTCGCCACAGTAGAAGTCACCAAGGCAGTTAGCGTTGGTGGTACAAGCAGCTGGGTTGATGCATGCGCCGTTGGCACAAACGCCGCGTTCACACGCGCCGCCATCGCAGGCAATCTCGGCTTCGCAGGTCGAAGCGTTGCAGGTGAAACCGTCCAAACAAAGGTCGTCATTTCCCGCGCAATCGGTGGGATTGATGCATTGGCCCGTGGCCTTTTCGCATACTCCGCCGCTATCGCAGGTGACACCTTTGCACAGGTTAGTCTCTGGGTTGTCATCACCGCAGGCGGTGAGTGCGGTAAACGCCAAACTCATACAGAGTAAGGCCGTCCGCAGGCTATAAAATGAGATTCCGACTCTTCCGATCATTGATCTATCTCGCTGGGGGTGAGCGTTTTTTATTCCAAACATTACGATACAATGCGGGACCGTAGGCTAAAGTAGGCCCAAAATCAAGGCAACCCATTGTAGAATTGACACAACTCAATAGCAACGATGTGTGCTCAAGCCCGTCATTGGGTGGCTTCCCACCCTAATGGAATTTTTTTGAAATTTATTGAGCGACCCAAGAACCGAACGGCTTTCCCCAGTTCGATTTGTATCGAGGGTTCGCCAGTGGGCTGCCCGGAGGCGGTGTGTACGGTTCGCCGTAAACCGCGCCCGGGGCGAGGTCTTGCCCGTCTGGCATCGTGAAGTGAACCGGGTCTCCCGGTTTGAGCACAACACGTTCTTCGACCGGCACGGGTTTCTTTCGCAAACGAAAACTCAGCTCAGTAGGAGATGTGAAGCTGAGTTGCTCTGCAAATATCTCAGGTGTGTATTCGCGCAGCGGTACGTAAGTGGTGTTGCGCGGGGCTTTGATGAGTTCGTACTCGGGGAGCTTCCCTTCGTAAAATTTCATCACCTCGGGCAGCTTCAGTTTTGTGGTGGCGATAATGACCGCTTCACCGCGGCTCACCGAGGTGATTTCTGGCGGCAATGGAATCCCAAAGGCCTCGCGTTGCTCTTTGAGAGTTTGCTCATCTTCTGGACTTTGGGCTGCGGTCGTAGACTCAGCCTTATCCTTCGAGACTTTGGCTGGTGGCGGCGTGTCTTTGCAACCTCCCACCACCAGCCCAAAAACGAGAATCCAGAGCTTCACTGAATCACGCTCCAACTAAGCGGAATGGTCATGCTGCGAGGGCGCTTCACATTCTTGGTCAACCGACCGATGGCATCGGCAGACGAATCGCCCTTCAGACGGTTCTCCATGCCTCCAGCAGGAGCGCTGGTCTGAGCAATCAGTTGCGGCTGAGTGTCGAGACCTTCGGTGCCCGATGAGTTCGAGCCATCGCCATTGAGGTCACGAACCGAACAAACCGGTCCCAAAGTGAGGGTCAGTCCCCGAATAACCGTTGCCTCCTTAGGACTGAACCAAAGGGCAGGAGTCGCCCCGCCGCCTGGCGAAAGATCGACAAAAGTGGGGTCAAAATCATCGTCATTGCGGTCAAAGGTGCCAACCGGGTTCGTGCCGTCAGCGTCGAAATAGTCGACACCCCAGACGCGCGCACGCCCCGGTAAACATGAGTCTGCATTTGGAACCCAGTAGGTCGGGAAGTAAGTAACGCTGTTGAATACCAGCGGCTCTCCCATAAGCTTTTCGCCCTTTTCGAGGACGGTGTACCAACGCACTTCGTTGATAGACGCATCATTCGTTTCAGCGACGGTGATCACGGCTTGGGCAAGAGTAGGCGAAGGTGAATCACTGGTTTCTCCCAAGCCATAGGTGACGACCAATTGACGATTTGGACCGCGCGAGATCGCGGGTTTAAAGGCTGCTGGTCCGAAATTCGCGTCGCTGCCGCCGCCAACTACTGAATTTGCCTTCGATTGCAGGTCTGTCGATGCATAAGGGTCGAAGAACAAGTCCACTTTCCAATTCGATGGGTTGGGGTCTTGGAAACTCATGCGGAAGAGACGGCCGATGCTATCGCCGACAAATCCTCGACTCGCCAACGAACCTGTTGACGCGTCATAGAGTGCAGGCGAGCCCGTAAGTTGGACACGTCCGAATCGGGATTCAAAGGAAGCGTCTGCGCTTTTTGCGAACGTTCGCTCGATCGGACCGTCATAGTAGGTCACAAAGCGACGGAGTAATGACCCGGTTTGAAGGTCAATCACATAAATCGCCGAACCCTGGAGCGCGGCACCGCAGCCAGTCACGTCTTCATCGGTTGTACCTGCGGCAAAAACGACGACCGGACGTTGTTGGACGCCGCTATTGCCCATGTCGACTGCAAGCGTCGCGATCTCGGGGGCACTGATGCTAAGCCCCATGGCTGAATTGACCCAAAAATCGTCCGAATCTGAACAGTCGAGACCGGTCTCCGAGAGGTCGTAATAATCGTTTTCGAGGCCCGACGAAGGGGCAACCAATTCACGATCACGGGCGTAGAGCGCTTTGACTTGAGCAGATTCCCAAATTCGGTCGAATTCCCAAAGAACCGCAGGGTCTGGCGCCTGCACAGTGCGTGATGCAGCTCCTGGCCGCAAACCGCCGGTACGGGTGACGTCCATCGCAAAGTAACCTCCACCGGCGCGGCCCATGGCCTGCACCAAAACGGTGCGCCATTGCTGCTCCGGCGTCAGAGTCCCCGTTGTCGCGATCGCACGGCATGCCTGATTATTCTGATTATGGTCTGAATCGGCTAGGGCCTGGCACAAGCGGACATCACGTACAACCGTGGCGCCGTCCATCAGAACACCTTGAGACTGTTTGTAGTACGCAAGCGAGCGCAACAAGATATTGGGAACATACGCCCACGCTTCGCGTTGACCCACACCGGCCGTCACATCGGCGCCCACATTCGATACCGTTGACTCGGTCCAGCTATTGGATGAAGTCTGAGCGCGTGTTTGAATTCGTCCCGCCAAATCTCCCATGTGGATCGCATGAAGTTGCCCGTCCACCGTTGCGGAATAAAGCATGGTCGGACGATCTCCGTAGAAAGCGCGGAAGGCCCGATATGACTCAATTGGAAGATCCAAAATTGGAGGAGGGACAACGATCGGATCGGAATTCAGAATGCCAGAAAAGACCCTTGAGGTAGTGCGCGAGTTCGTGGCCTTCGCTGGGATCTGACCTCGATAGTTTCTGACGACATTTTCGATGTCTGAGTAGTCGATTGCATTCAAGAAATCAGCGGAGTCTTGCTGGTCCCATGTCGGATCGGAAGTCGTTGTGGCGAGTCTCAAAGCGTCGTGCAACTGCGCGGCCCGAAATGGAATTCGCGTTCCCACCAACAGAGGTGCTGGCAAAGTCATGCCTGGAAAAGCACTGTCTCGAAACTCCTCTTCGGATGCTGCCATGTCGACCGGATCCCAAAGGAAGAACATACGGCCGCCAAGGTCCAAGGTGGTCCCAGTTCGTGATCCATAGTTGTAGATGGGAGTTTTGGGCAAAGACGTAAAAATACGTCGATTATCCGTAGGCGGCAGCGTGGCACATTGGCCTCCAGACCCAATGCCACAGTTCACTTGCGCACCAATATCGGCATGCAGTGCGCGAACGCCCAAACCTGCAGAATCAATGCCGGCTGTATCTACTTCGTCGCCCGAGAACGAGACAGGACCGGTTGTGTCACAAGGGATGATTTCGCGGTTCAAAATGCCGCGCCAATAAGTTCCAAGAGTCTGTACCCCAGAGAAAGTACGGTATTGACCACCGGACGTGAAATCGTCGTCATCGAGGAAGTTCGAGATTGCGGCTTTGGTTCGCGTGAGTGTTCCCGAGCTTCCGATAATGCCGGACGTTACCGCAAAGATGGCAGTTTGCATGGCAGCACGATCGTTGCTCCCGAGCACAAGCGCTGGATAATTGCACATGAACGCTGCCTTATTCGGATCCTGAGGCGTGTACATATACGGAACCTGCGGACCAACTAAACAAAGGCTCGTACCCGGCGTACAGACTGTGTTGGCAGGAGCGTCGTCGTAGCTCGAGCAGCCCGCAAGGCAGTCACCCTCAGCATTTGAGTTAGGGACATGGTTTGGAAGGAACTCTTGGGCACATGTCTTTCCAGCTTTTGCCATCCCAGACAGCTTCGTCAAAATCTGAGTTTTGGTGGTGGCGTCGGTGTCGATGGACAGAGCGACGACGTGTACACGTGGCCCGAAACGTCGAGCAGCGTCGGGTTGGATACCATAAAGTGATGTGTTGGAAGTGAGTGCCAAAATCTCTTCTTCGGTTGCCCGGTAAGGATACAAATTGGGGTCGTAGCCAAACGCCGGCGTCAAAGCCTCGCTTCCAATATTCGACCCCGAGAAACCGCCTGACTTTTCAGGCTCAGGATAGCCGTCGCTGATCAAGACAATCTGTTTCGGCCGACACTCTGCGTAAGGGTCTTTGGGTGACTTGTCGCCCTTTTCGAATCGCTCGTCGTTGGCCAGGAATTGGTGAACATCCATGATTGCAGCAGCCAGTGGTGTGGCGCGAGCAATGGGCTGTTTGGCCATCTTGAATTTATCCTGGATGTATTTATCGGCCTTCTTGTCGTAGGCAAGTCCAAGGGATGGGATTCCCTTTTTGAGGTCGATTTCGCCGGCTCTGCCGTCTTCACGCAAGAACCCCGCCTCGATGATCGACTGTTGAACGTGATTTGAAAGCTGGCCCAAAAACTGTGGAGGAAGATCGATCTGCTTCGGACCCACAATTCGATAGACTCCCAGATTATAAGGCGAGCCCGAATCTTCCCCGTCGTTGTTTGCGTCCCGAGCTCCGGGTGGATTTGAACCCTCGATGTCTTCGTCATCGTCGACCGCATCGTTGAGCTTGAATGGCCAACCATCGCCGACCTCCTCGCGATAACCGTCGAGGAGCGCCACGCCAAAGATCGCTTCGTTTGAAAGTGTATCAAGCACACCGTTGTTCACCTGAGCGTTGAAAACCTCTTGAAAATGAGGTCTTGGCTCGTCGTGGTCAGGCAGTTTTTCGAACCTGTCCTCACCTTGGCAGTAAAACTTGTCCTCGGCCTTTTGTTGCACGGTTGCATTGCGTTGCCGTGGCACAAACCAACATCCCGGACCGTCGGTGACGTAATTCAAGGCTCCATAATCGCGAGTATCCAAGTCGGACTTCAGAAGCATATCTCCCGTGAGGACTTCTTTGAGGATCACGTGGCGGGGCTGAGAAGCGTCCTTTAACCGGATACCGTTATGCTTGTTGGTCAATAGGTTAAATTGCCCCATCATGAGTGATTTTCGGGTTACCATCAGCGCTTGAGAACCAAACACGTCCTGCCAGTCACTGTAACGAAATGTCCACGGTGGCCGACGGTACTTATCGCAATCATCGACTTCCCAGACGAAACACGGACCAAAACGAGCAGGGCCATCCGAAATATTTCCGGTGATCTCACCGGTCGTATCGGAGCCCAACTCCATGTCGGTGCCAGGAACCCATTCTGGTTTATCCGGCGCGCTAGCTGCCAGATTTGGATACCGTTCGTCGCCAGCTGGAGTCCATTCGGTCGAGCCAGAGGTGTCCATCACAAACAGAATATACGGTTTCTGGTCGACCTGTGCGGATGCTGTTCCTGCCGTAAGCAGGGCCAGCATAAGAACAGATGCAGAGAGAACTGAGATTTTTAGTTTCTTATTCATGATTGCCTCAATTGGCGCATTCGATGGGACCGATCAGGCCTTCTAAGCCGCCTCGAACCTGTGCTGTGTTACTCGGGCCGGTCCAATCGTCATCAGGAACTCCTGCAGACACCATGGATTCGGCGTACATCGAGACTTTCTTGAAACAGAAAGCTTGACCCATACCAAAGCCTGAAGCGGCGTTGGACTCGATCGGGTCGCGTATAACAAATCGGATATTGGTTTCTTTTTGTGCTTCGAATGAAAGTGTTGATCCATCGGAAAACAGGCCGGTTTCGGTCCCGCTATATCCTTTGAACATTGACTTAAAATCCAAATCACTGAGCTCGTCATGGGGGCCAAGGAGGATGGCATCCTTCCGTTCTTGCATCGTGCCGTTGGCTGTGCCGCTTGCACCAATTCGCCCCAAATCAGTGCCAGAAGAAGTGTCAGCTCCGGTCAATTTCGCAGTCATTCGCCGCCAGTACTTTGGCGCCTGGTCCCCGATGCGTTTCGACGCAACACGGGTGACAGATGCCGTCGATTCACCGGATTGAATTCGGGTCTGGAAGGTCGCCGTCTGCTGAACTCCACGAGCGGTGTTCCTAAGGGCGACAATCGCGATGGCCGCGAGAATCAGCGTCAATAGTGTTACCAACACCAAAGCACTGCCTCGTTCATTTTGAAGTCGGTTTTTCATGGGCTGACCGGGTTGCGATAAACGTAGTTGGTCAATTCGACCGAGCTTTGCATGGTCACCACTGGCGCTGCGCCAAGCAATGTGGGTACCGAGTCGAATGTACGAAGCTTCACATTCGGAGTGGCGCCAAGAGCTGCTGCCCCAATTCGACCTGTTGAATCTTCGAACTGAAAGTTTAGAAGGTCTTTGCGCTCAAGTGGGGCATAAAGGGAAAGACGCAGATGCATAACGCGTGCGTTTCCGGGGGCATAACCGGCCGGGCCGAGACACGAAGTTGTGGCTTCGGGCTTTAGCCAATCGTCGTCCCAATTGGCGCCAACAACGGCGCCCTCAGCACTGCCCGCCGTGGTGCAATCGAACCAAACTTGGAAATCCGCCACGTGGTCAGTGATGATCGTAACTTCTTCGACACCACCAGGACAGGTGTTAGCCAATGCAGACGACGGGTCAAAATTGGCGGCATCGGCCAGTTCAACCATGACCGCCGGGGCGCACAGTCGTTCACGAACCAACTGAAGGTTCGTGGGGTCAATTGGATTAGGCTCGACATGATACCAGTAGGCGTCGATCAACGCCGAATCGTAGGCAAAGTCGCCTTCAGGATTGACGTCTATTCCGAACTCGGCCCCGGGTGATTTGGGTTGTGGCGCAGCAAGAAAATCGAAATTCATGGTGCGTGGAACGCCCGCCTGCATCGACAGTGACGTTTGACTCGCGAGCGTCGCAAACTGAAAATATCCTTGTCGATCCATCAGCCTAAGCAGCCGAGTCGACCATTGTTGCTCGAGGAAGCTCGTGTCGCCTGGATAATTGGTTGGAGTCGCAGCGGTAAACACAAATGGGTCAATCTGGTATAATTTGAAGAGCCCGCGCACGTGTTCGGCGATTTCCCCGTCGGTGTCAGCCAGATCCCCGGTCAGTCCACGAACCTCAAAGGAAACGGGATAATCAAAGGCCCCCATCACGATGAATCCGTCGAACGAAACGTTCGGATTGGCTGCGGCTAGAGCTGCGGGCGGAGGCTGGTCCTGCCAGCCGCTGTATCCCGACACACCGAGCACTCGACCTCCCACTAAAGCGGGCTGTTGCCAAACATCCATCTCGGAATCTGGCGTTGCCTGAGAACCAGCACCTTTTGCATCTGTCCTCAAACGCTCCATCGCAAAACGGATGCGTTCTTGAGCGTCAGAAAGGTTGGTGACTTCTCCCAACGACTCGGAGGTCGTGTTGAAGAGACTGTAAAGGATCACCGATAACATCCCCGAGAGCAGCATTGCGATGAGCAGCTCAACCAGGGTGAAACCTCGTATTTGTTTTGATCTAATCATCGGCTGAAATCCCGTCGTACGATCATCGTTCCGAAGTATGCGACTCGAAAACCGAGCAGTTCAAGCGGCTCGATATTGGCTGGATCGAGCAAAGTGCGGTCGATATCTGGGCAGCTACCGGGCGGCATAACCGCGCGAGGTCCAGCGTAAAGCGTGGCGATTTGAACTCGAAAAAGTGGGGAGCCGGTAAGTTTAGTCGCATCTGTTGGGTCAAACGTGTTGAGGTCCGTGGTATCGGCTTCGACGTAGGCGCCACGCGCAAAAATGCAGAACTTTGCGCCCGTCATGTCTGCGCCTCGAGCCAACCTGACATCGACCGGAGTATCCACAAGAGGTTCCCACGTCGCGAGGCTACCGCCTGCGAGTCCAAGCAACACAGGCTGAGCATCAAAAGGTTTACCCGGAGTGCCCGTGTAGGAGTTTGTTGGCGAGGAGATACTCCCCGCCGTCCATTGTTGGCCCTCGATATTCAAGTACTCAATCACGGCACGTGAAAGCTCACTTGATTCGGTCGAATCGCGGCCAGCATTATAGGCACCAATGGCCGAACCTTGGACTGCTAACACAGCAAAAAAACCAATCGTCATCACGACGATGGAAATCAAGATCTCGACGAGTGTGAATCCTTTTTTCATCATTGCTCCACTCGAATTGAGCCATTATACGGCACTGAAATCTGGTTCATTCGGACGATCGCTCGAGCATCTCGAAACGCTTGAAGTCCAGCAGCGTTCGGGCAATCTAGAAGCGCGGCGGTCGGCACGACATCATAATCTGCCGTGTAGACTATTGCGTAGTCGCCACGACAGCGAGAACCCAGTGGAATCACTCTTTGGCCAGTGTCGGTCAGTACGCGGCCGTCAGGCGCAAAACATAATCCTGCAGGGTCAGTACGGACGATGGCGCCCTTGCCCGAGATGCCTTGGGGAGTGAAAGAACCAACAAGGTTCCTTGCACCAGCTGTCTCTCGACAATTTCGGGCGGCATCACCGCCTGCGATCGTTCCGCGGGTGAAGAGCTCAACGGACCCTCGATTGGCCGCATTATTTCCAAAATTAACGTCGACCCAGACGGGGGTGCCGCGGCTCATCGCTTGATTTCTTGCGGTTCGCAGCGCGCTGGCCACACCGGCAGCGACCGCCACGGCGTTTTGCCGCTCAATCGCGCGAAAGATGCCAGGAGAAGCAATGGCAGCGAGTACTCCGATGAGCACGACGACGACCATCAGCTCCACCAGACTCACACCGCGTTGTAATTTGGATTTATTAAACATGAACCAACCAGTCGGGGTTTACCTGTGAGAGGAGCAATTACTGTTCCAACCAAAGATCGAGGTTCAATCGCGTCGTTTGCACGCAATCGCCACATAATATGATTGTTCATCGTTTGTTCAGCTACGCAAACTTTTCATAGGTGTCGCACCTCTTTGCGTGTGCGACAGACACCTACAAACCGTCATTGCGCTCGTATTGGGCCGCGGAAAGGCACTGAAACCTGATGCATTTGGACCTTTGAGCGTTCAGCGCGCTGATTCTGAAGCGCAGCCTCATCTGTTGCGCACTCCAAGAGCTTCCCAGAAACGGTGGCACCAAAATCCGCGGTTAAAATCGTCAGATACTCACCCACACAGCGGGAAGGTACTGCGGGAAACGTTTCACCTTCGATGGAAAAAACACTGCCGTCAGGTGAAAAGCAAAATCTGGCGCTGGGCTCGGCGCGCACGATGGAACCCTTGTCTGACAGGTCTACGGACGAAACCGACTCGAGTGCAAGTTGTTGGGTGGGGTCGTACTTCTGGCAACTCTGGGCTGCGGTTCCGGCGGCCGCCGTTCCCTGAGTAAACAGGTCGATAGAGCCGGAATTTGCGGCCGATGTTCCCAAATTGACGGTGACCCACACTGCCTGTTTTTGGCGGATTGCTTGATTTCGCCCATGTTCAATCGCCGCGGCCACGCCTTGGGCGTAATCCGTCCCGTCTTGGCGCGCTGTCAGTCGAAAGACGATTGTAGAAATGTAGGCGACAACCGAGCTCAGGATTATAAAAATAATCATGATTTCGAGCCGATTAAGGCCGCGCGGTATTTTGGAGCGATGCAACATCGATTCGCCTATCTAAGCAATGGCTAAGCGAGACCTACAGGCATTGCTCTCGAAGTCCGCCGGGGTCTTCGTGGCATTTTGCGCAGGGTCTTGGATTGGCATCGAGCCACCGTCGGCAATCGACCCGGAAATCCGCGGGATGAGGATTGATGCCTGTATGGCAGGTGACGCAGTCGTTTTCGGAATGGCAGCTGGCACAGTCCACAATATTACGACGCGCCATCACACCGTGATTATCAGGCGTTCGCGGGTCCACAAATCCTGGCGGATGAAACGCGACGCGTGATGGGGGCCGTGCATCCGGTCGAGTGGTCACTTCGGCGCGAACATGACAGGCGGTGCAGAAGTTCTGAGTCGAATGGCAGGTGGTGCAATTGGTTTCCTCCATACGAGCGTCCACGGCGTGAATCGTGACGAAATTTGGAGGATGAACCGCATACGTTTCGCCCACTTGCGCGGTATGACAGCTCGCACACTGGGGTTCTTGATGACACGACATGCAGTCTTCGCCGTTGGTCAGCGCAATAGTGCCGTGTCGTTTCATCCAGTCCACCTGATGGTTATCGGGTTTGAGGCTTGAGCGTGCCCCGACTTTGACCGGGTAGGTCGCTGCCTTGATTTGGGGAGTCACATTGGTCGTATGGCAAGTTTCGCAGGTTTGTGGAGCGGTCGTTTGAGCGTGACAATCCACACAAACCTGCATCTTGGGAAGGCCAGGATCTGCGCCAGCATGGCAAGTTTTACACGGAATCGAGGCATCGAAATGCTGGCGATGGGAAAACCTAATATCGGGCTTTATTCGTGGGGTCATAAAGGGCGCCGGCCGCACCGCGAGCCATTCAGCCTCGGTTTTCACCGGTGTCGAGGCGTTGGTTGCGTTGACATGACACGCGCTGCATTCGTCCAATGTCGGCTTAATTGCAGCGTGGCAGGTGGCACAGGCCTGCATCGACGGCCCAAGATCGTCTGACGAAGTCTGACTGGTCGTAGCCTGTCCATGACAGTCAGCACACGGTTGTGGATGTTTGGAATGGTCGAACTTCAATTCAGATTTTGATTCGTAGCGGATGGGTTTCACGCCCGAATCTCCGAACGCAGCCTGCAGGTAGACGCCCAACATCGTACAAAGCACCAAGAAAGCCCCCCATCGGCGCAGCCGACGATGCAGTCGTAGTTGGGCAACATTCACGGCCAGGCCTCGACATCAAAAGAAAGGAATGCCTGGAGGTTGCCCCCCTGAAAAGTTGTTTGACTGGACTCGACCACTGCTGACAGACGCCCAAGCTCGGTGCGCCATTCCACGCCAAGGGTTCCCGTGACCCCTGTGCCCGTCGAATACCGTTCGTTCGACGGATTTGCCCATAGCCAAAGGCCCCGGGTCTGGATGAACAGGTCGCGGATGGCCTCGACGCTGAGCAGCGACTGAATCAGCGCCCGAGCGCCGCCGTAAGCGTCATCGATACTGTCGGAATAGGTACCGACTGAACGCCATGTAAAGGGGTAGTCAAGCAGCTTGAACTTCGTGTCGTGACCGACCCCGACGCCCCAGGTGGTCGCATCGGAGCTACCGTTTCCAAAGTCCACCAAATCTTGGTCGCCCTCGTAGATTCGACCAAAGGTCCGAACATCGAACTCGGAATTTAGCGCAGCCACGGGTTGCGAAAGTTTAAACCAACCGCCTTCGTAGGGCTGGGCGCCAAAAAGATTGAAAATACTGCCGCTATCAAACCACGGCACGATGCGCTCAAGGCCAAGGCTCAGAGTTGGTGTCGAGGCTCCTGTGCGCCACGCCACCAGCAAAGATGCGCGATCCACGTCCGCTAAAATCGTATGATAACTCGCCCGAGAAGCCACGTTCAGATCTGGGGTAATCTGCCCATACATCGCGGCGCCGATGCGTTCCTCTCCAAGATACTCGCCGTCTGGATCTCCATACACTCGGCGCAACCAAGCGAGCTCTACGCCCGCGCTGCGGTGATGGATTCCGGCACGCATGCCGCCCGAAACACTCCAATCGGCAGATCCAGCCTGCGAATCTTCGGGCACGCCTTGAATATCCCAAGCGTCACCGGATAGTGGCGACGATTCGAAAAACACATCTTGGCCGGCCCAAACCTCGATTCGACCGCTCACGCCCTTGCCTAGCGAGGGATCCAGCTGCAATGAAAGTCCATCGATATCGCGCGGGCCCAGCGCATCCAGCCGCAAAAACCGCCCGGCTCTTACGTTGATTCGCTCGAAGGGACGCCACTGCAAATAGGCTTCGTCCACGACAGCTTGGTTCCAGTACATGTCCGCCACATCGTCATCTTTTAGACGATCGACCAGACCAAAATCGTTGGAAAAACGAAAAGACAGATGCAGGTTCAGACGGCCATCGTTAGTGCCTGTCGCGTCAAAGACCGACAGGCGCACACGTTGAGTGAAAGCTCGTGTCGCATCGATACTCCCGTCGATTCGCCGCATCTGTGACAGACGCGCAAGACTTGAGCTCTGAACTTTGATCGTTTGAGCCACAGCCGCTTCTGAAACGGCGAAGGCTAAAATCAAAACAATCGCTGTGATGTCCCCGCGAATTCGCATGCCCGGTGGCGCCTCAAGAAGCAGGATTGGAATCGTCAGTTGAAAGCTCGGCCGGCTCGCGACGAGTGATGATGCGCCAAAGACGAACCAACACGCTACGGCGAGTGCCCAACACGGACTCTATCAGAAGCCCGGTTATGACCATAAACAAGAAGATTGGCCATAGGTTGACGCGTTTTTCTGAGGAACCACCCGAGGTTCCCGACGCCGAGGCTGCGTCAATCCAAGGACTCAGGGCGTCTTCTGGCAGCGGCGTGAGGTCGGACTCGGAGACATCCACGTTCACCGCAAAGTCCAGACCATCGAGTCGTGTACCATTGGCATCCGTCGAGTCCGCCCAAACCTGCCAAACACCCGGTTTTGAGGGCGTAAACGTCACCTTGCCGTTCTCGGCTTCAAGTACGGAACGAACATCGCCCGAAACCACGATCGCGCGCTCGGCAATCAACCCTTCGACATCCAGCGAAACTGGGTTGCCCACAAGGTGTTCAGGGTCTTCCTCACTGGTCGCGCGACGTGCCAGATACTGCACCACCCGGCGCACCAAGGGCAGATACGCCGTTCGAGTTGCCAAGTCTGACCAGTCGATATCGAGTGTCGTTGTGTAGAGCAACACGCGGCCGCGCCCGACCTTGCGCTCAAGCAACGCCGGGGCCGCATCCTTGAACGAAAGCAGAGTCTGAGACTGTTCTGGCGGCGAAGGCTCAAGAAGCATGTACGAATAGACTTGTCCCGACTGCAACGTCGAGCCACCGGGAGCCTCGAAAACCTCGAAGATTGGGTGTTCCCGACGCGTCGTTCCGTAACGAGTAATCTTCACCGGAGCGTCGGGGTCGCCTACTTCTGCAAGCTGTTTCATGCCGCGCAAAGGCTTGGGCAGCAGGTCCACAAACTGAGCATTCCAGGCCGGAATATCCACCTGATCACCCATCGCCAACAAAAGACCTCCGCCCCCCTCGACAAACGCCTTGAGCGCAGCCACGGCGTTGGGCGTCACAGACGTCACGTTTGCCAGGACAACGACGTCAAACTCTTTGAGGTCGCGCCCTTCAAGTCCTTCGCGGGTGATCGTCGTTGTCGCGACGCCTTCGGAGGCTTTCTTGGGATTTAGAGCGCGTTCAAAGAAAAAAAGCTCGTCGCGATACACCACTGACGACGGCTCGCCGTTAACCAGCAAGGTTCGTACACGGTCGCCGCCCTTGAATGTGAACCATCGAATATCGTCGGCAACCAAAGAATCCGCGCCCACGAGCTCGACCGATCCGGCCCGAGCCTGCACCCCTTCTACGCGATGTCTAAACGTCTGAACGGCCGACTTGCCCGCTGGCACGTCAATCTTCGAGGCCGCCACGACGCTTCCGTCGACCAGAAGTCGAACTTCGACCGCCTTTTTATCTTTAACGCCATAATTATTAACCGTAGCGTCCACCCGAAAAACCGGGTCGCGACGTGTTCCCTCTTGTTCGTAGCTGACGTTTGAAATCGCCAAAGAATCAAGAGCTTCGCTGCCCACGTTGATCTGTGTGACGGCTGCCCGCAAAGGTGTCACGCCAGCCACAGATTTTGGGAAACCACCGCTCGCAAAATCCGAGATCAACACGATTCGTTTGTTGGGAAGCTGCGACGGGGACAGGATATCTTCGGCCATCCGCAGAGCACGAGGCAGCTCGGATCGACCATAACCTGGCTTCAGACCATCGAGCGCATCACCAACTTTAGAATGGTCGGTCGTCAGTCGATTTACTGGCGATTTCAGTTCTTCATCAGCAAAAACCAGCGCGACCTCGTCCCATGG
>JBBKVQ010000303.1:0-38067 GCA_037968515.1 Bradymonadaceae bacterium
GGGTTATGTCACGTTGAGCAGCGACCCTGCCATGACGATCTGGAGCTCGTCTGCTTGTGTCTGGGGAATCGACGCCGCAGGAGCCGGGACGAGTCAGGTACGCCTGCAAAACCTTGCAGATCTGGGCACAGCTGCGGCCCCAAAATATCTGTATTGTGCGACGTCGGGATGCTTAGTCGAGACGGCGGCCTTCATCGCCAACGACACTCTGCTTTACGGCGACCATACTGACCTGTTCCGTTTCTACGCGGACCCTTGTGTCACGGGCACGTCTGGCTGTTCCGCCTACGCTGTCTGCGATTATCTGGGCAGCGGTACATCGCAATGCCCAACGTGTTTGGCGGGCTTTGTCGGCGATGGAATCACCTGCACGGCCATCAACCCTTGTGATGACACCAATGGTGGCTGCGGGCAGCTTTGCGATTGGCCTGGCGGCGCCGCTGACCCCGCGATTTGCTCGTGTGTTGTCGGCTTTGGCCTCAACGCCAACGGCACATCCTGCGACCCGCTCGCCGACTCGAAGCTTTATAGTGTTGGCCTTGGCCTTTTTGTCGATGCTCAGTCGGCGGCCGTGAAACCGGGATGGAATGCACAGGGTGATAATATCCTGGTCGTCCCCACAGGCCTGAATGCCCAAACCGTGACGCTCACGACGTACAACCCCAACGGCCCTTGCCTTGGCGGGGCGATGGCTTGCGCCGAAGGCCTGCGTCTTTGTGCAAAAAATCAAGGGAGCAACTGGCTTGCCGAAGTCCGTGTCCAAAACGAGGTCGTTGGAACTCCGGCAGATTGGGACACCGACGCATGCACATGGACTTTCGCCGATTTATCGGGCGAGCAGTTCCGACTTTCAAATGTCGCCGCGGCGGCTTGGTATGGCGCCAACGATCCGTCCCCTGACCCGTTCTTCCTGAACTGCGCAACCCAAGACTGCACCTTCGCCACGTCCACTGGCGCGGCGAGCCTCTTTCAGGTCGACGAGGATGGCTGTGCCGCAGATCCGGGCGTTTGTGGCTCGGACTCGGTCTGCACAAATACGCTCACCTCTTACACGTGCGGCTGCACCACTGGATTCACGCGAAGCGGCAACCAGTGCCTGCGAAATGACGTGTGCAAAGTCAGCAATGACGGCTGCGCTCAGAAATGCGCCGCAAGTGCCCCGGGCGCCGCGACCTGCGGCTGTTATCCAGGTTTCGATCTGGCCGCAAACGGTAAGGCTTGTGAGCCATGGTCTCAGACTCGGCTCTCGAATTTGGGCCTGAACAAGATGTTCGGTCTCGAAAAATCCTATTATCCGGACGAGCCGTCTTATCTCGCATTTAATGATGCCGGGAGCACCGTTCGCATCGAGCAGGCCCCGCGGCATCCAACCGAGACCGGCTCGAACAATAACTTCTACTTCACCATCGACGAAGCGCCGGGCACCTGCGCCGACGGCAGCACCGACCCTCTTTGCGTGAATCAGTATCGCCTGTGCAATAGCGCCCAAACCAGCTCTGCAGGATGGGACGTTCTGATCAAAAATGATCGAGTCGGCACCCCCGCGGAATGGAACGCCCTGCGCTGCACCTGGCGAGTGGACGACCTGGGCAATAACAAGATTCGCATGCGAAATCGCCAGTCCGAGGTCTACAACGCGTGGTCACAGTTTGGTTACCTGCGCTGCGACACCGAATACTCATGCTCCTACACGCTTTTCCCCCAGACCTCAGGCAACACGACCTTCAGGGTCGAAACCGACGAGTGCGCCAACGGCACCGCGATCTGTGCCAATAACGAATCCTGTGTGGATACAGTCGGCGGCTACACCTGTGAATTTGATGCCTGCGTAAGCAATAACGGGGGATGTTCGCAATCGTGTAAAGACGTGAACGATGCCCCTGTCTGCGCCTGCCTGCCTGGCTTCACCCTTAATGCTGACCAGACCTCATGCGACCCCATCAGCGAGCTTCGCGTCTATAACGCCGGTGTCGGCGCCTACCTTGACTTGGACGGCGCCGCTGCGACTCCAGCGTTTACGTTGGCGTCGGTCGGAGACAAAGTCGTGATGGAAGCTGCCCCTGGTGGCAACGACCTCTTCACGTTCTCGGTCGTTGATGGCGTGGATAATTACCGCCTTTGTGCCGAGTGGAAAACCGGATTTGGTGCCAACGGCTACCGTTGGAAGACCCTCCTTTACGACACTGCCCCAGCGACCTTGGCGCTATGGAATGGACCGGAATGCACCTGGAAAGTCGAAGACCTTGGCCTTGGCCAGGTTCGCCTGCAAAACCTCGGCGTACTCGCCGGGACAGGCGCCTACGACGTGCTTTACGACTTCGACTATATGGAATGCGCCTCAGCCGACGAATGCTATTTCCCGTACCTTGGTGGCAGCGGGGCGGGCATCGTATTTGTGATCGGCACGGATGAGTGCACAAGCGGCGCGGCACAATGCTCCGCGGATGCTCTGTGCACCGATAAAGTCAGCGGTTATGGATGCGCCTGCAATAACGGTTTTGTCGGAGACGGCTTCAACTGCTCGCTCACTGATTTTTGCGGAAATAGCGGAAATAACGGGGGCTGTGACCAGTTCTGCGTCAACGGCTCCGCCGCTTCGGAATGCACCTGTCTGCCAGGATTTGAGCTCGCAACAGATGGCAAATCCTGTGAAGCGTTGGAAGGCCTCAAACTCTTCAATGAAGGCATGGAATCTTACCTGACCGCCAGCGCTCCCGATCTAACCAACCCGAACTATTTTCTGCCTGATTTTAATGCAGAAGGCGCCCACGTTCGCTTTGAGCCGACCACTGATGGCAACAACACCTTTACGGTCACGCTTGAGTTCGATACCGCAGCCTGCGCTGCTGGCGTCGCCTATCCTGAATGTGCCAACGCGCATCGCCTCTGTGCAAGTTATGGGCGGTATCCAGGCATCTATGAATGGACGGCCTCGACTCGTCTGTGGGGCGAAACCACCCCCGCCAAATGGGATGATCCCGAGTGTGTCTGGGCCATCGATTCGCCGGCGCCCAATCGTATCCAGATGCAGAGTCCATGGGTCGAAGCCCAAGACTCACGCCTTGGCAATATCGCGTGTTATCCCGGTCAATCGTTCTGCATGTTCCTCTGGGACGACGAATATTGTTCGACCTGCTCCGATACACCCGATCAGGCGCTTCCTCAGTCCTTCATCGTCGAAGTCGACGAGTGCCAAACCGGCGTAGCGGCTTGCGATGCTGACGCTCGATGTATTGATCGTTCCGTCGGTTTTGAGTGCGTCTGTCGTGACGGTTTTACCGGCGATGGCACCACCTGCACCCAGACGGATTTCTGTGTCGATGGGAACGGCGGCTGTGAACAACTCTGCAACACGGTTGCTGATGCGCCGGTGTGTTCTTGTTTCGACAGCTTTGACGTTCAACCTGATGGAACCTGCGTCAGCGACGGCACGACGATGCTCTACAGCGTCGATGCCAACCGATTCCTGGACAGCGATGGCACCGGCCTACAGGCCTTCCATTGGAAGATTCCGGGTCAAGGAGATTGGAACTACGATATTCGCCAGCTCTGGGACGACCCCAATAATCTTCCTGGTGGCGCACACCTGATCGTCGAGCGCACCAACTGCCTGTTGAACTCGTGTATCGGGGCAAACAACTACACCGTGACCCTGGAGTACTCGCCGGGTCTCTGCGCCAACGGCACGATCGATATTTCGTGCACAAACTCGGTTCGTCTTTGTGGTGATGCCTACACGGCAAAAGGCATGTGGAGCTCTCAATCCAATGCGATGACGAATGCGGGAGTCACCACCGGATTTGGTTGGAATCGCCCTGAGTGTGCCTGGGAAATCGAGCCTGTTGGCGCGACCGGAAATATGCGTTTCCGCCCGCTCAGCCCCAAGGCCACACGTCCCGACGGCTTCCTTCAGTGTGCAAGCTGGGAATGCCAGTACGCACGGGGCGCCGAGATGTTCACTGAGCTGCGATTCGTGTCTGACGTGTGTGGACAGGGGACAGACCTTTGCAGCACCGACCCGGTCGCCGACCGCGGTTGTTTGATGAACGACGCGTCCAACTACACCTGTGGCCCATGCCCCAGAGGCTTCAACAAGGACGGCGCCTACGGCTGTTTAGACGTGGATGAATGCACGACTTTGACGAGTCCATGCGGTGGTGCCGCGGTCTGCGCAAACACGCCGGGCGCTTATGAATGTGATTCATGCCCAGCGGGGCAGACCAACTTGGCGAACACCTGCGTCGATTTCGACGAGTGCACGGGCGGACCGATCAACGCACCCCCATCCCCGCTGGCTCCGGACAACGACTGTGCGCCAAACGCGGTGTGTACAAATCTTGAGCCTTGGTACGCGTGTGCCTGTGCGGATGGATTCACCGGTGACGGGTATGCACAATCGACGGGCTGCCAGCTTGATCCCTGCGCGACGACCGATAACGGCGGATGTGACCAGCAATGCAACTCCAGCCTCAATGACCCGATTCGCACCTGCTCATGTCTGCCGGGTTACGATCTTTCGACAAACGGCACGTCCTGTGAGCTCGTGGACACAAATGGCGGCGCGCTGCAGGCGAACCTCTTCCTGAGCAATATCGGGTTGAGCACGTCTTTGTGGTTTGGAATTGGGAACGGTTATGGCGATGTTCCAGAGATTCAGCTTATCGACGACCAAGCGAGCGTTCGCATGGAGCCGACCGCTTTTGGGCCGACCGCATTTACCTTCACGATCCACGAGGTCCCAGGCGTTTGCAGCGACGGTTTGCTTAGCCCTGATTGCGTGAATCAGCATCGACTTTGTTATAACCCCGGCGGCGGTGGACACTGGAAGACCGTGACCGCCAACGACTTTGTCGGCATACCCACCCAGTGGAACGAAGCCAGCTGCGCCTGGAACGTAACAAGCCTTGGTGGTGAGCTGATTCGTGTTGCGCCCGTGGGTGATGTCTCGGGCAGATACCTTGGTTGTCGCACGAGCTATGATTGTTTGATGGTCGACCCGTTCACACCATGGACCAACCCCGAGTTCCCAGCGCTTGAGGATAATACTCAGATCACGGTGTTCCGCGCCGAGATCGATCTGTGCGCCGATGTTGTCTGCGCGGCTCAGGACATCTGTCATGTAGACAGCGCCTGTGATCCGGGCACCGGTCTTTGTGTCGAGGCCATCAACGACAACGGAACCGAGTGTTTTGGTTTCGGCTCAGCATTTGATGCCAGCGGAACCTATCAGCCGGGCAATTGCGCCTCGGGCGATTGTGTTCTGGGAGACGTCGACGGCGATGGTGTGCCTGACGCGAGCGACCAGTGCATTGGCAACGATGCAGCGGGCGATACCGATTTCGACGGGATTTGTGATGACGAGGATAACTGTTTTGAAATGGCCAACGTCGATCAGGCCGATCTGGACTTCGACCATTACGGCGACGTCTGCGACAACTGTCCAAGCGTATTCTCCGAAGACCCTTACGACACCGACGGCGATGGTTTGGGCGATGCCTGTGATCCCGATTACGAGTTGCCGCCACAAGGCCCTCAGCCTCCGAGCCCGATCCCTTTGACCTGGAACGCAGGCAATCCTTCGCGCCCAGCGTGTGACGCGAACTTCGTGCCGCAATGCCCGAATTCGACCAGCGCCAACCCGTACAACTCGTACCAGTTTGCGTGTTATCCCGATGACATGTCGGACGTGGACAATAACGGCGTGGTGGATGACTTCTTCTGTCTGGGCGATCGCTGGTGGTACCACTTGAACCATCGCATCTTCCCGGCCATGACGATGTTGGCCTACGACGACGCCACCTCGAAACACTTGAACCTGGTTGGGGCTCCACAGAATAACCTGCCGGGCGGCGCGAAAGCCTGTCTGTCCGATGTGGACTGTCTGGCCGTGGGCGAGACGACCGTTGCGTGTAACTCCGACGCGAACTGCCCTAATGGCGCCCCGTGTAATTTCGGGACCTGTGCGCCGGTGAAATGTTCGTTCCCAATTCCAGGCGATCCGAACGGGCTTTGCATCACCTATCCTGTGCTCGAGTTCATCGAGCGTCTGGCCGCATCTTCAGCCTATATGAGCTGTACCGGCCCGGACTCGTTTGAAAATCAGGCGATGGAAACAGCGACTCTGGATACGAATCGAACCTTCGTGTTGAGCGCGGGTGGTTGTGGCCTCAACGCGGCTGCCTATGGGTTCCGCGCCAAGAACACGCTGTCGATTCCGATGACGTTCTGGGTCACCAACGGCGACGAAGGTCGCGAACACTGGTGGACGGTTTTGCCAGGAGAAGAGATCCGATTCAACGTGACCGACCAGGCTTATATCCAGGTCACTACAGGGGAGGCGATTCTTGGATGCTCAGGGCCTGAGTTCAGAAAAGAGATCACCACCACCGAGCTCGTGCCGCTGCGCCGCACGTCGAATTGGGACGCCCCCAAAGAGATGTTGGCCTACGTTGCGACGTCGGATTTCTCGGAAGGCGCAGGTCGATTCTCTATCTTTAGAGACCAGCGTATTCGTGAACTCGGCGACATCTTGAAATATCCAAACTATTTCTACGTCGGTCTTTCTCCTCGCCCAAGCGATTGCGATAACCCGCTCAGCGGCTTCGCGAAGGCAGCAGGCAAGCAGGGCGGCAAACTCGCAAGCGTTGCGGGCGCTGTTGCAGAGAAAGGAATCGCCAATAACAAATATGGCCAGAACGATATTTGGTGCTCTTATGCTGCTGATGCGGTCGTGAATGCCCGAACCTACACCGAGCTCCTTTGCGGCGTGGGGCCCTGAGCGGAGTTTACGTTGAGGCGGGCTGTGCTACCTTGCGCGCCATGAGACGTATTGCCCCCATCCTCTTATCGTCGTTGATTGCTCTGCCGGCTCTGGCCATGACGCCAGAAGAGGCGCTGCAAGAGGCCGTCAAAAATAGCCCGAAATTTGCCGAGACCGCCCTTTCGGTCCGGCAGAGCGAAGCGCAGGTTCGGTCGCAAGAATCCTTGCGGCCCTACACGCTGCGCGCAGAAGGCGGGCTCAATTATGCCGAACAACCTTCGTCGGGCGTGATTGAGGAGGGCGTGCGTGAGAGCACCTTTGGCTCGGCGTCGGTCAGCATCCTGAAACAATACGTTTATGGAACCTCGCTGAGTCTGAAGCTCGACTTTTCGCGCGCTACGGCTCGGATTCCCTTTGTCGTGCCCGATTTTAATATTTCGGAGATTCGCGAAATTGGTCCGAACTACGCGCCATCGGTTCAGCTTCAGGTCACCCAACCTTTGCTCAAGAATTTTGGCGAGGATATTAACGATTTGCCGCTGCAGGTCGCGCGTCAACAGCTTGATGCGACGGAGCTTCAACGGCTGCGGGCAGCGCACGATCTGGCGGCCGAGGTCCTGAACGCCTATTGGCGTTGGGTGCGGACCAGCTTGGAGCGCGACGCCGTTCAAGCAGGCTTGGATCGCACAAAAACGTTGGCGGAATTTACGGTCGCACAAATCGAGGCCGGCCAGCTGGCTGAGCTCGAACGCGACATTGTGCAGCAGCGGGTTTCACAGGCGGAACAGACGCTGATCATCTCGGAGACCTCGGTCGTCGACTCGTGGGAAGCCCTTGAACGCGTCATGGGAAGGACTCCCGGTTCTGTGCCCCCTACAACCCCGGAAATCCCGGTGCCCGCGCAGGCCCCAAGCCTTGATTCAGCGCTGGAATCGGCACGAAGTCTTAGCCCCGACCTTGAGTTATTGAAGGCTGATCTGGCGGCGTCCAAGCTGCAGCTTATCCGAAGCCGTAACCTGACCAGACCCGAGCTGAATGCCGTGGCCACGTTGACTCAGGGCTCGTTGTCCGAAAACGTTGGGACGGCGTTTGGTCAGGTATTTGGGCTCGATTACACCACTGCGTTTTTGGGGCTGACCTTTCTGATGCCGCTCGATAACGGGCTGGCCGACGGTCAGCTCAGCGCGGACATGATCGCAGTGGAGCGCTCGCAGCTTCGGCAGCGCGAAGCCGAGCTTGGCATCGAACAAACCGTGCGGCAGGCGGAACGCCTGTTCACGACGCAGGTCCGCCGAGTCGAGATGTCGAACGCTGAAATCGCGTTGGCCCGCAAAAACGTCGATGCCATCGACTCCAAGTACCGTGCAGGTCTGGCGAGTTATTTGGAAGTATTGGATCTGCAACGAACGCTGGAAGACTCCGAGATCCGCAACGCGCAGGCTCGGGTCGATGTGCTGACCGCACATGTCAATCTTCTACGCGTTACCGGCGGTCTGCTCGAGGCCTGGGGACTCGCCGTCGACTAATTCGCCGAACGGACGTTCACGTCCCCGCCAAAACAAGACAAGACGTTATTTGCCGCATAATCGGTGGTGTCGGACGGGATTGTATCGACGCAATAACCTTCTCCGCTCAAGACAACATCCGTGAGTTCAACACTGCCATCGGTATACACGGCGGTTTGTTGTGTCTCAAAGATTCCGCCCCCTCGAATATAACTGTTTGCCGTCATATTTTTGAACGACATACCCTGCCATCTCTTGCCTTCCTTGGCTTTGAAAACAACATTTTCGGCGTAAATACCGCCGTCTTCTAGATAGATAGATCCCTCCGAGTCGGCCTCAATCCCCACTCCGTTCTCGAAGTAGATATCGACGCCAGCGTCGTTGGAGATCTGGTCATTTAGATAATAGAGCACACTAACTGCTGGCACGGTGCCAGTTCGGGTTGCATAACTCTGAAGGATTCGAATCCGCGTTGACGAATTTTCCGCAAGAACCAAGTTCGTGGGTAGCGTGAGCACGGCGTCCATTCCCAATTCCATTTGGAATTGGGCGTCATCGGACGCAGCCAAAGACACGATTATGATATCGTCAGATTCGTCTAAAAAATTCGTCCTTGCGGAAAAGCAGCTGCTTCGGCAATTCGAGAACTTCGCATGTTGCAGCAGTGTCGGGCTTTCGAAATCAATTCCCCATCCCTCTGAATTCACCCATTGATAAACGATCTCGTGACTTGTATCGAAGGAGCTAGCTCCAAGATTCGCCGTGCCTTTGAGCGTGATTGGAGCTTCCTCAGTCCCTCGTAGATACCGGTTCGAGACTTCGATTAGCGCGTTTTCGGCTTCCAAGGTCACGCCCGCTTCAACATGCAGGTCCCCCGACGTACGAATGACGTTCGATACGATTCGATAAGTCGCGGGAAGCTTGAATTCGACATCGTCCTCCAAGCCGGCATCTTCTAGATCGACCTCGATCGAGTTATCGACGGCATCGAATTCGATGCCTGGGAAGTCCCGCAATGCTGCGGCGGACGTTAGGTGTGCGATGGGGCCTTCCGATGTGATCACTCGAATATTGCTGCTGCCGGAACCAAAAGCTCCGGTTTTGATTCCAAGGTCAGAATTCTGAATGGTGACCTCTGAAATCACGATGCCGTCTCCGGTAATCGCTGCGTTGTCTCGTACACCGTCGATAACGACATGCCTCAAAACGCTCGTGCTCCCGTCGCCCAGTGCGATTCCCGACCAATCATCGGAGTCGAAACCGCGAAAGGTAATCGGCAGAGATGCTGTGCCTTCGGCAACCAACGAAGCGCCTTCGGCCGTCGTGGTGTCAAAACCTGTGGGCCAAGCGAATTTGATGGTCGTGCCCGGTCGTACGACGACTTTTGTGCCATCGGAAATCGAAAAGCCTGGCTTGACCTCGACCGTGCCGCATAAATACTTGGTTCCAGAAATCGCGGAATCCACGATACCGCTTGTATCTCCCTCTTCACAATTTGGGTCGTCGTCCGAGCAACCTATAAATCCAGCTAGGATGAGCGTTAGGCCGATAGCTCTCTTGAATTTGGTCTTCATTTGATTGTCCTTGTGGTTGATCAAGTTCGTGTAGGCAAGAGACGCACATGTAATCATATGATTCAAAGATATCGAAAGATTTATTTGCTTCAGGGTGGAATGAATCGCGGGTCGATGACATCTAAGTATTCACAGCGTCAGAGAAGCGATGGATCCCAACGAACTAGATACGCCTGAAGATGGCGGGTTTTTCCTCCCGGCGGCATCGATCCGCCGCCCGGTGACGGTGGCGATGTTGTTCATCGCGTGCATGGTCGTGGGTTTCATCGCGTATCAGCGAATCTCGCTGCAGCTCTTGCCTTCCGGATTCACGCCGCCATTTCTGGTTGTATCGATCCCGACGGTTCCAACCACTCCATCGGATATCGAACGCGATATCGTCGAACCCGTCGAATCGATCCTGCGTACTGTCCGTAATGTTCAGCGGGTTAGAAGCAGCGCGGAATCGCGCAGCGCCAGCTTCTTCATCGAGTTCAGCGACGGCACGGACATGACGAACGCGTACAACCAGGTACGCGACAGGCTTGACCGCGTTCGTCCAGAATTGCCGCCCGAGGTCAGCCGTTGGGCCATCTGGAAATTTGACCCCGATGAAGATCCGCTGATGTTCATCGGCGTGCGGATCAATCCGGGAGAAACCGACCCCGACCGCACGATTCAACAGTCGCTTGTTCTTCCTCTGGAGCGATTGCCCGAGGTCTCCCGGGTCGATGTTTTTGGGGCTCGCCCGCTTGAGATCATCATCGAGGTCGACGAGAAGCGCGCCAATGCTGCAGGTGTCTCGGTGGCGCTGCTGATTCAGCGGCTGCAAAACGACAATTTTTCGATGGCGGCCGGCACGATGCAGGTCGCGGATTCGCGGTTTCCACTAAGAGTTCTTGGCAAACTAGAAGACATCCAACAGCTGGAGGATCTCCCGATCGAAGGCGGACTAAGGTTGCGCGACGTGGCCGATATCCGAGCCGAACGCCCCGAAAAGAGTGAGGTCTACCGGGTTGATGGTGACGAAGGTTTTGTGGTCGCAGTCTACAAAGAGTCTGGCAAAAACACCGTCGACGCAGCCCGAGCCATTCGCGAAGCGCTCGCCGAGATGTCCGCCGCTGACTCACCAGTGACTCCTCAGGTATTCTTTGATCAGGGCGAAATCATTGAGGGAAGCCTTGATAACCTGACCGGCACGGCGATGTGGGGCGGGTTGTTTGCGATTTTAGTTTTGTTTTTCTTTTTGCGGCGCGCCCGCATGACGGCCCTGACAGCGCTCGCGATCCCGATGAGTCTGCTGATCACGTTGGCCGTGATGTATTTTGTAGGAATCACGCTCAACGCCTTGAGCCTGATGGGCCTGATGCTGTCGGTAGGCATGGTTGTCGACAACAGCATTGTGGTGACAGAAGCCATTCAGCGTCGACGTATGTTGGGCGAGCCGATTGGCCTAGCGAGCCCACGTGGTGCGGGTGAGGTGGGGTTGGCGATTTTGGTGGCGACGTCGACTACGGTGGTTGTTTTTCTGCCGATGGTCTTGATGTCGGGCAGTGAGACGATCAAGTTTTATCTGGGTGAAATCGGTTTTCCAGTCTGTGTTTCATTGATCGCAAGTCTGGTGGTTAGCCTGGTTTTCATCCCGTTGGCGGTGACCTGGATCGACACCGAAACCACGGTTGCTCGGGTCTCGAGCATCGAAAAAATTCAGAACCTTTATGCGAGGTCTTTGGCTTGGTGCCTGAACCATCGTGGCAGCGTCATGTTGGTTGTGTTCGCCTTGTTGGCGTCCGTGGCCTACCCGATGAAAAACATCAAAAGCACGGATAAGCTTGAGGCCAACATCAATGACGTCCGGATTTTCTTTGATTTTGAGGCGACCACAACGTTCGATGAGCGTGTGGAAACGTTAAAAATCTACGAAGATTGGCTGCAAAAACACGCCAAAGAAGTCGAGGTCCGCACGTGGATGACTCGTATCGGCGGGACGTGGAGTACGCCCCAAATTCGCGTGTTCCTCGATCCAATCGCCGATCGAGAACTGGAGCGTGAAGAGATCATCGATCGCATCAAGGAGGGGTTTCCAAATCATCCGGGTGTCGATTGGCGCATTGGTTGGAGCAGCCCTGGGGTTGAACAAAAGGTAACCGTCAAAATCGAAGGGAAGGACACCGAGCGCCTTGGAGCCATCGGTGAGAACGTTGCTTTGCGCCTCAGGACCATTGAGGGCGTCGAGAGCGTGATCGTCGGTGAAGATGATGCCCGAGCACAGGAACTGCAGTACCGAGTCAATCCTGATGCTGCTCAGCGCGCCGGGGTTACTCCGCTGATTGTGGGCGGAGCCATCGATTATGCGCTTCGTGGTCGACGTGTTGGCACGCTCCGATATCAGGGCTCCGATATCCCGATGTGGGTCAAGACTCGCGGTGAGTCCACGCGGACTCGACAAGAGCTGGAAGATGTTTCGATTCCAAGCCCCTTGGGAGGACCCGGAGTCCCGATTGGACTGCTCGCTGAGGCCGAAGAAAAATCAGGCTATAATGAGATCAAACGCGTGAACGGCCAGACCCGCATGGAATTGCAGATCATGACCAACCGCGAGGATATCGAGGCTCTTGGCGTCGAGATCGACGCTGTTTTGGCCGGCGTCGAGCTTCCGCGCGGTTATAACGTTCAAAAGGGTGACCGATTTATCGCCATCGCGCAGGACGCCCAGGACCGCAATTTTGCGTTGCTCTTGGCGGTGGTGTTCGTGTTCCTGCTGATGGGGATTTTGTTCGAGAGCTTCATCTTGCCGTTTGTGATTGTGATGTCGATCCCGTTCGCTTTCCTTGGCGTGTATTGGACGCTTTGGGCGACCGGGACACCGTTCGATGTGATGGCAGGTGTCGGTCTGATTATTCTGGTGGGGATTGTGGTGAACAACGCCATTGTGCTGGTCGACCGCGTCAACGTCTTGATCCGCGAGACCGGCAATCGTGAGCTCGCGTTGGTCGAAGGTGGGCGAGCTCGATTGCGGCCGATCGCGATGACCGCGTTAACCACAATTGGGGGGCTGATTCCGATGGCGATTGGAGCGAGCGCTATCGTGGGTGTGCCCTATGCGCCTCTTGGTCGGACGGTCATCGGTGGCCTGTTGGCCTCGACTGTCCTAACACTTTACGTCGTCCCTCTGTTTTACACGTTGGTGGACGACCTTCGGATTTGGCTGTCAGGCGCGCTGAGTCCGAAAGTGAGCGGCGAAAAATGATGGGCTCAAAATGCAGTTGGTGGTGCCATAACAGGAAGTCGTTGTGGAGACCCGGAACCGTCGCCAATTTGGCCGGATGAGTTTTCTCCCCAGCAAAACACACTCCCACGAGGCCCAATGCCACAACAGTGTTCCTCGCCACATGCCAGATGTTCAAAGTTTGGCGAACCCAAGACTGGCTCAGGAAGGGCGTGGTCCACGACCGTGTTATCACCGAGCTGCCCTTTGTCGTTTTTACCCCAGCAGTAGGTGATGTTGGCCGCAACAGCACAAACGTGGCTACCACCAACGCTCATGCGCTGAAAGTTCGGGTCGGCTAACGCAATGGTGGTCGGGGTCGGCGTTGAAGTCAGGTCGAGGTCGCCAAAACCGCCCTCTGAGCTTCCCCAACACTGAAGGCCTCTGAACAGCGAAAACGCACAGGTTTGGTCGCCAAACGCGGCGACGGATGTGTATTGAGTCGTCCCGATTTTAACACGGTCATGCCCGCCGTTTCCGACGGCATTATCGCCCAATTGGTTCGCAGAATTATCACCCCAACAAAACAGGTTGAAAGTGTCTGTCAGGCCGCACATATGGGCTCTTCCGGCAGTAATCTCTTGGAATATCACTCCAGGATGAAGTGCCGTCGGCTGGGCCACTACGGCATCTGACGATGCGTTAATGATTTTGTCACTGTTGCCGCCCCAACACCTGAGCACCGAGTTTTCCAACAACGCACAGCTGAAGTCCTCGCCAAGGGCCATTTGCCTGACCGGCGATCCAAAAGCCACCTGGGCTGGCACGGCCTGTTCTAATCCCGTGGCCAAGGGCCCAAGTTGAGTTGTTTGATTATTTCCCCAACACATCGCGTTGCCCATGTTGGTTGTGGCGCATGAGTGGTCAACACCAGCATAGATACCTAGGACAGATTGACCCCCGCGGATGATGACTTCTTGGGCTGTGGCAGCGTCGGCCATGTCTTCACGTCCTGCCTGCATGGAATCGTTGGCTCCCCAGCAGGTTACGCGACCGTCTGCTTTTGCGGTGCAAGTGTGGGTGCCGCCCGTGGCGACCCCTTTATGCAAGCTGTAAACTGCAACGTCGGCCCGTCGGATTGTTGCGCCGAAACGGGCAACGATCTTGGCTTCGCCGGCAGCGACTCCTGTAACGATGCCATTTTGGTCAACTGTTGCCAGGTCTGGTGTCTCGGATTCCCATTCAAAAACCGCGTCTGGAACAACCACGTTATCGATTTTGAGCTCCGCGACCAGCCGTGTGCTTTGTTGCAAAGACACATACGGACGGACTGGAGAAACGGTTATGAAGAACGTCATCGTGCTCGTGTCGGGCCCGGCGTCTTCAAGTGTCATATCGCTGTCGTCCGCGTCCCCGTTCGTATCCGTGCCTGAGTCTACCGTGCCAACATCCAGAATAGAGATGTTGTTGGGGTTTGTATTTCGGTCGTCGTCCCCACAGGCCGAAAGACCCAAGGTGATCACAAAAATTGCGAGCGCGGGTTTGATTATCATCGAATTGAACGTCCTTTCTGAGACGGTAAAACACCGTCGGGCTTGGATGCAAAAACGGTGTAGGCCCTTTGGATACAAAGAAATTATACGGGTCACGACGTTGGCGGAACCAATGGAAATGCTATAGTATGATTACAGAAAAACCAAGTTAGACAGAGGTCCGCATGAATTGGCTCCAGCTTCAGCGCTTGAGTGCGACTGGCTCATTAATGTCACGTCAAAATCACCGTCGCGAATGGGCTGTGTTTGGTCGGGTCCTGTTGGTTTGCGTTGCGTCGATGATCATGATGATTTCCAGTCAGGCCTTTGCAGCGTTTGGGGCCCCATGTTCGACCGCGTGCCCATCGATGACGACAGCCATGTGCCCAGACATCTATTGTAAACCCGCGTCGACCGATCCAGAAATTTCGTGCGATGACTGGTGCGCGAACTTTGCCCCGGTCGGCAGCTGCGCGAATTGTGGAGCCTGTCCCGAAGAATGCAATCTCGTTTGTGGTGGTGTAACAGCCGCCTGCTCCACGCCCTGCGAAAAGCGCTCTGGGGCCTCTTGTGTCCCAACGACCTGCGGTGCTGAAGGCATCACTCCACCCGCTTGTTTTAATAGTGGCGCCGATATCCCAAACGGCGCCCCATACGCTTGCTGCGCCAATGGCTCCGCGACCTGCACGTGTCAAGACGTGGACTATGTCGATAGCGCCTGTGTTGGGAACACTTGCACGCCGCAAATCATGGGCAGCGGAACCGAACGAACCGGTTGTATGGATTGCACCAACGCCAACCAATGTTTGAACGATATTTGCGCTGTCGGTGGCTCAGAGACCTGCGAGTTTGGCTCCTACAACGACGGTGCAAATCGAGCTTGTTATACCGGGCCAGTGGCAACCGCAGGCATTGGACTGTGCAAAGCGGGAACCGAAACCTGCAAAACTGGTGTTTACGAGCCATGTACCGATGTTACTCCGGTCGCCGAGGTCTGTGATGGTCTGGACAACGACTGCGACGGGACGGTGGATAACGGCACCTGCACCTGCACGCCTGGTGATACTCGAGCCTGTTATGGCGGATCCACTGGCACTGAAAACGTTGGCGAGTGCAAGAGTGGTTCGCAAACGTGCAGCGGCGCAGCTGTTTGGGGTGCTTGCATGGGTGACGTCACGCCAGCTGCCGAGGTGTGCGACAACAGAGACAACGACTGCGACAGCTTCGTCGACGGTATTTTGGAGTTCTGCTACTCCGGCCCGCCTGCCACCGAGGGTGTCGGACGTTGCAAGTCGGGATGGCGCGGGTGCGAAGGTGGCTCTTGGAACGCCTGCACTGGCGAGGTTTTGCCCGCCCTCAAGGATAGTTGTGGCAACGGGATCGACGACGACTGCAATGGCCTCGTTGATGACGGCTGTCCGGTGATGTCGATGCCTGAAATCTGCGACGGTTTGGACAATGACGGCAATGGCCTAGTGGACGATGGCGCCGCGGACGCCGATTGCCCCGCTGGCCAGATCTGTGAATGGGGAACCTGCTTCGATGATTGCACGACCGTCATGTGTATGGGCGCCGAGATTTGTTACGTCAACGATTTCCGCTGCGACGATGCGGTCGACCCCTGTACTTCGGTCACCTGCCCAAGCGCGATGATGTGTTTTGCAGGAAGCTGCTATGACGCTTGCACCTCAAGCGTTGAATGTGACCCCACCGATGTTTGTTATCTGAGTGGCCGATGCACGCTTGAGAGCGACCCTTGCGACGATGTGCAGTGCCCTGAGAGCCAGATTTGTTATGCTGGCGGATGTTTCGACCCTTGCGCGGACGACGCCGAGTGCATGACGCCAGACATCTGTTTGGACGGCCGCTGCACGTCCGATGCATGTTTTAACGTCGACTGCCCAGTGGGCACAATTTGCGCCGGCGGGTCGTGTTTCCAGACGTGCAGCGCTGACTCGCAATGTGACCCTAACAGCCAGTGTTATAATGGGCGTTGTGCTGCCGATAACTGCCAGAACATCGCGTGTCCAAAAGACACCAGCTGTTTTGGCGGTTTTTGCGCGGATTCCTGTCTAACCACAGCCACCTGCGCGCCTGGTCAAAAGTGTTTCCAGGACACGGTTAACGCGTGTATCGACTCGAGTGATCCTTGCAAGGGTGTCGAATGTGGCACGTCCGAACTTTGTTTTGCCGGGTCGTGTTTCACCGCGTGTTCAACCTCGGCCAGCTGCGGAGGCTCCGAGGTTTGTTATGCCGGCCGATGTGCCGACAACACTGATCCGCAGTGCGATAAAGTTCTTTGTCCTTTGGGCGAATCGTGTTTTGCAGGCACGTGCTCCCAGTCGTGTTCGGCTGACGACCAATGCGATCCTTCCAGCTACTGCTATCAGGGCACATGCGTTGTGGATTCGTGCACAGGAGTGACGTGTCCAAGCGCCGGTGATGTGTGCCATCGTGGCGTCTGTTACCAAGGTTGTGATGTATCAAAACCCTGTGTTGCACCCGACGGCTGTTTTGATGGCAGATGCGCGCCATCGGCTTGTGAAGCGCAGGCTGCGACCTTCTTGCTCAACTACAATAATAATCATCCATTCAGAAAAGCGAAGAAACGCCTTCGCGCCTACCAAGAGGTCACCCCTTGGATTTACGGGCGTGCCTTCAGTTCCCCTGGACTGACCGCTAAGAGTTTCATGAGTTCGGCGCCAGCCGGCCTGTATCGTACCCGAAAAGCCCGCGTGGTTTTGTATCGCGATGCTTCAAAGGGCACGGCTCCAGGTGAGTACGCTCTCTATCTGACCCACGGTGGCACAACCTCACAGGGCTCGGCCGAGGCCGTATATTCCATGCAGTTCAACGGGACGAACCCCGATGTGCTTGGGACTCTCAACGATGAAAAAGAAGCCTACTGGGTCGCAGATACTGATCCACGGCATATCTCGGCTTTGATCACCACCAATGCGAACAAGCCAGGCGGCGTGTTGATAGGCCACATGCGCTCCGATCAAAACTGGCGAATCAAGATCACGGCGACCTTGCACGGTGACCTTGATGGCTGGGAATTTGTGAACGGCGAAACCGGTGAAATTTACCAGCTCGATCAAAACCATCCCCTTCTGATTCGCAGCGAAGATTTCGCAAGCTCCGCGCAGCTGTCTCCTGAGATTGGGACACCCTGTCTTCGTGATGACCGCGGCCTTTGCGCCCAAGGCACCTACCTAGCCTGCGAAAATTCTGAAAGGGTCTGTGGTCAGACGGTGTTTCCGGCGACCATGGAGTTCTGTGACGGCGTCGATAACGACTGTGACGGTGCTGTGGACGAGAACGACCCTGATTTGCGTGTCCCCATGGTGTCTCGTCGCCAGGGAAGCTTTTCGGGTTGGAGAACCTGGATAAGCTTTGACACCGCCGGAACCTCACGCCAGCTTCTTGATTACACCCCGAGCCTTGGCGATGACCGACTTGGCAGCACGGCGATCAATCTACCCGGTTTTGGTGCGATTCAAGATAATGTCGATCAGAGCCACACCTTTGCTCATCGTGACCTGCGCAATGGTCGTCTGACTTTCCCCTTCATTCACGGTAAGCAGCAGGCGGTGACTTCGTGGGAGACCCGGAAATTCGAGTTTGACGGTTGGGCGCCTGTCGGCTCGTACTTGGATGACATGTATATCGCTTGGTATGAGGACAGAAAGCCAGGCTCCACCGGCGACCAAATCGTCGATGAGTGGTACCGCGACTTCGTCGAGATGGACCTCGCCTGGGAAGTCGTCATGCGTGATGGCATGGCCGAAACCGACGGAGTGGTGCTTGGCGTGGATTGGTATGGGGTAGATGCCTTCTTCAATTTGAAGTGGGACTTCTACGGCGACGATGATGATGAAGATAAGTACGATTGGTTTGTGTGGTCACCAGGAGCCGGCAGCGAAGAGTTGCACACCGATCCATCGTTACGAGTGCGCATTCAGGCTGCAAGATTAGACGAAACAGCCTGTCAGTCTCCGAATTCGACCGTGGCTGGTTGTGAAATCGGTCGATACACTTGCCGGTCCGGAGTCTTGAGTTGCTCAAATGCTAGCGATTTGGCCTGCAACGCCTGTGTTGATTCCGACGGCGACGGAGCTCCAGGCTTTGACGCAAGCCTGTGTCCTTCAGGGACCGACTGCAACGACGACGATGCTACAGTGGGCCCAAATCAACCTGAGATGTGCAACGGATTGGATGATAACTGCGATGGGATCGTCGACATCACCACGGTTGCCTGCCCAAGTGGCGCCGCAGAATGCGGTCCCGCCGAATGTAATTTCGTCAGCGCCTGTGTGTGTCCTGATGGGCCCGAGGACGAGAGCTTTGACGCTGCCACGATGACGCCATGTTATTGCGGCGAGGGTCTCACGCCATGACATGAGTCGATGGTTTAAAAGGCGCACCTTGGTGCGCCTTTTTTTTCATTCGGATATTCTGAAAACTGAAAACAGCCGAAGGCCGTTACGCTAGGCTGGTAGGTAGAACCGAAACGTCGCCAAGTAGCGCGCCGGTTTGCAGGCGGTCCGAGGTCGGTCGCGCAAGTATGGTCGTGGATTTCCGGTGTTTCTTGATCGCGCGCTTCCACGCACCAAATGACCCACCATCCTGCCAAACTTCTTCGGCCGCATCGGCCATCTCCCAACCGCCTTGAGCCAAGGCATACTCGATCCACGCCCAACGGATGCTTGTCGAACGCACATCGATTTGACGGCCAAGTGCTTCGTTAAGTCGCTTAATTTTGGATTCCAAGAATTTCTCGTCTTGGAATGGCAAACCATCCAAAGGCGTGTTTTTCTTGGCCACCAACGGGCTCATTCCCAGTGCGATATCGCAAATCTGGGTGAGCTCTCCGATGAAGTCGATCATCTCGTCGATGTCTTCCATGGTTTCTTCGGCGTAGCCAAAGACCATGTAGAGCTTCAGAAGCTTCAGGTCGTAGTCGCGCACGTATTCGGCGCAGCGAACGATCTGGGACTCCTTGATGCCCTTGTTGGCCAGCTTTCGCATGCGGTTACTTGTGCCATCCACTCCGATGGTCAAGGTCCGAGCGCCGCCCCGCTTGAGCAGTTCCATGAACTCAGGAGTCATTCGATCAGCGCGCAAGCTTGATAGTCCGACGCTTCGGCCGGACGAGACGATCGATTCGAGGATCTCAATGATCTTGGGGTGGTCGCTGGTGGCCGCGCCAACCAGCCCAACTTTTGTCGCATGGTCAGGAATCGTCGCCATCAAGCGCTCGGTGCTGACCGCCCGCATTCCACCGTTGGTCGTTCGCCTCATCACGCAGAACGTGCACCCGCGATGGCATCCGCGCGCGTTTTCAACCAGATGCATGTTGGCCAACTCGGTGTTCGGCGTAATGATCTGGCTGTAAGCAGGCAACAGGTCGTCTTTGACTTGTGCGATGGGCCGCAGAACCTCACCGTGGATGCTCGGAACGTAGATCCCAGGCAGTTGGGCGATGTCTTGAAAAAACTGTTCTCGAGTTACACTAGCCTTCCACCAGTCGATAACCACATGCACCAACTCCTCGCCTTCTCCCATAATGATCACGTCCGCAAAGGGCGCGATGGGCAAAGGGTTCGAGTTGGTTAGCGGACCACCAAAAAGGATCAGCGGCCATCCTTTGCCTCGGTCTTTTGCGCGAAACGGGATGCCGGCAAGGTTTAGGCACTCCAGCAACCCAATGATCTCGCACTCGTAGGCGACCGAAAACGCCACCAAATCGGCTTCGTCGACCGGCCGCTTGGACTCGTAGGTAAGAAGGGGGGTGCGTGATTTTCGCCAGAATTCGGGGTCTTCCGGGAGGAACGCTCTTTCACAGACGACGTCCGGCCGTTCGTTCAGAATCCGGTAGATCGTCTGATAACCAAGCGAACTCATCCCGACATTATAGGGAGAGGGGTAGACCAACGACACGCGAAACGGTGCGTCTTTAAAGATCGTACCGATTTCATCCGCCACCAGAGCGTCTATTTTTTGTTCAATTTCCCAGCGCATCCGTCAGCCTAGTAGGTCGCAGAGTTCACGTACACAGATGCACGTAATTCTCTAACGATTCCTCCCAACAGCACGACTGAGCTCTTCTTCGGACAAACCGGAGGTACCTTCGACCGTGATCGACTGCGACTTGTTCGTTTTGAGGTCTTTGGCATGCACGCTCACGATGCCGTCGGTGTCGATCTCGAAGCTCACTTCAATGCGGGGTGCGCCGGCAGGTGCCGGTGGAATGCCGGTCAAATTGAACATACCCAACGCCTTGTTCGCACTGGCAACGTCGTTATCACCCTGAAGAACCGCGATACTCACCATATCCTGGTTATTTTCAGTGGTGGTGAACACTTTGGATTCGCGTGTTGGGATCGAGGTATTCTTGGCGATAATCGGGCTAAACCGATCGCCCGCCACCCGGATGCCGAGGTTCAGCGGGGTGACATCCAAAAGGATCACCTCACGCACTTCACCGCCCAAAATACCCGACTGAATCGCAGCACCGACGGCGACAACTTCGTCCGGATTCACGCCTTTGCTGGGTTTGAGGTTGAAGATATCTTTGACCTTCTCTTGCACCAAAGGCATGCGGGTCATGCCGCCCACCAAAAGAATATCGTCGATCTTCGAACGATTGATCCCGGAGTCCTTCAAGGCCGTACGACATGGTGCTTCAAGTCGCTCCACGAGGTCATAGACCAAGTCGTTGAGCTGCGAGCGCGATAGAGTCAGCGAAAGGTGGCGTGGGCCGTTTTCATCGACCGCCAGGAATGGCAGGTTGATATTGGTGTCGGTCAGCGTCGAGAGCTCACATTTTGCGTTCTCGGCGGCTTCCTTCAAGCGCTGAAGCGCCATCTTGTCGCCCGAGACGTCCACTCCGGTTTCTGCCTTGAATCGTTCGAGCAGGAAATCCAGGATGGCTCGGTCGAAGTCTTCGCCGCCCAAATGGTTATCACCACAAGTTGCCAAGACTTCGAAAACCCCACCTTTGAGCGCAACAATGCTGACATCGAGTGTGCCACCACCAAGGTCGAACACCGCGAGCGTCATGTCTTTGTCTTTGCCAAAACCGTACGCAAGCGCAGCAGCCGTGGGCTCATTGATGATGCGGCGCACGGTCAGCCCGGCAATTTGCCCGGCCTCCTTGGTGGCGCTGCGCTGTGCGTCGTTGAAATACGCCGGCACCGTGATTACGGCCTCGGTGATTTCTTCACCAAAATAATCTTCCGCCGTTTGTTTCATCTTCTTGAGAATGAGCGCGGAGATCTCTTGCGGACTGTACTCTTGGCCGTTGACTTCTACCCAGGCGTCGCCGTTGGTCGAACTCTTCATTTTGAAGGGAAAAGATCCAAGGAAGTGTTGAACGACCTCAGAGCTGTGCTTCTGACCGATCAATCGCTTGATATCGTAGATGGTTCGCTCAGGATTGATGATCGCTTGTCGCTTGGCTTGTTGCCCGACAAAACGCTCTTCTCCTTCAGTAAAACCGACCATCGAAGGCGTCGTACGCGATCCTTCGCTGTTCGGCAGCACAAGGGGCTCTCCACCCTCGATGACGGCAACACACGAGTTCGTGGTGCCAAGGTCGATTCCGATTATTTTACCCATTCAGCTTCTATTCTGCGAGGGACCGCGCCGAAACGGCGTGGCTGAAGTTTTCATGAAATCTACACCATGATGGCCAGAGACCATCATTTTTTGAACAAATTCTTGATGAATGAACCCGGGTCGGATGTGTTTCGCTTGTCGCGCATCGCGTTAAACCTTAGTTCGCGCTCAGCCTCAACACATCCTGGGTTGAGCTTCAGCGCCCGCTCATAATGTTTTATAGCCTTGTCCGTGTCATTACGAGCTTTCCAGATATGTCCCATGAACAGGTACGCATCGGGGATCGCCTGGCGATGCCCACTCAGCAAAACTTCGCGAAGAATTTCTTCGGAAGCTTCGTGTTTATCCGGCTGCAGCTTGAAAAGCAGATAGGCGTAAAAAGTCTGATACAGCGGTTCATCGGGCGCCAACTCGTAGGCGAGTTTGAAGTCGACAAAGGCCTTCTGAAACTTGTCGTCTTTGTAGAGTCGATAGCCCGAGTTGAACGCGTCTTTGGCTGGGTTGGGCGCATTCGGATGGTTAACCGCGGACGCCTTTTTCATCAACACTTTCAGTTTCGCCTGACGTTCTGCCTCAAGGTCAATCTCGGGTTCGGGAGCCACGGGCTCGGGCGACTCGTAGCCATCAGAGGCCTCGCTGAGGCTGGCTTCTGAGTCGATATTCAACCCGTGGGCTGAGTTCCGTCGTCGGGACCGCTGTTCTTGTTTTTGCCGAAAGCCGCTCATACGCTCGATGCGGGACTGAACGTCGGCCTTTTCGGCAAGAGGCTCGACCGTCGATGTGGGAATTCGTTCGGCAAAACTGCGTGACGGCTCCTCGATCCCAGGTTGAGTCGGACGTCGAGGAGTTTGGGCTGTGATTGGTGGTGTGCTGACGGACGAAAGCACCCGTGCCGTGCCAGTCGCCGACACTCGAACAGGGGAAGCAATCTGAGCCGGCGGCGCCACCGTTTGGTCTTTTTCGGCTTTCAGGAGTTCCGCGTAAGTGACCTTGAGTAGGATGAAAATTTCCTGCGCCAGCTGCTTCACTCGACCCGTGACGTTTCCGCCGTAAACATCGGGGTGATATTCCTTGACCAACGTATAGAAACGCTCTTGAACGACCGTGCGTCCACATCCCTCCCATACGCCAAAGATTCGATATTTTGACTGGGCCCGCATGCCCATCAAGGAATCTTCCAGCTCGTTTTCAAGCGCATTTCGATCTTCGCTCGACGCGCGAAAGGCCTTCGTCTGTTGCCGAGCCACTTCGTCGACTTTTTCACGGGCCAGTCGGATATCACGTGCATACGTGAGCACAGCTCCGCGAATAGATGGAGAATCGTGGCCGTAAATCAAGTCTGTGTTTACCGCGAAATAGGCGGCTTTAAAGGCCTCTTGCGCCAAGGAGCCCATCTGCGTCAGCACGCGACTCCAAGCTGAGCGGCCGTCCACAACCCGCATCAAAGCATGCAAAGCCGTAAACTGGTCTAGCGCGTCCTCCCGTTCTTCCCAGTGGTTGGTTGGAACCGGGAAACGCTCCATCCAAGAGTTCATCTCATTCATGAGCGACTGTTGGGGAATTCTTGATAGGCCACGTTCGATAAGAACCAGCGTAGCTTCACGGGTGCCAGCGGGCGCGGTGGCGTCTGTGAAGGCATATTCGCCGCCTACCCAAGAAAAAATACCGATCAATTCGGAGACCGAGGCGTATCCAGGCGCGATTTTCACAAACCCTTCGTCGAAGGCGATCTCGGCGGTGCGTCCGCCTGCAGTAATTCTGAGGAATCCAGACGCCTTTCGCACGTGGCAGGTGTACAAAAGACGAGCGATGGGTACGTGGCTCAGCTTACCTGCGGCCAGCTGAGGAAGTTCAACCTCAAGCTGCAAAATGTGATTTGTCTCAACACTTTGATCTTCTTGCTGAGTCGCGATCACAAGAGCACGAGAGGAGATCTCGGCGATTCGCCGACTAAACTCATCCTTGCCAAGCGACATGTCGATTGACTCGCTCAACGAGCGCAGACTGGCGTGAAGCTCTTTGGTTGCCGCGGTCGCCTGACGCACCATCAGACACCCGAGCGTGTTTTCATTGGTCAGGATATTATCGATCGTGATGAACGCATCGAGTGTCTCGGACTTCAGGCACTCGTAGTCCATGCACACCAAGTCAAAACGCTCTTTGAAAAGCGTCGCCTGTCCAATCCCCCATTGTGTCACCACACTGAATTGGTTTTCCGCCCCAACATGGGTTTTCACCAATTCGGTGAGTCGGGGTTCTGCGCTGATGATCAATACACGCATTATCAAATTCTCGAATGAGCTAGCATGCCAAATTCCTTATCCGCCAAGCTCCTTAATCTGACGCAAAAGTTCACGTCGGGTCGCGATTGGGACTTCTTTGTCCTGAGTTGACTGAAGGTATTTTTCGAATGACTCGACCGCCAAAGACCGCTGTCCAAGGTCTTTGTACAGGTAGCCCAACGTCCTAAACACTTCGGGGTCATCGTACCCTTGTTTGACCGCCATTTGAAGTCGCTGCGCCCCCTCACGTTGCCGATTGGCGTAAATGAATGCCATCCCCAACATGAATTGCGCTTCGGAGTGTTCCGGCTGATGCACAAGCGCCTTCGACAAGTTCTCGATGGCCTTGGTGTAATTCTTGTCATTGAAGCTCGTCTGTCCCATGGCGAGCAGGGCATCAACAAGGTCTGGGGCAAGCTCAAGGGCCCGCTCGATGTCTTTGCGGCCCTCAGCAGCGTAGCCAAGTTTGCTCAACAGCCGCCCGCGATAAATATAGACGCGTGGGTTTTCGACACCAAATGCCGCATCGACTGCTGTCGCCTTACGATATTCGTCGAGCGCCTGCGAATCGCGTCCTGCCAACTCAAGTGCTCGGCCCATGTAGAACCGATAAGTTCCACGATTGGGCTGATAGTCCAGCACGTGGCGGAAGATTTTAAGCGCTTGTTGGGTATCGCCTTGTTCGAACGCGGTCCGACCCACATAAAAATATGCGTCATGAAAACGTGGATCGATATCGTAAGCTTTCGAAAAGTCTTTGAGAGCGGTCTCGTAATTTCCACGGTCGAAATGAATTCGGCCTCGGATATAGATGTACTCTTGGCTCTTCGGAAACTGTTCGATGACCTGATTGATCTCGTCGATGGCTCGGTCGAAATCCTTGGACTGACGATAAGCGTCAGCAAGATAGGCCGAAAGCCTTACGTCCTGCACGCCTTCCGCACGGGCTTTTTCGAGCAACGTCCGAGCTTCCGCAAACTTGTTCTCTTCCAGCAGCAATTTCGACAAGGACAGTCGTGCCTCCCAGAAGTTAGGGTCTCGGCGAAGCGATTCACCGTACCACTGCGCAGCGAGGTCACGCCGATTGCTCACATGGTAATATCGGGCCACTTCCAATGCGACCTCGGCATCGATCAGGTCCGCCTGCTCGACCACCTTTCTGATGTAGGATTCACCCTTCAACAAATCTTTGTCCATGCGCCAGGTAAGCTGGGCAAGGGCGGTCTGAGCGGTAAGCAGCTTCGGATTAATTTCTACGGCTCGTTCGAACGCTTTTTGTGCCTGCAAGAAATCCCCACGGTCACGATTCAGGCGTCCAAGATAGAACGGGAAGCGCGCGTCGTCCGGGAAAAGCTTCTGGGCCTCTTCCAACTGATCGATCGCTGCACCCCACTGCTCCAAGCCAATATGAGACCGAACGATTCCGAGCATGACCTCGGGTTCACGTTGGCCCAAGTTCTTATTGGTGGTGAAGAAATTAAGCGCTTCTTTGTATTTTTTTGCGCTCTCATACTCAAGCGCAAGCGCGCGTAGAGTTTCTGTGCGTGTGGGATCAACCTTGAGGGCCTTGGTGAACGTTTCGATGGCCGCGTCGCTCTGACGTTGGGCCACATAGACCTGACCGGCAATATGCAGAGCCTCGGACCGTTCGATACCACTTGCAGAGGTGGCCATTTCGCCATTTACCATCTCGACCTGTGCCAAGGCGTCTTTCAACTCGCCTTGTTGGTAGAGCAAATGGGCCAGCCTCACATGGGATGCGACGTGAGTTGGCGACGATTTGATTGCGAGCTGGAAATGCTTTTGGGCCTCATCCGAATGGGAAAGTTCAGCCAAGCGACCCAGCCAATAATTGGGAAGTGGGGACTTCGCGTTCGCGTCGGCCGCTCCTTTCAACGCAATCGTTGCTCGGGATATGAGCGGATTTTTGGGAGTCTCGACCAGAGCGACCGCCTCGGCGTCACTTCCAGCGTCCGAACCAGCATCAGCCAAGTTTTCGGCCATTCCCGCATCGGCGGCAATAACTGGTTCAATTAGAGCCGGCGCGGTCTTGAGCTTAAGGGTTCCGGCTTTGATGTCCTTTTCGAGAGTCACGACGTCTGCGACGCCCATCATCAAATTGGCCAAAAAGACTTGGTCACCGTCGCCGGCCAGAAGCGGCTCAAGGTAAGCTCTTGCCGCATCGCCGTTTCCAGCCTGAGCCTCAAAAGAACCTCGTGCCAAGGCGTTCCAGCCGCTGGTTGCGTTCTTCAATTTAGCCGCGCGAGCGGTTGCATCTTTGAGGATTTCTTCGTCAGTGTATCGGCTCAGAAAAAGAGACTGCACGACCAGAAGTTTTGCGTTGTTATCCGCGTCCAGCTGTCCCTTGCTGGACTGATCGATCAAGGTCGAGAGATCGCTGAAATTATCAGGAGCAACCGACGCCATTTCGATCTTTACGGGGCCCTGTTTGACCACTGCGGGTTGATCAGGTGAGGCATCATCTTGGGCGAAGAACGAGTACGCAAAATACGCACCTGCCCCCACCACCACGGCTGCTAGGACGCCAGCGACCAGCACAACTGGACCCCGTTTCCGATCTTCGTCAACGATTTGTGATTGGGTGATCTGCGCACTTTCAACAACAGGTGCCGGTTCGCGCGCTCCTGTCGATTGCGGGCGGAAAGGATCGTGTGTCTCTTCTTTTGCGGCCTTTTTAGGTTTGGCAGTGGGTGCGCGGTCGATAAGGTCGTCGCCCCAATCGTCAAGCGCTACCGGGGCGGCTGCCTTTGCAGAGGGCTTAGCCTCTGGAGGATCCGCGAAGAGGTCGTTGCTCCACTCGTCACCGGAATCTTTTGGGGCGCCGTCGTCCAAGAACGAAAATCCAGCATCACCACCCAAGAAATCATCATCATCTGTCTTGGCTGCGCGATTCGAGATGAAGATGTCCTCTTCATCGCGGCTCGTACCAAAGAGGTCGTCCTCTGAAATCGGCGCGCCGCTTGAAATGGCCGGCCCGAAAAGATCGTCTTCCTCTTTGACCGGACGCGAAGCCGGCGCCGCAAAAAGATCGTCGTCTGATTTGGGGCTGCCAAACAGGTCGTCGTCTTTTGAGGGAGACCCAAAAAGGTCGTCATCATCAGCGCCGCTGCCAAAAAGGTCATCGTCCCCGGCTGCGACGGGAGGAGCCGTCGCCTTGGGTGCCGGCAAGTTCCCTGCGCCCTTGAGCGTGGGAAGTGACGGCGCGCCATGCGGCGCGGGCAGTTCTGGTGCGCCTTTTAACGCGGGCAGTGATGGAGCGCCTTTCATTGCGGGCAGTTCTGGAGCGCCTCTGAGGGCCGGCAGTTCTGGTGCGCTCTTCAGCGAAGGTCTAGCCGGTGGCCCCTTGAGCGCAGGCAGCTCGGGTGCGCCTGTCATTCCAGAGGGTGAGGAGCCTTTTAGCGCGGGAAGCTCGGGCATTCCGCCTTTTAGAGCCGGAAGGTCAAAACCACCTTTGAGCCCCGGTAGGTCTGGCAGCTTTCCTGCAGCCGCCGCGCTGGCTTCCCGTTGGGTCCAACCACCCATCATGGTGGCTTTGGGGTCCATGTTTTCGAACGAGGGTAGGCTGGTATCGACGAAATCAGCGAAGTCGGGGATGCTCGATATAGGTGACCACGAGAGCTTATCGATCGAAACCTCCGCGTCGCCCGCGAGTTTCGAGGTCTTGAGCATCATCTGAATAGCGCTGGAGTCGAACGGCCCGAAAACCTTACCGGTTGGACGTTTGACGTAATAACGCTCGCTCTGCATAGACGCACCGCCGCCATCAAGCATGGTCGATGAACCCGTGGAGGGCGCTTCAGCCGAAGTCGACCCGTCGGCGCTGACATGAAAGCTCTGCGCGCACTTTGGGCAGCGCATGGTCATGCCATTCGCGGAAACGCGCGTAGAGTCGATGTTGTAGCTTGCTGCGCAAGCTGGGCACGTGATCTTCATGGGCGAGGGCCTCTCATGGGACATAACAATGGCATGTGGACACCGCAGGGTGTGACTAAGTGCCGACAATTGGGAAGATCTTCAAGCGAACGATACTCAGGCCGCGCTCCATTGGCAAGCTGCCGCGGTAGGCGCACTCGACTCCTCCAAAGCAGGATAATAACCCGATGTCCGCGCGTGAGAAGAAAAACTTATTTGCCCTTCAGAATTTGCACGTCGTGTTTCCTTGCCCAGCGCTCCAATCGCGGGTCAGGATTGACGGCTACGGGGTTTCCCACCGCTTCAAGCATGGGCAGATCTGTGAACGAATCGGAGTAAAACCAAGCGTTGTCCAGCAGCTTCTCGTGGTCGGTGAGCCACTTTTGCCCATAGGTCACTTTGGCGGCGCCGTAGCACATCGGACCCAGCAGCCGCCCAGTAAACTTACCCTCATTAACTTCAAATCGTGTCGAAAGAAAATCATCGAGCCCGAGTTCTTCACACACCCTTTCTGAGATGTAGGGCGACGATGCAGTCAACAAAACCAGTTTGTGACCGGCATCACTGTGATCTCTGATCACCTGTTTCATGACGGGGTTCACATGTTGGCGCACCTCACGGTCATACCAATCGTGGACATCTTGCCGCATTTCAGCTTCTGGCATCCCATCGATTCGAGCCACAGCTACGTTCACGATTTTTTCGACGTCAACGAGGGCAAATCGATAACCGAGCAGATATCCCAGGGTTTTCACGAGGTCCCCGCGTGATAACACACCCTTTTGGTACTGGTATTTCACCCAAAGGCTTCCAGAATTCACCGACAAGACAGTGTGATCAAGATCAAAAAACGCAACGGTCATGCGGGTCCTCGTCGTTCAAGCCATGCTTCAAGGCGGTCGGCTGGGCGTCCCTTTTTGCGGCCGGCCAGAGCACGTCGCTCAAGAGCCGCGATTTGTCGCTGTCTGACCAACGCTCGCCCTCCAGTAGCCTCCCATAGCCGCTCAACTTCGTCGATGTCGAGCACTCGCCAGGTGCCAGTTTCAAGGTCTCCCAGGACCTGAGGGCCGATTTGGGTTCTGTGCAACTCGAGCAGGTTGAACCCAGCACTCCAGGCCATTCTTCGAACCATTCTGTTTCGCCCTTCGTCAACGACGACATTCAGCTCAGAGACTGCGTCGCTGCGCAAAATATCGACTTGTGTCGCTCTGGCGGCACCGTCTTCGAGCATCACGCCGTTGGCGAGCTCAATGATACGAGAATCGCCGGACAGAACGGCGCCATCGACATGAAGGCAGTAATGCTTCTCCATATGATGTTTTGGGTCCAAGAGCATGTTGGCGAGGTCTCCGTCATCGGTCAGGATCATGAGGCCGGTGGTGTCTCGGTCGAGTCGACCGACCGGAAACACGCGCGCTGGCATCTCGGATATCCAAGGATCCAGACACGGGCGGCCGACCGGTTCTCGTAGGGTCGAGATCACGCCTTTCGGCTTGTGAAACATAATGTAAGCCTCGGCGGGTAAAACCTTAGCTGCAACGCCGCCAACACTGATTTGGTCTTCGGCGGGGAAGACGAGCGCCCCCAAGTGGTCGACGGGAGGCACCACACTGATGTCCCCGGCTTCCCATGCCCGGTCGCAATCGGATCGGCTCATGCCCAAGGAATCCCTCAAGAATTTATCGAGCCGACGAGGGATTTCGGAAACCGATGTCACGACTTGGTGCACATCTACTCCATTAAGATGATGGTCTAGTTGGCTCATGCGCCCGAGGGGAGTGTTTTTCCTAGCTGGCAAAGAAATTGCTCTCTACAACGACTAAGTCATCAACCACGAGGTCGCTCATGAAGCCAATCACTATTCTACCACTGCTAGTCCTCATGACCGCGTGCCAGTCCAACTTGACGGGAAACGAGGGAAACCTGGTCTTTTCGTACACCGCTGACGACGCCGTAGGCGATTTCAACAAACCGATTGGCGTAGGCGCAAGTCTTGAGATTCAGGTCACAACTGTGGCTTCGCGTCTTCCGGTGAATTTAAGTGCGGTGACTTCAAGTGACAACGAAGTGCTGGAAATCACCGGGAATTCTACGAATCGCTTCGTAGTTCATGGGTTGAGTCCAGGCACATCGCTCATTGAAGTGGAGGCCGATTCCGTCGATGGAACTCTCACAGACTCCGTCAATTTGCTCGCGGCCGCGCCCGATGTTGTGAAGCTGTATCACTCGTGTGAATTGCCAGCGACTCGCACCGGGCTGTACCAGACGGGCACCAATATCTTGATTCCATTTGACCTTGAAAAAACGAACGGACAACCCGTGATTGGTTACGGTCTGCATCCGGTGGAAATCACCCCGGCCGAAAACGGCGTTTTGGATGCGTCATCTTTGGATCAGGCCAACTTGCATATCCAGCTTGGCGCGACGGCAGGCGAGATGAAGTTGTCGAGTGCGATCGACTCGGGTTCATTGAACCTGACGCTCGTTTCGGCTGGGTCCATCGATGGCGCGTCGTTTAATCCGTTGTCGACCGATGGCACGGACGTTGTTGTTTTCGAGGGTGAAACGCGGTTTGTCCACGTGTTCCCTACGGTCGCTGATCAGCGAATCTGCCAAGCCAACGTCACGATGACAGCGGAATCCAAGACCCCCGAACTGTGCAAAGTCAGCGCGGTGCCCAACCTCGAGGAGACGACCGCGGTCAACGAGTCCCTTTGGGTGAAGATCGAGGCCGTCGCGTTTGGGACATGTGTGTTCGGCGTCACGTTTCCTGAGGGGGCTCAGGGTGCGGGGGCCGAGGCCGACCTTCAAGTGTCCGTCGCCAAGAAACCCTAGGTGGATGATTAAACTGCCATTGAAGGTGGCAACTTCAGTTGCACCCATGACGCGAATGTCGCGGGTAGATCCAAGTCGAAGAGCGCCTTTTATGGTTAAGTCTTTGTTTTATATGCTTTAAGCTGCTTATTGTTCCGGTTGGCACGATAGGTGAATAGATGAAGGGTGTTGTTTAAATGAAATGAATGCCTATTGGCCCAAGTCGAACACACTCTATTTCAGTGGCTGGTTTCGAATTTTTCTAAAATGATTATTTTGTCTGTTTGGATGACAAAAAAAGGCCCGAAAGGGCCTTTTTTTGTGATTATATTCGACCACTGTCGGTCAGCGGTGAATGCGGCGAAGGCCAAGCACCGCGCGGTACATCCCCATGTCGCGCGACCCTAATGCTGCACCGACTGCGGCCACAAACATCGGTCGGCCCGCTGCCCGAAATTCGCAAATCGAAACTCCGCGCCGGCGGCGCCCTTGACGAGACAACGTGGGAATCTCGTGCGACCAGTTGAGCTCTTCGTCGTCTTTGGCGACGGACGCGACGATCTGGCCGCTTTCATCGACCACGACACATGCCGATAGTCCAAAATCTTTTAGCACTTGTTCGAGTTGAAATACGGTCGCGACAAAACGGTCTTCGCTTCGCTGTCGACGCATGTTGGTAGTTTTCATCGTTCCTCCTTGAACGTTAATTGCCCCTCAAACGTACGCTGTGTTGCTGAGTGGTCAAAAAATCACGGTAAATCGGATCACTTGCATCAGAAAATTTGATCGCTATATTCAGCGCCCTCTGTCACCGGTATCAAACCGAAACAACCTCGGATCTTTGGATGAAGAACGTGCAAAAAGTTTGGCAAATAATCCTGATTAGCTGCTTCGCGCTGGCCGCGGCCTGCAGCGACGAACCGTCCAAAACCAAAGATCTGTGTGTGGATGTTGAGTGCGCGGGCACATGTGACGCTGAAACGGGTGCATGCGATGACGCGTGCGCGACCAACGATGATTGTGGCGCCGGGGTTTGTGATAACGGGACCTGCGTCGTCGATCAATGTGCCGATAAGACCTGCGACCGTGGCGTTTGTGCAGTGGCAACAGGTGCGTGCGTTAACAGCGAAGTGTGCACAGCTGAAACCGAGGCGACAGACTGTGTTGATGGCTTTTCCTGCTACGGTCAAAGCTGCGTTAACGCTGAAGATTTTTGCTCCACTCTGACCTGCGACCGCGGTGTGTGTTCGTTCGCCGAAAAGGCCTGCGCAAATCCAGACTCCTGTGCCATGGACGCGGAATGCCTTGGTGGCTTCTTCTGCGACGGCGGTTCTTGCACGCAGAATGTGTGCGACGCCGACATGGTGATGTGTGCTCGAGGCGTCTGCGACGGCACCACAGGTGATTGCGTTAACGCGGCGACCTGCACGGCGGGAACACAATGCCTCGACAACAACTACTGCGTGGACGGAGCATGTGTTGATGTGCCCACCGCCTGTGCTTCGTGTCTTGGTAATCAGGTGTGTGCGTACGATCAGGCCACGACAGTGACCTGTGCGGAAGCCACATTCTGCAATAATACCTTCGACTGTCTTGGGGATCGAGTTTGCGATGCGGGCGAATGTGTCGAGGCCGGAGCATGCGTTAATGATGCACGTGAGCCTTTCGACAGCGCCGCTCCCTTCGCCATTGCTGAGGGCGCAGGATTTGTGTCGGCCACCATCTGTGGAGCCGATGAGGACGCGTTTTCCTACGACACGCTGGCAGATACCGACTTTACTGGCACCTTGACCGCTGTGGTTCGGTTGGTTCCAGAACATGTGGGCCGCGGAGAATTGACTTTCGACCTCAAGAACGAAGCTGGCACCTCGGTCGCTACTGGCGCGACTGTGAACGGAGTGGGCCGGCTGACTAAAGTGATCGGCAACCTCGATGGTGGCGTGTACACCCTTTCTGTCGTTGGAGCCGGCGTGATTTCGACGGCTGGAATCGACTATCAGGTGTTCATGGACCTGCTCGACGCGACGACCGTGGCAGCATGTGAGGCACCTACGGCTCTTGCAGCAACCCAGACTGGAAACACGCTTTCTGGCGCGAGTTTAGGGCTTTCGCCATCGTGCGCCGTGACTGGAAGTCCGGCTGAAGACGTATTTATGTTCGATATCACGGCTGAAAGCATCGTGACGCTGACGCTGACTCCTGCCAACGGTGCTGACTTGGTCGTTAGCCTTCGCACAACCTGCGAAGTCGACCTGTCCGAAATCGCTTGCGTGAATGACAGCGCGACTCAGGAACAATTTGTCGGTCGGTTAACGCCGGGACGATATTTCGCCGTGATTCAGGCCGGTTCAGCAAACTCAGGCGGCGAGTACACGCTTACTTATTCAGCACAACTTCCAGTGTGTAGCCCAGCGGACAACACTTGCGCCGATTTGACGGTCGCTCAGATCTGTAACGCTGCGGGCACCGGATTTGACATGGTGACTTGCGACCAGGGTTGCGATGTTGATTCAGGTCGCTGCGCACGAGCCGAGTCCGACGTCTGTTACACCGCCATTGACGCTTCTAACGGGTATTCCGGAATCATTGACTGGGATGTTCTCACCAACGATTTCGAGCCCGAAAGCGCTTGTGTCCCGGGCGTTGGAACCACCGACGGACCGGACGCGGCATTTTTTGTGAATCTGCCCCCAATGTCCGCGCTCACCGTGGACCTGGTTTCGGACGGCTTTGACGACGTGTCGATCTACTTGGTTCGCAACTGCGACGATGTTGAGCGAACCTGCTTTTCTGGCGTGGACGCTTCGGGCGATGACACTCTGACCTACGTAAATACGCGAACCACCGCCGAATCCTTCTACATCATCGCTGACGTCGAGGACTTCTACTTCGACATCGCAGAAATCCTGATCGACGTGTCACCTATAATTTGTACGCCGAGCGTCGCGACCTGCCTTAATGGGGTGCTCGATACCTGCAATCAAGCCGGAACAGGCTACGTCTCAAAGACTTGCGGTTTCGGTTGCGATATCGCGGCCACGGCGGCCTGTGCGCTGCCTCCCAACGATGTTTGCGGAGCGGGCGCGGTCGATATCAGCGCTGGCGGAACATTCATGATCAATACCACCGACTATCAGAACGATTATAACCTCGCTTCATCAAACTGCACCGGTTTCAAAACGGAAGGGAACGACGCGGTTTATCAGATTTCGGGTCAGCCAGGTGACGTCGTAAACATCGAATTGGACGCTGCTTTTGACAGTGCTTTGTACGTGTTGACGGACTGCTCCAACTTTGGCTCGTGTTTGGACGGTTCGGATTCAGGCAATCCAGAGTCCATCCAGTTTGTGCTCGCCGACACCAATCCTGTTTATGTGGTGGCCGACGGTTACTCAACTTCGGCTAGGGGCGCAGCAACACTGACAGTCACGATTCGCACACCAGACTGTACGACTCTGGGTCAGGCCGTGGCGTGTATTGACGCTAACGACCTCCAGTTTTGTAGCTCAGAAGGTTTCCTTGGAAGCTACACCTGTGTTGGTGGCTGCGCAGGCGGTGCCTGTGTCTCGCCAACCGGTGATGTTTGTTGGGATACGCTCCCCATCGTGTCAGGTGGCTCGGTCACGGGCAATTTCGGTGATTTTGATAACCTCCTTGATCCAGGCGCCTCGTGCATCCTGAGCTCGAACCCGTCGCAAGACGGTGGCGAGGCGATTTACACGATTACGTTGATTCCGGGTGAGACTCTGATCGCAGACCTCGTTACGACGTCCACAACGGCAGGAATGTACGTGCTGAGTTCGTGTGAAAGCACCGCGTGTGAATACGGGGTTTCCCCGTCCAAGCATCTTGAATACTACAGCCCAACAGGTGGCAACTACTTCTTGGTGGTGGACAACACCTCAACGTTCTCGACTGCAAACTTCACTTTGAACGTGTCGACTCGATCGGGCGATGTTTGCCAGCCAGGTGGAGCCACCTGTGACCTCGCTGGAAATCTGACGATCTGTGCCGCTGACGGGCTTTCCACCTTGGGAACCGTCACATGCCCGAATGGTTGTTCCGCTGGATTTTGCGACCCACCGACCACCATCAATGATACCTGCGCCACAGCGATGCCGATCTCGTCGGATATTCGTTTGCGCCAGTCGTTCGGTGGCTTGACCGCCGACTACAATCCAGGCAGCGCAGGTTGCACAGGCAACAGTCTTTCTGGTCCAGATGCGGTCTATGCGATCACCTTGGCCCCTGGGCAGATTGTGGAAGCAAGCGTGCAGTCTCTCGATATCGGCAACGCTCCCGCCATCTATTTTGTCTCGGATTGCTCTGACGTCACGATGACCTGCTTGGAAGGCAAAGCAGGCACCGGCGATCGAGCAAAATTTGGGTATTATTCAGCCGTTGGCGAGACCATCTTCATGGTGGTCGACACCCAGTTTTCGACCTCAGACGCCTATGTTCTGGATATCGCGTTTAAGGCTCCAGAGTGCACGCCAGCAACGGCGCTTTGTTCTGGCCCAAATACCCTGTCGACTTGCAACAGCTACGGCGTCTACGAAGACACCGCCTGCTATTTTGGTTGCACGGCAGGTGTTTGTGATCCCGCGCCAAACGAGTTGTGCTCGGGCGCTATCGACGTGGGCTTGGGTGGTTCGTTCCAAGGAGATATCGGCCTGTTCACCAACGACTACAACCCGCTGTCAACTGGTTGCACCGGCTATGCTGAGGTCGGACCTGATGCGACGTATGTCGTGACAGCTCCAGCGGGTGACGTGGTCCAAATCGACATCACGGTGGACTTCAACGTGGGTCTTTATGTCGTGACGGATTGCGCAGACACAACGACCTGTCTTGATGGTGTGGACGAATTTGATTCGGCAAGCCTCACAGTGGTTTCGACGGGTGTGCCTCTTTACATCATTGTGGACAGCTACAGCGCCACGGCCTCGGGGGCCTACGATTTGACTGTGGGAGTTCAGACTCCGACGTGCACGCCAGGTTTGCGAACCTGTACGGATGGATTCAACATCGAGTTATGCAACGCCTTTGGTGTCGCGGGCGAAATCTACCCGTGTGATCAAACCTGCACTGTGGGTCAGACCTCGTGTGACGCTGGCGGAAGCTGTGCGACCGCTATTCCAGTGCTCCAGAGCGGCTCGATCGCTGGCACCTGGTACCCTTGGCAGTCCAACTATTCGCCCGACGATAACGGACTGTGCACTGGTTACGACGCAGTCGGGCCAGAAAACGTCTATTCTGTCGACTTGATTGCGGGACAGACCCTTACGGCATCGTTGACTCCGACTGGTTTCAATCAGGACACGTCGCTGTATCTCATCACCGACTGTGCTGCAGTCGAGGCAAGCTGCTTGGACGGCGACGACTCGTTTGGCACCGAGACCATCACGTACACCGCCACTGCGCCCATCACGGTTTACATCGTCGCGGATAATTACGATTCCGCGATCAACGACGACCCGACCTACGACCTGACGGTTTCGATTCAGTGACCCAACCGAAACCACTTTCACCCGCGCCTTCGACGTTAAACACTCCCACCTACTCCGCCTATTCGGGCGAGAGTACGTGGGGGTTTCGTCCTTCGCTCCTGCAGCGAGTGCGCGAAAAGAAATGGCAGTGGTTTTCGGTTTTTGACGATAAGTTGGCGGTCGGTGGCGCGATTGTGGACGTGGGCTACGCGTCCAAAGTCTTTTTGTGGATTTTTGATAGAGAGCACCAGAAGTGGTGGTTGGATGAAACACAGACTCTCGGCCCCAAAAGAGTTTTTGTTTCCAACGACTCCAACACCCGGAACATCGCAGATGGCGGTGGGCTGAAGATCATGCGCGATGGCGCGGTCTGGAAAGTGATTGGGCATTTCATGGGGGCCAAGCTCGACCTGACCTTCGAAGAGACCGCCCCGGCGATGACCGCGCTTTGTCCTACCCCGGTGGCCTGGAACGTAACGCGTAAGCAAGTCTGCTTGGACGTTTCAGGAGTGATCCGAGGCGTTGGCGACCATAAATTTCAGGGCGCCTCAGGTTTTCTGGACCACTCGCACGGCATCATGGCCAGGCAGACGTCCTGGCTATGGGCGATTGGTGGTGGGCAGCTTCGCGATGGCACTTCGATTGGATTTAACGCCATTTCTGGTTTCAACGGTGATTTCGAGAATGCCATCTGGATTGGGGATGAGGTCTTTGGATTTGGCCGTGCCGAGTTTGTGCGGGGTGATTCGTGGAAAGTCAGTGATGATAAAGGGTTGATCGACTTGGAGCTTGTGATTGAGGGGATTCGAAAGGAAGACCTGGACCTGAAAGTCGTGAAGTCTCAATACGAACAACCCTTGGGAATCTGGCATGGCAGAATGGCCGGTCACGAAGTTAGCTTTCCGGGAGTAGCTGAGGACCATCGCGCCACGTGGTGAAAGCGTGAAGTGGTGTGCGTCAAGCCTTTGGAAACGCGGCCCAACGTGAGGTTCAGAAAAGCGGGAAGCCAATTTGACATGCTCATTTCAGTCGCTACTATTCACCGCCTATTTGGCCTTCAACGGCGTAAATATCTGTCTCTTTTCCGATCCTGAACTACCTAATTTGAACGGAGTGGAAACCGCACTGCGTCATTGAGTCGCCATGGGACGCATTCCCGACACAGTTATAGACGAGGTACTCAGGCGATCGGACATTGTTCAGATCATTTCTGGATACGTGACACTCAAGAAGGCGGGCGCCAACTATAAGGGGCTTTGCCCATTTCATAACGAGAAGTCGCCGAGTTTCAATGTGCACTCGGCGAAGGGCATTTATAAGTGTTTTGGCTGCGGCGCCGGTGGAAGTGCCTTGAATTTCCTGATGGAG
>JBBKVQ010000304.1:0-11516 GCA_037968515.1 Bradymonadaceae bacterium
AGGCAATACACTCCTCGACGATCACTTGAATCGCAGGCACATCCACGATGGGCAGGAGTTCCTTGGGGACGGATTTTGTAACTGGCAGCAGTCGGGTACCCAGCCCTGCCACAGGAATAACAGCCTTACGGACCTTCTTCGACATCGTATTCAACCTCATGAGGTAAGCGACCTAAAGTCGCATGGCACAAACTTCTTACTTCGAGTCAGGCTTCGACGAATCAGCCGACTTCGAGTCAGCCTTTGCTGAATTATGGACATATGCACGCCACACCGCCGCAGGCTGATCCTTAATCCTGAACCAAAAATACAGGCCCAAGGCAAAAAGCCCAACGGACAGGTACTGAGCTGGCGTCAAATCAAGGTAGCGGGCATCCCCGCCGGCCTCGGGCGGAACCCGTAGGAAATCGAGGAAAAAACGTGCAGGCGCATACATCGTAGCAATAAGAGCCGGGAAAAATCCCACCGGCTTGGGTTTGCGGTCAGCGATCAGCACCGCCGCCACAATAATCATCCACCAGATGGCTTCGTAGAGGCCCAAGTCGTGGCGTATCGTGCCATCGGTCCACTGGACACCCAGAAAGAAATCGGTCGTAGAGCCGGGATGGTCGTGAACGGAAGCGCACCCAAATCGACCGAACATCCACGCGAACGTCAAGGCATAAGCCGCAAGGTCGACCAACTCGTTAAAGTTCTTCTCTGGATGGCGCCAGCGGTAGATAAACGCCGCCAAAACGCCGCCGATGAACCCGCCATAACTCGAGATGGAGCCCCAGACCTTGAAGAGGATCAAAGGATCTTCCAAGATTTTTTCGGGCTCATAAAAAACGATATTAAGCACGTGAGACGAGATCCAGCCAATCACAACCAGGTACATTCCAAAATTCTGGAACTCCTCGCCCGATATTCCGAATTCGCGCTCACCACGTCGCGATGCCATCGTGAACGCCAGCAATAGGCCGATGGCGACCAGCAATCCAAACGATTGGATCTTGAGCGGACCATAGATTTCCCAAGGGCCGAACATAAAGAGGTCGTATGGAATGGCTGCCAGAACACTCATGAAGATCTCACGCAATAAAAGTCTCGCGGAAGCTACACCCATGGCCCGCTTGGCGCAACGGTTGGAAGGGATGGAACAATCTCGAACCGCCGATGTCCAACTGACACACCATCAACCGAGGCTGTCATGCGAATATTACTCTTCCTGCTCACCACCGCTGTGTGTCTTAGCCTTCAGGGTTGCGGTTTTTTAGATGACGAACTTCTCACCGAAGACAGCCTGTTCGGCGTCGGTGGAATGGGGTTGAGCGGAACCTCGCGCTCAGGCTGTGGTGGAGGATTTTCAAGTCGACGCGTGACTCGATCGTCTCGCTCTGCCGATAAGGCCGCGGATTTTGATGAAGTCGAGTTACACGAGTTCGAAATGGACGTCATGAATTTTCAGTCGGCCAGGGCGGATCATCAAACGCAACTCAATCTCCAACGAGTTGAGGCCTACCAGAATGACCCATGGGTCGATGTGTTTGTCCAAGCCGAAAACCAAGTGGACAGCGTCTCGTTCACGGCCCAACGTGAAGGGGTCCACTGATTTAACGACGGTCTCGTTTCGTGAAATATCACCCTTATTTTTGTGAAGAAAACATCTGGCATCTCTGTGACGAAAAACGCACAGGTTGGGCCATCTTCGTTAGCAACCTGTCAGGGGTGTATTTCGAGAGCCAACGGCTGCAACCTGAGGGTCTCGTCTGGGATTATCACGTCGTCTACGTTGGTGTTGATGGCATCATCATCGACTTTGACCACGATCAAGGCGTGCGAACTCCGCTCCCAGTCTGGTTGGATCGTTCCTTCCAGCATTCCCCACCAGAGTACGCCCCTAAGTTTTTAGCCATTGCCGCGGATGACTATATTCGCGATTTTTCGAGCGACCGTAGTCACATGATTAAAAATGGCGAGTGGCTCGCACCTCCTCCGCCATGGGCCCCCATTGGGAGCGGGAATAGTCTCTCAGGCATGCGCCGCCTCAGTTCGACGTGGATGACTTGCCCCGAACTTTCCGAATGGGCTCGGCTTCTTGGGCTAACTTGAGTTTCCCCCCCACAGGCGTATAGTGATGGCTATTGCAATAGTAGAGAAACCACAGCGAAGTTGAACAAGGAATCTCACTTGGTAATGGCTGACGTCTTGGACAAAGAACCCAGAGAGCAGGCGACTTTTCCGGTCGCGGGCGACGTTTTTGTTGGACGGTTCACGATCGAGTCGATCCTCAACCGCGGCGGGTTTGGTTGCGTCTATAAGGCCATGCAAAATGACCTTGGGCGGCCTGTGGCCATTAAAGTGCTTCGCCCGGCGACGCGCGTGGGTTTCAATGACGACAAGAGTGCCGCCGACAGACGACTCGATATTGTCTCGAAACGTTTCGAGCGCGAAGCGCAACTGGTGTCGCAACTTCGGGATCCGCATACGGTCCTGATGTACGAGTACGGGCAGACGCCAGATGGCTTGCTTTACATGGTGCTTGAATTCATCAACGGGCAGGCGCTGTCAGACGTCATCGCTGAAGAAGGCGCAGTTACCCCTACCCGAGCTGTGAATATCGTGCTGCAGGCGCTTTCGAGCCTCGAAGAAGCCCACGCCCGGGGCGTGCTTCATCGAGACATCAAGCCTCCAAACATCATGCTCTACAGTCATATGGGGCGACGAGACCAAATCAAAGTCCTTGATTTCGGACTCGCAAAGTCGATGGATGACCCTGTCTTTAACGCAGATAATCCCGACCTGACCGATGACGAAGTTCTGATTGGCACGCCCCGATACATGTCGCCCGAGCAGATTCGTGGACATCGCCTGGCGCCTTCCACAGACATCTACAGCCTAGGACTTGTGTTTTACGAACTTTTAGTCGGCGAAAAAGCAGTCATGGCGAAGTCGACCATGAACACGCTCGCTCGGCACATCAACGAGGTCCCAATTCGTCTGCCAGATGAGCTAGAGGTCGAACCTAGCCTTCGTCGAATCGTGAACCAAATGATCGAAAAGGACGTTTCAAAACGCTATGCCAGCGCCAGCGCCATCATGCAGGACCTCGAGAACTACAAAGTTGAGCCGTCCGTTGATTACCTAGATTATGAAAGCCTGATCGAGTACGAGTTGGAGGAAATCTCCGTCGAGGTCGTGGCTCCCCCGGGAGACAACCGAAAACGAGTGGCAATCGTAATCCTTATCGTCTTCTTCTGCCTCGCAATCGGCTTCATGATTTTCGGTGATAACACCGAACCTGAAGCGCCAACGGAAGTCGCAAACGAAGCCAACATCAAAGTCACTGAACCGACTCAACCGGCCAATTTAGAAGCGGCAGCGGTCACGGCTCCCGAAGATCTATTGGATTCGGAACCCAGCGCCGAATTGGACCCACCTGTTGACGCCCCAATAATCGAGCTTGAAAAGCCTGCCGAGGAAATCACGGTCAAACCAAGTGATCTCGACGTTGAAAAGAAAGTTCGAACTCCCCGACCTACCAACACTTCGAAGAAAATTCGAAAACCCAATCTATCGACATTGCCATGAATCGCGCTGCTGCTTTGATAGCCCTTGTGGGCCTGTTTGCAACCTCCTCTGTTTGGGCACAAGACGCGGGTTCCGACGAGGTTGACCAGATTCAGGAACACTTTGAAAAAGGGGTCGCACTCTATTTTGAACAGCAATACGACCAAGCGATCGAGGAGTTTCAGAAGGGGTATGCGCTCTATCCTGATCCGATTTTCCTTTATAATATCTCGACGGCACACGGGAAAATGGGACGCATGGATCAATCGCTGGCCGTTGCAGAACTGGCGGATTCAACGGGCCTGACGGAACCCGACGCCACTCAGAACCGCGCCCGAATGACGGCGCTCCGTCAGTACCGAGGAGCTGCAAAGATAACGAGTAGTCTGGCAATGAACCAAATCGCGGAGCAACAAGCTGCGCCGCCGCCGCCGATCGTTAAAGACAATTGGCTGGAAGAACGCGATTGGCGATTTTGGACGGGTGTGGGCAGTGTTGGTTTAGGGGTAACTGGTTTGGTCGTCGGGGCAGTCGTTGACGCGTCCATGAATGACACCATCGACTCTTACGAGAAGGCCGCACAGGCCGGCGACACCGCGACATACAATCGTCTGAAAAGTTCGATTGAAGGTGACCAGAACACAGCAATCACGTTTTACGCCATTGGCGGCCTGTTGGTCGCCGGCGGCAGCGGGCTGATTACGTGGTCCCTGCTCGATAATGACCGGATTACTGTGAGGCCGACTCCAACCGGCGCCGTTGCCACGTATTCTTGGTAGAGCTAGACGCTAACCCCACCCGAGCGCGATCGCACCCCATCGGGTGAAAAATGCCATGACACAAGCGATGCCCAGCATATAAGTGAAGGCCAAGGCAGGCCATCGCCACGACCCAGTCTCGCGACGCATCACGGCGAGCGTCGAAACGCATTGCAGCGCGTAAACAAAGAACACCAGCAAAGCCAGCACAGTCGGCAGCGTGTAAACAAGGTTCCCTTCTGCGTCTTTTGCCTTACGAAGCTGAGCCGCCAGACCGTCCAGGTCGCCTTCATCCCCGCCGAACCCATAGATTTGCGCCATCGTCGACACGATGACCTCACGAGCCGCTAGGCTCGCAACAAGCCCCACCCCGATTCTCCAATCGAACCCGAGCGGAGCAAGCACCGGTTCCATGGCATGTCCAACCGCGGCGGCGTAGCTGTTCTCAAGTTGGTAGGTCTGAGCAGCCACTTCATCGCCAGCGAATTCACTGGGAACCTCAACTCGAGGAAGGTTCAACGTGGCCCACAGAATCACACTCGCCGCCAGAATCACCGTGCCTGCTTTACGCAAGAACGCCCAAACTCCGCGGGAAAGTCGATGCCAGATGGCCTGAAAAGTCGGAATCCGATACGGCGGCAGCTCCATGTAAAACGGGTACGTCGCGCCACGCAGGATTCCACGTTTCAGCACCGCTGCTGCCAACAACGCACTGACTGAGCCCAGCAAATAAAGGCCAAACAGCACCGCGCCTTGAAGATTGAAGACACCCAAAAATGACTGTTTGGGGATAAAGGCCCCAATCAATAATCCGTAAACCGGCAGCCGAGCCGAACAGGTCATGAACGGAGCCACCAGAATCGTCGCCAAACGGCTACGGGGGTCGGGCACTCCGCGCGTTGCCATAATGCCCGGGATCGCGCAGGCATACGACGAGAGCAAGGCGATGAAACACCGCCCTTCCAACCCCGCCCAACCCATCACACGGTCAATCACAAAAGCGGCCCGAGCCATGTAGCCGGTGCCTTCGAGCAGCGCGATCATCAGCAGAAGCAATGCAATCTGAGGCACAAACACAACGACACCACCGACTCCACCGATGACCCCATCAACAAGAAGTGACTTGAATAAGCCATCAGGCAAAACTTGCCCGACGACAGCTCCCATCATCCCGACTGCTGATTCGAACATCTCTTGAATCGGTGCCGCGACAGCAAAAACGACCTGAAAAAACAGGAACATAAAAATTGCAAAAATCGCGGTTCCCGCCACGGGATGCAAAAGCACAGAATCAATACGATCGGTCAGCGTGGTGTCGCGACGTGGCGCACTCACGCATTCTTCGAAAATCTCGTCGGCCCACGCAAACCTTGCTTCGGGCGATTCTGGAATATCGACTTTCGATGCGTTCCAATCCGCCGACGTGGCCAAGAGTGCGCGCAAATCGTCGATTCCCACCCCCTTGTTGCCAACCACACCGACGACCGGAATCCCCAACGAACGCTTCAATTTATTGAGCTTAAGTCCCCCATGCCGCGCTTTGAGCTCGTCGATCATGGTCAAAACCAAGACCGTTGGACGCCCAAGCCTCAACACATCGCCCACAAGCTGCAGCGAGCGCTCCAGCGTGGTGGCGTCGGCGACCACGACAATTCCGTCCGGGACATCGCACCCAGGCATGGTGCCAGCAAGGACTTTCGAGACCACCTCTTCGTCTGGACTCAGGGCTTCCAAAGAATAGGTCCCAGGCAGGTCGATGAGCGTTATATTGCGCCCTCCTACCCTAACCTCTCCCTGAACTTGCTCGACCGTGACGCCAGCGTAGTTTGCTACTCGTTGCCGCAAGCCCGTGAGGGCATTGAAAAGTGTAGTTTTTCCCGAATTGGGACTGCCTACTAGGGCGATTCGTAGGTTCGTGGCGACGTGCTGCATGTCGCGCCTTTAAGAAATGAAGATCAGTCGTGCCTCTGAGGCGCGCAGACTAATGCGGCCGCCTCGAAGCTCAAATTCGATGGGGTCGCCGAATGGAGCGCGCCTTATCACTGAAACGTACGTTCCAGGCACAAAGCCCAGCACCATCAGGCGCCGAGTGATCTGAATAGGTGCGGTCGAATCCAAAGACACAATATGTGCCCCTTCGCCTGGATCGAGCGCTCGAAGATCGGATTTTGTGAGAGCCGCCATAATTCACCTCGCGACGCCCAAGCTTTAGCCTAATTGATAATGATTTTCAACTTCGTTTAGACTAAAAGTCCGCATGGCGCGGTGCACGAGGAAACGGAATCACGTCTCGGATATTATCAACGCCAGTCACATACTGAACCGCGCGCTCAAATCCGAGGCCAAATCCAGCGTGCGGGGTCGTGCCGTACTTACGCAAGTCCCGGTACCACCAGTAGTCCTCGGGGTTGAGTCCAAGCTCAATGATGCGCATGTCCAAAACCTCAAGACGCTCTTCGCGCTGAGAACCGCCGATGATTTCCCCGATTCCAGGGGCCAGAATGTCCATTGCGGCGACGGTTTTGCCGTCGTCGTTCAGCCTCATATAGAAAGCTTTGATGTCCTTTGGATAGTTGATCACAGCCAGCGGGCCTCCCACGACTTTGTCCGTAAGGTACTTTTCGTGCTCAGACTGCAAGTCCACTCCCCAATCCGGGGCGTATTCGAACTTCTGGTTCGCTTTCTGCAATTCGGTGATGGCGTCGGTGTAATCCAACCGCGCAAAATCGCTATCAACCAACTTCTGAACCTTGGCGATCGTCCCTTTTTCAATGAATTTGTCGAAAAAGGCCATATCGTCGGCCCGCTCTTCCAGAGCGGCCTTGCAGATATACTTCAAAAAAGCCTCGGCCAGGTCCGCGTCAGCAGCCAGATCAGCGAACGCCAGTTCTGGCTCGATCATCCAGAATTCCGCCAAGTGGCGACGTGTGTTGGAGTTTTCAGCACGAAACGTCGGGCCGAAAGTGTACACGCGGCTTAGCGCCATGCAGTAAGTCTCGACATTGAGCTGCCCCGACACGGTCAAATGCGCTTCGCGACCAAAAAAGTCCTGCGAAAAATCGACTCGGCCATCATCGGTACGGGGTGGATTGGCCGCGTCGAGTGTCGAAACCCGAAACATCTCTCCCGCGCCTTCGGCATCGTTGGCTGTGATAATCGGCGTATGTACCCAAACAAAGCCGTTCTCCGTGAAAAAGCGATGAACCGCCTGAGCCAAGCAATTGCGCACGCGGGCAACTGCTCCGATCAAGTTTGTTCGAGGCCGCAAGTGCGCGTTTTCGCGAAGGTGTTCCATGCTGTGCCGCTTTGGCTGCATCGGATACGACTCGGGTTCTTCAACCCAGCCGACCACCTCAATGCTGGTAGGCTGGACCTCAAGCGCCTGTCCCTGAGCAGGCGACTCGACAACCACCCCCACAACACTCACCGCGCATCCCGTCGAGAGCTTCAGAACTTCCGAGGCATAATTGGCCAGTTTGTCGTCTGCCACGACTTGAACGCCGTCAAAACATGAACCATCCGAAACATTGACAAACGAAACGCCGGCTTTCGAGTCACGCCGAGTTCGCACCCAGCCTTGAACCGTCACCTCGCTACCTACAGCAAGTTTTCCTTCGAGAATGTCGACCACACGTGTGTTTTTCATGGCTCACCTTTTCAGCTCAGATGCGCGGAGTGTCCACGAGGAGAGCCATTCTCGCAAGTGTTTTGGCTTTGAAATGCTTCGCTATTGACGCAGAGTGATTTGGTGAAAAACACAGCCCCGGAGGCATCATGAGAAGTATGTGCATGGATTGGCGTCCTTGGGACGACGAAATGGTTCACGTGCTCGGCGATGGTGGCGCGCTGATTTTCGACGGTGTTCTAGGCCAGACGGTTGCAGGCGGCACGTTCGAGCAAATCTTGGCACTCGCGCACGACGGCGAACTCCGAAACGCCGGCGTCGGGCGAATGGGATCACGCCGGCAGGACGAAACCATTCGTCAGGATCTCATCGCTTGGGTCGATCATGACACGGCAGATCTGTTTGAACCCGTGACTGCGCTATTTGAGGGCGTCCGAAAGGCCGCCAACGAACACTGCTGGATGGGTGTGAAACGCTTCGACACACAGATCGCGCTTTATCCGGGCGACGGCGCTCAATACGACCGGCACCGTGACGCTTTTCATGGACAGAGCAGTCGCGTGCTGACGGCAATCTATTACCCGAACGTCGACTGGGAACCCGCCCACGGCGGACAGTTGCGCGTGTTTTTCAATGACTTGGTCGAAGAAATCGACCCCATTGGTGATCGATTGGTGGTTTTTTTGAGTGAAGTTTTGGACCATCAGGTCCTGCCAGTATTCTCGGCACGCGCCGCACTTACAGCGTGGTATTACCCGTAAATGGAATTGCCTTCGATTGAAAACCTGCGTTGCTTTGTGTCGGCGGCACGCCACTTGAACTTCCGGCGTGCGGCCGAAGAGGTGCATTTGACGCCAGCGGCATTCGGACAGCGCATTCAACAACTCGAGAGCCAGCTTGGGACCACTCTCTTCCAGAGGACCACCAGGCGAGTTGAGCTTTCTGCCGCAGGACACCGTCTATTGCCCGAGGCAAAAAAGACACTTCAGCACGCTGCCAATTGTGTCGTAACCGTGGCTCCGGAAGCCCGACCAGTCATTCGACTCACGCTCGGAACCCGACTTGAACTCGGCGGTTCATGGGTCGTACCCGCCGTCGTGGACTGGGAACACGACCGCCCCGACCTGAGTTTTGACGTTTATTTTGGCTCTGGGCCCGATATTCTCAATCGTCTCGAAAAGGGGCTTCTTGATGCGGTGATAACCAGCGCCGCGGTTGCCAGACAAGATTGGCGAGTCGAGTTCCTCCATCAAGAAGAATACGTATTTGTGGCCTCACCCACACTGGTGGCGGTGAACCCGTTTGACCACGCTAGCGACAGCCTGAATCACGTTCTCTTTGATGTGGATGAAACACTTCCACTGACGCGATACCTATCGAGCGCAGCGGGAGCGTCATGGAATTTCAAAGATGTACGACTTTGCGGCATGGGGGACGCCATGCGGCAGATGTGCCTCGCTGCGCGTGGCTGCGCCGTGCTTCCTCGCTATATTGTTGCCGAGGACCTGCTTCAGGGCACTTTGATCGAGCTCTTCCCCGGCATGAAAATGCTGAGTGATTCGTTTAGGCTTCTGTTCCCCCAGCACTCCCCATTTGCTCAACAACTCAGCGAGTGGGCCGAATACCTAAGAGCGCGCCCCCTTACCTAGGAACGACAAATGGACGCAGAACTGGTTCGCGAATATTGCCTTCTCAAGACAGCCACGACTGAAGACCAACCCTTTGGCCCGGACGTGTTGACGTTCAGAGTCGCAGGTAAAATCTACCTGCTTCTGTCGCTTGAAGCGTTCCCATCCCAGTTTAATGTGAAGTGTGACCCTGAGCGGGCGATCGAACTACGAGCCAACCACCCTGCCGTCATTCCGGGGTATCATATGAATAAGAAACACTGGAATACTGTGATCTTAGACGGCACGCTAAGCGCTGATCTCGTTCATTCAATGATCGATGAGAGCTACGAGCTCATTTTCAGTTCGCTCACGAAAAAGAAGCGAACCGAGGTGGAGGCCGTCGAAACTACTTCGTGAGCGCGTCGCGAATCTCGCGTAACAACGCGACATCCTCTGGCACAACCACTGGTGCAGGTTTGGGTGCGGGCGCCTCGTCGGCTTTCTTAAGTCGGTTGATCTGCCTGACCATCATGAAGATTAGGAATGCCAAAATCGTAAAATTGATCACCACCGTGATGAAATTGCCATACGCAAAAAGTGGGATTCCGGCTGCCGTCAGGTCTGCATAAGTCATCGCGCCAGGGTAATCCGCGGGGATATCCGTAAGCACAATAAACATGTTCGAGAAATTGATGTCCCCGATCGCCATGCCTACAAGTGGCATCAAGAGATCCTTGGTCAACGACGTCACGATCGTCCCGAACGCTCCACCGATGATAACGCCGACAGCGAGATCTATGACGCTTCCCTTGACCGCAAACTCTTTGAATTCAGAAACAAAACCCATCATGCACCTTCTCTTTGTTGGTAAACAGGAGCGAACTTTCCAACGATGAGATGAAGCGGTCAATACACAACCCGACATTGCGCAGCATTGCCTCAGATCGGGCTCAAATCCGCCACGAACTCACCACTTTGTGGACTGCCGTTCCCGAAAGAACGCCCCTTTTGGTGAGTTTTCGTCGTCTTTTTTTGCGAGCCAGACGATGGAGTCGGCGCCTTCGAACAGCTCTTTGGGAGCAGAGCTTCCTCCCATATCGGTTCGAACCCAGCCGGGATCCACCGCATTGACTCGAATATCGCGGGGATCGTCTTTCAGCTCACGGGCGAGCACACGCACGAGCGCATTCAATCCGACCTTCGAAACGCGATAAGCTGAGCTGGGCCAACCTTTCTGAAGATGATGTTCGAAGGCAACGTCTTCGGCAAATTTCCGCATGAGGTCATTGAGCTCATCGCGCGTCAGGGAATCGTTTGCAAAACGGTCTGACAGTTCAAGTCCCAAACACGCCAGCTCACCCATTGCGCTCGACACCATCACGATCCGCCCGCGCTCCGAGATGATCGGCAAAAACGCATCGGTGACCGCAAGGGCGCCAAAATAGTTTACTGCAAGAGTGTCTTTGACCACCTGGTAGTCGAATCCCTTCAGGGAGACCCCTGCATTATTCACTAGGACGTCTAGCTTGCCGTGACGTTCGCGGACCTTTTCGACAAGGTTAGCGATCGACACAGGGTCACAAACATCAAGTGGACGATACTCGACTCGAAGTCGAGCGGCAGCAGCCTGACCAGCGTCGGCGTTCCGAGCGGTCAAGATAACGTGATAACCAAGGTCGGAGAGTTGGCGACAAACTTCGAGACCGATGCCACGATTTGCGCCAGTAACCAATGCGACTTTCATGCTTCACCCAGGTAGCTTATCCAATTCAAGCAACAAAATGATGTGACAGGCTAACGACGGGCGCCGCGCGGTTCAATCCTAAATCACAAGAACAAAAAAAAGCCCGCAAATGCGGGCTCCGTGCTTACGTACAAGGGGTACGACTACCAGCGATCGCGTCCACCGCCACCGCCGCCAGCTCCACCGCCACCAGCGCCGCCACGACCACCGCCGCCGCCGCCACCTGGAGG
>JBBKVQ010000305.1:0-11664 GCA_037968515.1 Bradymonadaceae bacterium
TACACAGCGCAGCAATGACAGTTTGACGAAGACTATGCATGGTTGTTTGCGAGCTTTGAAAGAGATGGTCGATTAGTATCGGTTACAAAGTCCTGTGCAGGCTATTCCAATGCTACCTGATACGAGCTTCCGATGAGTATTTTTGATAAAATATCCGGCCGATTTGGCGACATTCTCGACGAAGTTCGAATTCCGGAAGACCTTCATCGGGCTCACGAAGAAGCGTTGGCCAAGATTTCTGCAGGCGCCCCCGAACAGGCGATCGAGCTGCTCCAAGCGATGGTGCTTCGGCACCCCGACACTCAACGAACGTTCATTCTACTGGCCCGCTCCTATCGACACCTAAAACGTTGGAAATTGATGGCTGACGCGGTGGAACGCGCCCTCACGATTCGTGAGTCTGCCTCACTGCACGTCCAAGCGGCCGACGCCTACGAAGCGCTCAAACAGTGGGGGAACGCCGAAAAGCATCTTCTGCAAGCCACTAGTCTTCCGGACGGAAAGGATCTCGAATTTGAGACCTCATGCGGCCTGGCTCGGGTCTACACTGCGATCGCACGGCCAGATAAGGCTGAACGTGAAATGCACCGTGCATCACGCCTTCAGCCCGAAAATCTACACATCGGCCACCAGTTGGTGAGATTGATGTTGGACCGCGACGTGGCAGAGGCGGCAGCCCTGTTGAGCAAGATCGACAAAAATATCACTGATCCAAAATCACAGATATTGATGGCGCTAATTCTTGAGCGTCAGGGAAACCTCGATAAGGCTTGCTCCTTCTTAATGACATCGATCGAACACGTGACCGACGCCGAGGCCCTATTAACACTAGCGAGAATCCGTCTCACGCAAGGTCTTCCGGACCTAGCCTCTCAGGCAATCGAAGGTCTCCCGGACATCAACGACCCACTTCTTAAGACCCTAGAATGGCGAATCAGAGGGGAATGCGCGAGTGCCCTTAAGAATTGGACTGAAGCTCGAAATGCTTACCTGCATTTGCTGGGCAAACTTCCGGAAGACGCCAGCGCTCTGGTCGGTCTTGGATTCGCCGAACTTGAACTTGGTCATTCAGACGTGGCGAGTGGCTTTCTGCTCCAAGCCATGCCTCACCTTGGAACCAGAGGAAGGGCCTTGTTGGGAATTGGCCGACTACACGCGGAACGTGGAGATGTTTCAGGAGCTCGACATTTCCTTGAAGAATCGCTGCGTGCAGAAACCACTGAAGTCGATCGTGCTCAGGCCCATCTGGAAATAGCTCGCATTTTGAGCAAATCCTCCGATCACTCAGCGGTCTTGCAACATCTACACGAGGCTCAGAAAGACCCGGAACTTCTTGACCTCGCCACCGCAATGAGGCTCGAAACGTTGGACCGTCTGAAACCCCGATTCGAGTTTCCTGAAGACCCTTATAATCCGATGTCTCTGGAAGGCGTAATCACACAAGTGGTGAAGTGGGTGACCGCTGACCCGCGGCTGAGTGAATTCGTTTCCCCGGCACAGTCGCTGGTCCAGAAACTTGAATCGCCGTTATCATTGGCCATAGTGGGGGAATTCAATGCCGGCAAATCAACCCTTCTGAACGCTCTACTAGAAGAAGATCTTCTTCCGGTCGGCGTCCTGCCCACCACAGCACATACAGGTATTGTTCGATTTGGCCCCAGACGTGCTGCTAGGCTCCACTATCTGAACGCCTCACCGCAAGAAGTGAGATTTGAAGAGGCTTCCAGAATAATGAAGGACAATTCCGCCGAAGTGGAGCGCGTAGAATTCATGTTTCCTCACCCGGTGCTGCGAGCCCTCGAATTTTGGGACACACCAGGGTTCAACGCACTTGAAGAACGACATGAATCCGTGGCCTCAAGCGCCTTGGAAAACGCCGAAGCGATCATCTGGGTCATGGATGCCAATCAGGTTTTATCGGCGAGCGAATTTGACCGGATCGACGGCCTCCGCAATGGAAGGGAACGGTTGATCGTCGTCCTAAACAAGATTGACCGACTCGGAAACGATCGCACCAACAAGCTTGCGGAACTTATCGCATACGTGGAGGAAAATATTGGCGAACAAATCGCGGGCACGTTTGGACTCTCGGCGCAGGAAGCCGCAGCCGCCCGACCCAACAACACTCCGGACTTCGAGAACTTCCGGGAGTTCATCGATACGCACGTCGTTGAACGCGCAGGACGCCTAAAGGTTCTCGAAGTTCTCCGACAACTCGGGGTTCTGTTCAATGCAATCCACGCATTTGGGGATCAACGTGCGGACGCAATGGTAGAGTTGGGCGACCGGGTCGCCCAGATCTCGATTTGGGTTGAGTCTGATGCGAGGGCGAAGGCCAACGCGTTGATCGAAAACCAGCGGCGAAACCTGGAGGACAAGACCTCCTACTTACTGCTCTCCATCGAGCACGAAATCGCCGAATCGCTTCGACCGGCGGGACAAATTCTGTCTCGCCCATCGCTGGCCGCAGAGGATGCCAAATTCATAGGGCGACTTCTACGAACCCGATTCTCGGATGTTGTTGACGAGTCATTCGACGAGGTTGCGCATACCCTAAACGAACTCGAAGGTACGCTGGCGCGGCGACTTGAAGATGTCGTCCAGCGGATGCCTCTCTTGGATGCGCGCGCTCAACACCGCAGCATCGAAGGACTATTCGACGAGTTAAGGGCATCACGGCAGCTCTTGTACGAAAAAGTGGTCGGGCGACTGGATGCGTCGGTTGGGAGCCGAATCGAACTCGTCGGAAATGATATTCTACTGTCACTCGATGGTGACAAGGCATTATGGCGCTCGAAGCTGCGAAGACTTCTCCCGGACACGTCGCGGCTCGCAGCCATGGAACTGACATCTTGGTTTAATGAATGGTTTCATCGGGTTTCCGTGTTCCTTGAGCGCATCGCCAGCGAGCTGGATCTGCTCAAAATCGAAACCGATCACCGATACGACTCGTCTGAAATGTCGTCATGGCTCGACGCCATCTCAACGCCGAACGCTTCCACGGCAGACTGAGAGCCCAGCCAGCCTTTTCGAGGCGATCGTTCCATCGTATACCCCCCTGTGACAATCACTGAGGTTTGTATGTCCCGTCTTGGTCTGGATCCGGAAGTTATCGCGCGTGCTCGAAAAGCAGCGGCTCAAATTGCTGAACAAATGGACGGTTTTGTCGCAAAACGCAGCACAATCGCCATCGAGCGCACGGCTCTGCGCCTTATGGGCGTGGATGGTGTTAATGAAGACGACATCCCTCTTCCGAATCTCTTCGTTGACACTGTACGCGAGGCAGGACTCCTCGAAGACGGCGTCTCCCGCGTGGTCGCTCGCGCAGTGATTTCAACCGGGCGTGACCCTCAGATGATTGCTGAATCCATCGCCGCAGGCGAACTCCGCTTGGAAGGTCTCCCGGACATTGACGAGTCATCTATTCGCGCAGTCGGTCAAGAGTTGGCGGAAGAATCGGCAGAGAATATCTTGCGAAATGCGGCTTTTCGGGCACAGCGAATCGCGGATTGCGATCCTCGCCCGGAGCCCCTCCACTACGTCATCGTTGCCACTGGCAATATCTACGAAGATGCCGTTCAAGCAGTGACCGCTGCGCGTCAAGGCGCCGACATCATCGCAGTGATCAGGTCTACCGGTCAGAGCCTGCTCGATTTCGTTCCCTACGGCCCAACAACAGAGGGTTTCGGTGGCACCTATGCCACTCAAGCGAATTTCCGAATCGTCCGTGAAGCGCTCGACGTGGTCGGTGAAGACCTAGGCAGATACATCCACCTCTGCAATTACTGCAGCGGACTGTGCATGCCCGAAATCGCCGCAATGGGTGCACTTGAGCGCCTTGACGTGATGCTCAACGATGCTCTGTATGGGATCTTGTTTCGTGACATCAACCCCAGAAGAACATTTGTTGATCAGTATTTTAGCCGGCTCATCAACGCTGCAGCTGGTGTCGTCATCAACACCGGCGAGGACAACTACTTAACCACCGCAGATGCCGTCGATGCCGCACATACAGTGCTGGCAAGCCAGTTCATTAATGAACAGTTCGCGTTGCGCAGTGGCCTTCGGGCTGAACAAATGGGACTAGGCCATGCGATGGAGATAAATCCCGGTCTAGAAGATGGATTCCTTCTCGAATTGTCGCAGGCTGAAATGGCCCGGGAGATCTTTCCACAAGCGCCCCTCAAATACATGCCACCTACAAAATACATGACCGGAAATGTGTTCAAGGGTCATATCCAAGATGCGCTTTTCAACTTGATCGGTGCCTGGACGAAGCAGGGTATCCAACTTTTGGGCATGATGACCGAAGCCATGCATACTCCCCACATGAGTGACCGCTATCTGGCGCTAGAGAACGCTCAATACGTCATGAATAATGCGCGACATCTGGGAGACGAAATCATGTATCGTCCCGGTGGACGTATTCAAACCCGAGCACAAGACGTGGTTCGCGATGCCACTACCCTGTTGGAGCGTGTGAGCGATGAGGGGCTCTTTTCGGTCCTAGAGGCGGGCGTTTTCGCAGATGTTTTCCGCCCAGCGAACGGTGGGAAAGGAGCCGACGGAGTGTTCGAAAAAGGGCCGAACTATTATAACCCTCTCGAAGATATATTGCGGCAACGAGTCAATTTGTCGCCAAGGGATTAGGTCGCGTAAACCGCTCACGGAGCTTATGACTCTGAACTTTTCCACTGGCGGTCCGTGGCAGTTCGTCGACCACGAAGACGATCCGTGGCGCTTTGTATCTGGCGATTTTGCTGGACACCCACCGTTTAGCTCCCTCCACGTCCACGGCTAAATCCACGACAATTGCCGACGCTACGATCTGCCCCCACTCTGCGTCCGGTAGTCCAAACACTGCGGCCTCCCTGACGCCCGGGAATTCAATCAACACGGCTTCGACTTCGGCGGGATACACATTTTCACCGCCCGAGATAATCAAGTCGTCTCTGCGTGTGACGACGGTCAAAAAACCCGAAGCGTCCAACGATCCAAAATCACCAGTGTCAAACCAGCCATCACGAAACCGACGAGCGTTTTCACTGGGTCGGTCAAGGTATCCCTTCATGACCATGGGGCCACGCACGTGAATCGTTCCGACCGAACCTTGCTCCACGGTCTCAAACAAATCGTTGCGAATGGAAATTTGCGAACCAAGAACCGGTAGTCCTGCCGAGCCAATTCTGGCTAGCGCTGACTCGATCGGCATCGTCGTAATTTGTGACGCTGTTTCCGTCATTCCGTAAGTTTGGAGAACTGTAATTCCGCGGTTCAAGCACCAAGCGATGTCAGAGCGATTTAAAGGTCCCCCCCCAACTAGAATAGAACGCAAATTGCCAGATTCGGCAACCGTCTGAAACTGCGACGAACTTACCAATCGGTTCAGCATGGTGGGAACCAACGAAATCAATGTGACCTTGCCGGCTATCGCACGGCAAACCGCAGCTACTTCGAATCCGTTGTGCAACATTGTTGCCGTACCGTAAATCAACCCACGATACAGAATAGACAGGCCACCAATATGGTGTTGGGGAAGCACTGATAGCCACACATCATCGCGATGCAATCCAAGGTTTATCGATGATGCCACGGCGCTCGCTTGAATATTGGCCCAAGTCAACGGCACGGGCTTGGGTACGCCGGTGGTACCACTCGTGTACATAATCAGAGCGACTGTGTCCGGGAGAAGCTCAACGGCCTCGCAATCAAGACTGAGAGTCAAGTCGCCAACCTGAATAAACGGCTTTTCAGCGAGTTCAAACTCTCGGTCATCGACGCCCGAATCAACGATCAGCAGGTCTGCCGAGACGTCATGGATAAGCCAAGAAATTTCTCCGTCAGATAACTTTCGGTTGATTGGAATGAGTGTGGCGCCCAACCACGCAAGTGACAGCGCCGTAAGCGCGAATTGAAGGCTGTCATCAATCAACACCGCCACCCGTGAGCCCGGGCTGATGCCCACGGCTCTCAAAGCGGCAGCGGTTCGACTTACGCGCACTCCGATCTGCCTCCAGGTCAGTTCCGTATCCGGAGTCTGCAATGCAACTGCGTCCGGGCGGGCTACCATCTGTCGTTCCAACCAATTCATGCTGAGCTCATGCGGGGTGTCTAAACAGAACACTCAACTTCTGTGGATTTGTTCCGCAAGGTCCGCCAACGTCGCACCGATTCCAGGCCCGTCGAGAATGATATCGGCACCTCGCATCACCCAGGGGGCCAAATCATCGCTGATCCATTTGCCTGTATTCAGCCCGGCTGGTTCCGCGGTTCCAAGCCCCGCGACCACATGTGCCACTGTATTTCGACCAATGGCCGACTCGATCGCAGATGAAAATACAACTCGAACGCCTGCCGCCGATATCCGGGAGACCTCATCGCGCAGTTCCGACACGGTACCCAACACGCTGGGCTTGATAATGATGGCGTCGACCGCCCCAGCCTCGATCAAACGCGTTCGCATCACGCGAGTAACAGCGCCCTCGTCGGCCGCGACGGATACTCCAAGCTGTCGCAACTCAACCAAACCAAGGACATCCCCTACTTCTAATGGCTGTTCGAGAAAATCGATATTCACCTCGCGGGTAGCCTCCACAAATTCAGCGGCATCGGCAACACTCCAGCTCCCATTCGCATCCAAGCGCAGCTTCATATCGGGGAAGGACTGGGAGACCTTGAGCACACGCTCCACATCGCTCCGAAGTGCGTCCGCCCCCACCTTCAACTTTGCGGTTCTAAACCCTGCATCAAATGCGACGCCAAGGCGTTGGAGGGTCGCTTGCGGGGAAATCGATCCCAACGTTTCCTGACAGGAAACAGTGTGCGATTGCCCCCCCAAGAAGCGCCATAGTGGCTGGTCAGCACACCTCGCCGAGTGGTCGAGAACCGCCAAGTCGACACCAAAGCTGGCGCTCGGTGTTGTGGGCAATACTCCGCTTTCAACCCACCGCATGAGTTGTTCGGCACACTCAATCTCAGACTCACCGCCCCAACCCTCCAGCGGTGCAGCCTCTCCCCATCCCACGACACCTGCCGCCTCATAGCGAATGATGAACACAACACGTTCGGTCCACACTCTGGTGGCCGTTCGCAATGGGGAACTCAAACACAAGGTCTTCCGGACGTAAGATCGCAACATTTTCACAAGTCGGCTTTTGTGAGTTCGTCAGTGATGATGCTGTCAACGCCTTCCTTGGTGAGCCAAGCAACCCGCTCGGGATCGTTCACCGTCCACACGTTAACCTCCAGCTTTCGTTCATGTGCCCAATCAATCAGCCACGGCGAGACCAACGACCAATTTGGATGCAGTGCAGAGAGCCCGGTCAGCGTGAGTAAACGTGTGGGCCACCCCGTGCGTAACATCAATGGCTCATCCCGATCGTATAAGAAGCCGAGACGCACGCCTGGCATCATCCGCGACATTCTCGCCAACTCAACAGGGTTGAACGATGAAACGATGAAATCATGCCGATGAGATGCGAGAATCTCTGCGGTAGGTCGTGTAGGCGAACGCAATTCAAGTCCTGCGGACTTTATCTCGACGTTTACGACGAATTCACGTTCGGGAAGCACTCGTAGTACCTCCGCCAACGTCGAAACACCCATACGTGCAGGATCTGCATCAAACCGGTCTGAGTCGAGGGGAACTAACGCGGCCAGTTCGTCTGCGCGCAACTCTCGGACGGTTTTTGCGACGCCATATAGACGCTGCAAATTAACGTCGTGAAACACGACAGGTGTACCACAAAGCGAAAGCTGAACATCCAGCTCCACGCCATCCATTCCACACGCAATAGCATGTTCAAACGCTGGAATTGTATTTTCAAGAGCACGGCGATTCATGCCGCGGTGTGCCAAGAGTCTCATTTCTGACTCATAGTGGGAGCAAAGGAACCAGAGGCCGACGATCAATGTACCGCCCCTGAGCATCCCACTCCAGAGTGTATGGCTTTTGCCCTTCGACGTCTTCCGGTCTTATGAGACCTCGGTCAAGGAGTCGTTGAAACATCTCATCCATACGGTTGGACCACCAACCGCCTTCCGGAGTCTTTCGTCGCTGAATAACTCGCGCTCCATAAAGTGGATTGGGCTTGAGCATCGCCAAAAAGACTGCCTCAAGTGGTGAGAGGTTGCGGGCGTCTTTTTGAAAATAGTACTGAGCAGCGGGACCAATGCCATAAATATCCGGACCAAATTCAATACAATTCAGATAAAGCTCCAGTACACGATCCTTCGATATCTGGTCGGTGATACGCCAGGATATAAGCGCTTCTTGGAGTTTTCTCGAAAGCGTTTTGTCACGCGTCAGGAAGAGATTTTTAACCAGCTGCTGCGTAACCGTCGAGCCACCATACACAAAACGGCCTTTTTCAAGATTAAGGCGCAATGCCTTTTTAATCAGTCCCAAACTGATTCCATCGCCAGTGTAAAACAGAATTTCTTCGCTCAGGTATGCCGCGCCACCAACCCAAGCCGGCAATGCTTCAATCGGCACATAAGTTGGAAGTCCCGGTCCAACGGACACTACGACCTCCTCACTGCTGACCCCCTCAATTACTCGTTTTACGAACGGGCGGTTCAGCCAGAACACATCGCTAAGAATTGGCCCCGTAAAGTCATCTTTCCCGGCAAATCGGTGTGGACCCGTCGGCGCAACACTGCGGACTTCGACGAACTCCGGACGCATGTCCTTCGGAACGTTCATATCCGTGGGAACGCAAAGATCTTCATACCCTTCGAAGTCGAGTCGCAACGCACGAGGCCGCCAAATCGGTAAGTAAAACTCCATACTTGGAGCCCACTTGCCTTCAAACTCTATGTTGCGATACGGACCGAGCATGCCCGACGGCAGGCTTCTCCAAGTACGTTGGCAGTCAATCTCGGACATCGCGGCATGGAGGAAAAATGTGGAATCCATCGACATGTCTTCCAGATACCCATCATATGCGACGTCAATGGCCCCCCAATCCATATGCCCATCCAAAACTTCAAGCCTGTCTAGCTTAGAATTCAGCCGAAATGACGCTTTCGTTGAAAACTCGATGCCCGTTAGCGGTTCTTCCGAAAGCCCCGCCAAATCCACAAGCCCTTTTGTCCAGGTCACGGACAACTCCCCATCGGAATCTTCATACAACTGAGACAGAGAGCCCAGCAGCGGAGCTTGGAAGAGCAACTTCGCAGACAGAACTCCGCCAATTCGACCGCTCGTCCCCCGGCTGGGCAATTCCGACCGACCCTTCGGCATGCCCGGCATGTTTTCAAGATCAACGTCTTTGAGATCTATTGAAAGGTACCGAGGAAGCAGGTCTCCCGGAAGTAGGTCAACCTCTAAACCAAACGTTCCTCCTGCCGTGGAACCTGCTGCGCCAAAGTGCCCTCGCTTTGCGTATCCGCTCAAACTCTCCACCAATGTCAACCGCGTCCAGTTCTCTTCTTCGTCTGGGATCTGAAGATCCAAGCGGAGGTCTTCAAACGCAAAGTCGACTTTTCTCAGAAGGCTTTGAATCCTCTGGATGCGTTGAGTCCACCCCTTTGACTTGATCTCCGTGGTCGACTTCGATCCAGTTGGACGAAGGAGCCGCATGACGTCATCCCGTTTGGAAGGCGCGACGACCAGCTTTGCACCCTTCGAAAAAACAGCCGGACGCCCTTCCACGTAGGACAACTCAACGATCGGAGCCTCCAGGCCCAGCGCCGGTACATCGTCATCACCCAATCTTAAAGATACCAAATCAACAGTGAGTTTTGCCTCACGCTGTAAAGCGTTGGCGACCAGTTCAACCCCTGCGACGCGGAGAGCACCCAACTGAGCGTCCTCCCATGAAATCAAGGGACGCCCCTGTTCGGGACTTTTGAGACTGGCAAGAACCTCACCCGTTTTTGTGGTCCAAGTCGCATCAAAGATGGCATCGGTAGGCCGCAGCCAACGACTCGCTGACGCATCGAGTGCCTCTAGATGCAGGTCGCCCTGCATGTTCACTTCGCTCCAACCCAATGACAGTGTGGCCTCCGACGTGCTCGCCACCACCAGTCGCTCATCTCCTCGTGAAAACGAAACAGAGGACTCCCGGACCGAAACGTCCGGTGGTTGCTCAATGAACCGCCCCAGTGACTTTTTAAGCGCAATCGACGAATCCGTCTTGCCGCTTGAAGGACTGGCAGAGTCCTGCCCAAAATCACCCTCCAATTGGGTCAAATCCACCAAAACTCGCGCTCCCTGCACCTCAACACCTTTGATGCTGACCGTTCGCTCAAGCACGCTCACCAGAGACACCGATACAATCAAGCTTTCTATCGAGGCTGAAACACCCCGAGAAGGCATCGCCAACCTCAATGCCTTGATCTGGAAGCTACGTCCCAGTCGCGACTCAAACGAATCCCATTCAGCTTCGACTCCCATCGAATGCAACCGTTCTCGCAACTCACTCTCGACCGCATCTTCAACGAGACTAGGAACGATCAGTGCAGAAATTAGGGCCACACCGGCGAGTATAAGTGCAGCAATTCCGAGTGTCTTTAACTTCAAGCGGTTCCACGGGGCGTACGACATACACCCACAATGTACCTCGGCTTCGAATTCGATCAACAATTGCGGTCACGAGATGCACAGTCCGCACACTTCGCGTAGGTTTCCCGCCTACCCACTGTGGAGACCACATGCGAATTGTCCTTTTTGTTTTGTTGGGAATGCTCGGAACTCTAGGTTGTGCAACACCGACACATCAAACAACCGTTTCGCCAGCGCTTTTGGGGCCTCCAGTTGCCAAACAAATCCACCATGAGTCCAACGCTCACGAGGCAACACGTGTCGACCCCTACTACTGGCTGAGGGAGCGCGCTAATCCAGATGTTGTCTCTTACTTGGAGGCTGAGAACTCTTACGCAGACGCGATGATGAAGGCATCGTCACGACTTCAGGAGGATCTCTACCTCGAAATGGTGGGCCGAATTAACGAGGACGATTCCAGCGCGCCTTTTCGCATGGGTGGCTACCTCCACTATTCCGAGACACAGAAAGGCAAAAATTACGACATTCATCACCGTGCTTCGCTCGACGGTACAGAAGATAAGGTCGTCCTGGATGAAAATATCGAGGCGGCGGACTCCCCCTACTTCGCCGTGGGAGTGGTCGAATTCAGCCCAGACGACCGATGGATGGCGTACTCAGAAGACCGGCTTGGGAACGAACGCTACACAATGAAATTCCGAGATCTAAGCACCGGTAAAAATCTGGCGGACGAGGTCCGGGAGACCTACTACTCGGCCGCGTGGTCGAGCGATTCCAAACACATTTTCTACACCCGCGTTGATGCTGCAAATCGCCCGTTTCAAATCTGGCGACATGAGGTTGGGACAAGCGACGACAAATTGGTGTTCGAAGAGGCTGACGAGTCTTTTCACTTGAGCGTTCAATCCAGTCGGTCCGGCGATTTTGTATTCATTCAACTGCAAAGCGCGGTCACAACCGAATATTGGGCGATCGACGCTAGTAACCCCACCCAATCACCGATTGTTATCACACCGCGAAAGCCGGGCGTCGAATATTACGTCGACCACAGTGGGCAATACTTCTACGTTCTGACCAATGAAAATGCGCAGAATTTCAAACTGTTGAGGGTAAGCTTTGAACGAATAATCGACAAAACGGCTTGGGAAACTGTCGTC
>JBBKVQ010000306.1:0-4290 GCA_037968515.1 Bradymonadaceae bacterium
GTGCTGCAAGCTCTAGTGCGTTTTGTCTGATTTCATTGCTGTTCATGTTCGTTTCTCCACAGCCCACAACGAGGGCCGCTCTTCTAACCGCGATGCGCAACGGGTGTCAATGTAGGCCCCACGCTCATCAACGAATCAAGCGTCCGAAACGCTCCCAACGAACAGCATCTGGACCAACTGACCACCAAAGAATTCGAGCACGCCCCTCGATGTTCTCGATCGGCACCTGACCCCAGCAACGCCCATCAGCGGATTCATCTCGGTTATCTCCCATGACAAAAACGTGGTCGTCTTGGACTTTAATGGGTCCAAACTCCTTGGTTTTTGCACCCACAAAACGAACGCTGTACTCGACCTCACCATTATCCTCGCGCTCGAGCGTCTCTAACGGTCGCAGAAACTCTCCCGTCGCTTCTTGCCGAACAAACGTTCTGCCAAAGGACTTACCGTTGACGATAACCACGTTCTCCCGGACCTCGACGGTGTCCCCTGGCAGGCCGATCACACGCTTGATCATGTCGCGTTCGCCCTCAAGCGACGACGCTTCAAGGCAGTTGCGCATCGCGGCCGGCTGCATTTGCAGGTAGGTCCGCGCCTCTTCGCTCGGAAACAAGAAGACCACTACATGGCCGCGCTCTGGGCTCGCCCAGCGAACCATATATTTAGATTTAAAAGGGAATCTGATTCCGTACGAGAGTTTGGTGGCAAAGAGATGGTCGCCGATCAATAGCGTCGGCTTCATGCTGCCAGACGGGATTTGAAAGGCCCCCAACACAAACGCGCGTAGAAAGAGCGCAGTCACCGCAGCGATGCCGATGGTCTCGGCGTACTCACGCCAAGCCGATTTTTCGTAGGGGACCAATTCTCTTTCGACGAGCGCGCCGAGTTCAACTCTTGCAGCCTTCACGTCGTCGATCTCAGCATCGATCAACATCTGACGGAAACCACGCAAAGAACTCTCGACAGCCGCCCTCCCTGTCTCTGGGATTCGTTTAGTGCGTTTGAGTCTCCCCTCGATATCCCCGACCTCGCGACGCGCCTGATCAAGAAAACGCGCATCCTGCTTGGGTGTCGCCAAGATTATCCTTCTTTGTTCGAGTTTAAAGTTGCTGGCGCTTTTCGTAAACAAATCCGCCAAAACGCTCAAAATCTGGGCGTTTCGGATAGAACATCACCAAGCGAGTATTTTGTTTCGTCGGAAAGCAGAACGTCATGCAAGACGAATCAGTCTTTGGCGCCGCGCTCAAGCTCGATTGGATACTTGCCGGTGAAGCAGGCCTCACAGAAGCTGCCAGGCCCTGTCGCCCCCACAGCCTTCCGAAGTCCGCCGAGACTCAGGTAGGAGAGTGTATCAGCCGTAATATAACGCCGAATCTCTTCAATATTATGGGTCGAGGCTATCAGCTGACTGCGCTCTGGCGTATCGATGCCGTAAAAACACGGATTGGTCGTGGGTGGGCTGGCTACGCGGAAATGAACCTCTTTGGCGCCCGCCTCGCGAATCATCTTAATGATCTTACGACAAGTGGTGCCTCGGACAATCGAATCGTCGACCACCACAACACGTTTGCCTTCAAGAATGGTGGCAACGGGGCTCAGTTTAAGTTTCACCCCAAAATGGCGAATGCTGTGAGAAGGCTCGATGAACGTTCGACCCACGTAATGACTACGCACCAGTCCCATTTCGAACGGGATGCCACTTTCAACAGAGAAACCAAGGGCGGCCGGAACGCCGGAATCGGGAACGGGAACCACCACATCGGCATCAATCGGTGACTCGGTGGCAAGGATGCTGCCCATTGCCTTGCGCGTCTGATAGACGTCGCGCCCGAAAATCAGGTTGTCCGGCCGAGAAAAGTACACCAGCTCGAAGACACACGGCTTGGGCGCGACCGGATCAAAAGGCTTGCGCCAGGTCTCTTCGCCGCCGCGAGTATGAATGAACATCTCCCCGGGGCTGATTTCTCGCTGAAGCGTGGCGCCGATCAGGCGAAAGCTCGAGGGCTCGCTGGCGATCGTGGGAGCGTCCCCTAATCGTCCAAGTACCAGTGGGCGCACGCCGTGGGCGTCTCGGACCGCGATCATGTGGTCAGTCGTTAACGCAATCAGGCTGAACGCGCCGCGAACCTGCCGAAGCGCGTCGACCAATGCATCCACAATATTGGCAGCGCTAGAACGCGCCACCAAATGGGCAATCACTTCGGTGTCGGTCGAGGTCCCAAAAATACTGCCCGCCTGCTCCAACGTCGCCCGCAGCGAGTCCGCATTTGTCAGATTGCCGTTGTGTGCGAGGGCGAGTGGACCGTATTTCGTGAATACGGTGAGAGGTTGTGCGTTCCGAATGCTCGATTCGCCGCTGGTGCTGTACCGAACATGGCCGATCGCAGTTCTACCAGGAAGCATTTCGAGGACGTCCTCGCTGAACCCCTCGCTGACCAAACCCTGGCGTCGCTGAACGTGAAGTTTTCCATCCTCACGCGTGACGATGCCGGCACTCTCTTGCCCGCGATGCTGCAGCGCGTGGAGTCCCAGATAAGCCAGATTCGCGGATTCATCGTGGCCAACGATGCCGAATACGCCGCATGCCTCTTCGATCAGCCCTTGGCGTTCTTCTTCAAACATCGGCTACCGCCCGGTTAAGTCTCTCACTACTACACTTGCTGCCATCAAACCGAAACTACCCGTGACAAAACTCACGGTCCCTTCGATCAAGTTTCGGGTTTCACACCCATGAAGATTGTTGCCCTTGGTGGGGCAAATACACATGAACCCAGCTGTGCCGTCGTAACTCAGGCTTTGAGGTTCATGGCGTGTCTCGGCACTAAAAACAGCTTTGATTCCAACGTTTTTGGTCGTGTCGATATCGTAGTTCTTGTGAAGTATCTTACGCACAGCACGAGCAAGTGGATCAGTGTGTGTCTTTCCAAGGTCCTCGATTTTAACTTGGCTGGGATCCAGCTTTCCGGCAGCCCCCATGCACGAGACCACAGGGATTCCGCGCTTCAAACAAGTCGCAAGCAGGTGGACCTTGGCTGTAATATTATCAATCGCGTCGACCACATAATCGACCCCTTCTGGCAGTAGATTGTCCGACATTTCCTCGTGATAAAACGCACGTCGACCAATCACGTGGGTTTCGGGGCTGATCAAGGAGCAGCGCTCTGCTATCAGGTCTGATTTATACTTCCCGTACGTGCCTTTCATCGTGTGCAGTTGCCGGTTCGTGTTCGTCCCGCAGACGCGGTCAAAATCCACGACGGTAAGCTTGCCGATGGCCGTCCGCGCCAGCGCTTCTGCTGTGAAACTACCGACGCCCCCTAGCCCAAAAACCACAACGTGTTTCCCAGCGAGGGTCTCCATCGCTTCTTCGCCAAGCAGGCGACCTGCTCTGTCCCAGCGACGATGAAGCTTCCAGCCGTTTTCCATGGAGCGAGCGCCGTATTCAACGGTCCCGTGGTCGTCTTCTTTGGGCGCGTGATCGTGATCATGTGAGCATGAAGGTGGCTTCGGCTCGGGTAATTCTTCGATCAAATCAGAAGTGTGTTGTGTCGACATAAAAACCTCTTCGGGTCAGGTCCCGGGCGAGAACGATTTGACGAACGTTTCGAACTCGGCCTGTCGGGCATCGATGGTATCGGCCGGAGCAACGAGTTTGAAAAAGTAGAGACCTGCCGACGATTCCACGATAGCACCGAGCATGCGGTGATTTTCGCGAGGAACGCCGTTACCTGACATTCCAGGATTGAACGTCCCTGCCGCATCAACGCGATGAACTTTCATTCCGTTGATCGTCTCCTCGCTTTGATGACTTGTTGGCGCCGCGCCGTCAACACCAGTGAACTGTCCAATCCATCGAGTGACGTTTGCAGCAACTCCGCCACCGCCGGCTGAACCGAAATAGAAAATCGAGAGTTCGCCAGCTTGCGACCCTTCTGCAGGCGGCAGCACGTATTCGGCCAGACGCATGCTGGAAGCTGGCGCCGACGCGGTCCAACCTTCGGGGGCAACCCAAAGCAGAGGGCCATTTTTTCCGAACTCAGCGGGTGAGCCGAACTTCACCGTCGCGGCTTGTTGCGCCAACGGAGTTCCTCCCGTAGGCGGATGGTTCGCTGGCAAGTTCGAGTTTGCCTCTTGAAGTGGCAAAGCATTTTGGTCGCCCTGCGGCGCGCTAACGCTCGGGGCAGATGAAAACTCGTCTTTCTGACAAGCCACCAGAGTGGTGACCAAAAGCACAACAGCTATTCTTCGCATGATTTCCTCAGGGCACTAGGCGCGCGGAGGATTCCAAAC
>JBBKVQ010000307.1:0-4546 GCA_037968515.1 Bradymonadaceae bacterium
TTTTCTTTGGACGACGCGACAAAATTCCAGAAAATATAGCGTGGTCCGTTTAGGGTCTCGCCGCCCAGCATCATCAGGCGAGCACCGACGTTTCCCGCTTTGACCGAGATTTTGTCGCCGGGCTTGAAGACCAGCATCTGGCCCGTGGGATAGACGGTTCCCGAGACCGAGATTTCACCGTCTGAAATGTAGATTCCGCGGTCTTCGTGATTGTCGGGAAGCGGCAGCGAAGCTCCAGCGCTCAGTACGACGTCCGCGTAGAATAGCTCGCTGGAGGTCTTCACGGGCGCCGTTTCTCCATAGGCCTTTCCGAGGATCAGACGAACCTGTGCGCCGTCATCTTCGATGATGGGTAGGGCGGCTTTTCCGACGTGTTCAAACGCTGGAGCAGCGTCCTCTTGGTCTTCGGGCAGCGCAACCCAAGTCTGAATTCCGTACAGTCCATGCGGGTTTTTTCGAGTCTCCTCCGAAGTCCGCTCGGAATGTGTGATGCCTTTGCCAGCAGTCATCCAGTTCACATCACCAGGGTGAATGATTTGGTTCGTCCCCAGCGAATCGCGATGCTGAAACTCGCCTTTATAAAGGTACGTGACCGTGGCCAAGCCGATATGCGGGTGCGGCCGGACATCGATTCCTTGACCGGTCAGGAACTCACCTGGGCCCATTTGGTCAAAAAAGATAAAGGGCCCGACCATTTGTCTGGCTGCAGCGGGCAGGGCGCGTCGGACCTCAAATCCGCCGACGTCGCGGGCGCGCGGTATGATGATGGTTTCGATGTGTTCCGCATCAGAGGATGGGCATTCAGGTTCGGCTGTCGGAAGGCGGCTCATGGCTATGCTCGATGTTCGTCTACATGTTCAGTGGGCTTTTACATCATCGTCGCTTAACGGTCGGGAAGAACGCCCTACGCCAATCCGATGGACTTCAGGAATTCGTCGACATCGAAGCCTAGGTTCGCGGCGTCATCAAAATAGGAGTTGGCTTTTTCTTCGTCGAACTCGACGCCATCGGCGGTGGCGTACATCACTCCAAGCATCGCGGCGGCACGCCCGTGTCCGCCAGCGCGAGCGCGCTCGTACCAGACGAGCGTTTCTTTGATATCACGTTCGATCTTTGAGTTTCCGGTCGCGTAGAAGCTGCCCACATTGAACATCGCGCGACGTGAGCCTGCCTCTGCGGCCTTCAGGCACCAGTCGATCGCGGTGGCTTCGTCGTGTTCGATGCCTTCGCCAGTCGACAACATCACGTACAGTTCGAACATCGCGTCGGCGTTGCCGCATTCGGCGGCCTTGGTGATATGGGCCATGGCGACGTCTGAGTCTTGCCCAAGCCCCACACCCGAATAGGCCATGTAGCCGGCCAGCAAGTGTGCATGGCCTTCGGGGTCGTCGGCCAGAAGCCGTTCAAGATCCATCTTGGCGTACTTCGCGGCTTCATGCGGCACAAAGAAGTATGCAAGACGAATTCGATGAAGCGCTGCACCTGGGAATTCGTCTGCTGCCTTGCCATAGTGCAGGATTGCCTTTTCAGGGTCCCGTTTTACGAATGTTCCGTTGGCGTAGGTGTCTCCTAGTTTTATATGCGCCAATGGCGTTCCGTCTTCGTGCAGTAAGCGGATCATGTCATCGATCTTATCTGGTGCGATCAGCCCGATGATATGGTCGCCTCTAAGAAAGGCGTTTTCGATGATTAGGGCTTGCTCTAAAAGGTTTTCAGTCATCGTGCGGTCCTGCTCCGGGCAGCTTTAAAATCGTGAATAAAATGTCGGTAAAGCACGCCTTTGAGGCCTGTGGGCTCGGTCCGTGGCTCAAGGCCGTCAGCAAGCCGGTAGATCTGTTCGTAGAACCATGCCGTACCGGTTTGGGAATTCAGGCCACGGACGGTGCTCGACGAGCTGCGGTGGCTCCAGAATCCATCGCCCAGCTTGATTTTGTGTTCTGGTTTGGGCAGCTCAGTGATTTCGCCGGCTTGTAGCCGATTTGGGAAATCAGGCACGAAACAAAATGGGCGCCCGATGCCGATGATATCGACTTGTCTCGAGGCCAAAGTTTCTTCCATGAACGAGGCTGTTCGGAATCCACCAGTGACCATCAACGGTAGGTCAGGGGCGGCTTCGCGGATCAACTTTGCGTACTCCAAGAAGTAGGCTTCTCGTTTATTGGGGCGATTATCGTCCGCGTCTAAAAAGGCCACGTTTTCGTAAGTGCCACCGCTGATTTCCAAAAGGTCGATCTTCTTTTCGGCCAGCCATTTGGCCACCGTTGCGGCGTCCGTGTCCGAAAATCCACCCTTTTGAAAATCCGAGGAGTTCAGCTTTACCGCGACGGGAAAATCATCGCCTACGGCGGCGCGAACCTCATCGACAAGGCGCATCAAAAATCGTGCACGGTTTTCAAGGGATCCGCCCCATTTATCGGTGCGACGGTTGGTGTGTGGCGACAAAAACTGGCTGCACAAATAACCGTGCGCAGAATGAATCTGCACCCCATCAAAACCAGTGTCTTTGGCCGTTTTGGCGACGAAAGCCCATCGTTTGATGATGTCCTCGATCTCGTCGTCTTTCAGCGCGCGCGGCTTTGCGAACATGCTGGCCAGGTTCAGCTGAACTTCCGATGGGGCTACCGGCGACGCGTTGACCAAGCGTGTGCATTGGCGACCCGGATGGCTGATTTGCATCCAGATTTGGCAGCCGTTCTGTTTGCCGGCCGATGCCCAAGCCCTAAGTCCGTCGAGGTCGGTCTGGTCGTCCACCACCACATTGCCCGCGCGCTCTAGATACCGCCGGTCGATCATCACGTTGCCAGTCAATAACAGCCCTGCGCCTCCGGCTGACCAGGTGCCGTAAAGGGTACTGTGGCGTTTGTTGGCGTCGTCGTTGACGTCGGCAACCCCTTCAGTCATCGCCGCTTTAGCGATTCGATTTTTGACTAGGACGCCACACGGCAAGGTGAGCGGCGAAAACAGAGTGGGCAGTGCAGATTCTTTCGTCAATTTGAGTCCTTGCGTAGCAGTTGCCCGGTCTGATTACCTTTAATGGAGCTTGACGGGAAGTTGTAGTGCCGTGAGCGTGGGAACGTCTACACAGTTTTAAGGGTGTCCATGCGACTTTCCAGATTTGGCCTAGTTTTCGCCTTTCTCGCGGCCTGCGGTGCGCCGCAGGAGCCGAAGAGCACAGTGAATCCTGCGACTCCACCTGAAGCGGCCGAGCAATCAGCGCCCGCGCAGGCGCCTGACAAAGATAACCCAGCTGCCGATCCTTTGGCCGATGTGGCTTGGTCGCCGGCGACTTCGGAACAACCCGAGGCCACGGACCAGATGATCGATCTGGAAACAGGGGAGGACTACAACAAAGTGCTAATCAACGGCGAACCACCCCGCGAAGCGAGGAAGTCGATCAAGTGTAAAACCGTCAAAGACTGCGCAAACATGTCGATTCCAAAAACGCCGGGCGATCGACGCTGCATCGAAAACACCTGCGTTTACGTTCGAAAAAAGATGGAAATCTTCGAAGTGCTCTAACGGAGACTCACGCCAGCAATGCCAGCGCAGCCCACGTCGCGAGCCCAGCAAAAAGCGGAATCGAGAAATTATCATCGACGTTTCCGCTTAAGAGCTCAGCGATGGCACCCACCAAACCTGCGACCAATGCAGCGATGATTTTGGTGCTCAGCGATAAGTCCGTGTGGAACAGTTGGAAGGCCAGAAACACGAACGCCGACGCCACCACAAAAAACGCCGTTGAGCCTTCTAGAGAGCGATTATGAATCAGTTTGGTGCGGCCCCATTTTCGTCCCACAAAAGCGGCGGCCGGGTCGCCTAATCCAAGCGCTATCAAACCCGCGGCACACGCGGCAGCTTCACCGGTCATACTGAGCAAAATCAATGCGGTGGCGTACCATGTCGCCGAGTTGACCTTAAATCGTTCATGCGGGTGCGCGACTGGGCCCAAGAACCACATCAGGATCTCGTTCCAACGGTGGCTTTTACGCCGCGTGAGCTCGAGGGTCCATGCCAGTACAGCAAATCCAAGTGCGACCCCAATTACGGCATTCCAGGGGGCAAACTCGACCAGGCTGAAACCCAAAAAACCAGAAAACACATGCATGATGGAGCGTGTGTAATTGGTCGGACGAAGGCTCGGCAGCTCGACATGATGCGCCCGCAAGGCGCTGGCCAAGGCTTCGTAGCGCGGGTGGATTTCCTGTCGGAACTCCATCCATCGATTCTTGAGGTCAGACGAGGTGGGCACTCCGGCGCGTAGACTCAGCATTACAGCGTCGTATTCGCCCTGGGCATCGGTGTCTTTGAACTGAGCCGTGGCTTCTTCAAAGCGGCCTGCCAGAAGGGCGAAGCCTGCCACTAACTCGTCGCGCTTTTCGTCGCGCCATTTGGCCGGATCAAGGCGCGCCACCCAGTGGTGTAGTTCGAGTCCAAGGTCTGTCGCGTGCTGTGTGTCAGCCATACTTGCCTGCCACTAATGAATGGTGGGTCATTATAGCGAACGCTTCGTGAATGCACACTGTTAAGATTTCGGGCATGCTTGGCC
>JBBKVQ010000308.1:0-20842 GCA_037968515.1 Bradymonadaceae bacterium
CCTGTAATTCCAAGCTCGGGGACGTTGCCGACGATGTCTGGCCCCAGCTCACGATTGGGGTCTAAGTTCACGTCAGATCCCGTCGTGTTCGGGCTTAGATCAGTCCTGAGGCTACTACCCCAAACTCCACGAACAGGATTTTCGCACTCGATTGGGCCCGCCCAAGGTTTTCGAATGATATATCGAGCTTGAAAGTTGTTGAAATCACTTGGGTTGGAACCCTCTTCGAGCTTCCCAGTGGTTTGGTCGATCACGAACTCTCGCCCCCCGACGATGGGCGAAGCATTCTTAAATACAAGGTCTTCGCCAACTTCACCTTTGTCGTAACGCGCATGCAGCCTGGTAATGACCCACGAGAAGTCCTGCTCGCTGCCTGGGAACAAGTCGGCCCCAAGGGTCAAGAGGTCCGCAGCGTCGAGCACAGGGCCCGGGCAGGGGTCACAGTTCGAGGCCATCCAGGAGTATTCCGTAACGACCGCGTCCGGGTTCTCTTTGAGAGTTCGGGCGAAGAGCGCTTGGTAAAATTGTCCGAAGGTGTTCCTCACCGCTTCGACGACCTCGATATTGGTTGGAATGGTCACATTAGGCCGGTTCGATACGTCGAATCGTTGGTCAAGGCCGAGCGTGTAGACGATGAGGTCCTGGGTGCCCTGTGAGTTGATCATTCCGAGTCGGACCGGCAGAGAAAAGTCTTGGCTGTCGTACGCGAAGCGAATCGGTGAAAGCACAGTCTTGCCGTTAACTTTTCTGGTCTTCGTGACGTCAACTTTGGCGACAAAAAAGTACATGCCTGCCTGAACATAAGGCTCAAAATATGGCGCTGCGCCAGCCGGAATTGAGTATCCGTTCTCAGTCAAATAGGTTTCCAAGCCGGTCGAGTTCTGCGTGCTCAAGATCGCGATGTCATACTCGCCGACTTTGAACTGAGCCTCGACCACGACGGGCTCGGACGGGGAATTTGCGTCCTGCGATGCGCCGGCATCAAAAACACCTCCACTCGCGTTATTCCATCCTTCGTTTTGCCAGTCGTTTTGGGCACAGGGGTCGTCTTCTTCGTATTCAACCAGGCGCGGTGCGGTAAGCACGTCGAGCTTGGCAAAAACGGCGTCTTCCAAGGTTTTGACGTCACTTTGCTGCAACACGACAGGCACCGGAATGACCATGGCAAAGTCTTCGGCCGGGCCTTCGTATCGGTTTTGCATCGATAAGATGGTGGTGGTGCCTTGGCGCATCAACGCGACTTGAGTGGCGTTGGCGTAAAGATCACTGCCGGCTCCGCCGACGTAAAAACCACAAAATGCCATGGCATCTGTGGCCAAAAGTGCAGTGGAGAGTAACCCGAGCGCGATGATTTTCTTCATTTATTCCTCCCAAACAGATTCGATATCGGCACTCTGGCGATGGCTTGAACGGAAGTCAAACACGGCCGTAAGGTCTTGGGAATCCACGCCAATGCCGTGGTTTCGTTTAGGTACTTTCTGGCTGGGGCTGAGGCGCATACAGCGCCATCAATTCCGCTTCGGTAAGCTGGATTCGATCCGCTGGGAAAGTGTGAGTGCTGTTCTTGCGATCGACGTAGTATTCTTGCTCCAGGAGCATGCCAGTTGTGTCGTCGAAGAGCCCGAGGGCGATACCCAAACGTGCGGCGTTGGGGCCCTCCGACAGCCGACACCAGAGGCCGGAGCCACAACTTTGACAGAACGCGCGTTCTGCCCACGCAGAAGTTTTCAGCGTCGAGATCGAGTCACGGTTTGAAAACACGACGTCGTTTTCCTGCACGGAGACCGCGCTGAAACCGGCGCCACTCCACCGTTTGCACATGTCGCAATGGCACGTGCTAAAGCCCGTAGGGACGTTTTGGGCGGTGAATTGGACGGCGCCACATAGGCACTGTCCGGTCTTGGAGTTCGTCATATCTAATCTTTGTAAGGGGGACGTCTAAGGTTCGTGCAAAACGATGACCGGAACTGGAATTCGTCCGCTTCGACACTCGTCGCTTTTTGAGGCGCAGTCGTCTTGGATGTTCGGGGCCTGTTCGTCACGTTTGAATTCCAGAAACGCAGCCGTAGCGCCGTCGAGCCACTCTTTGTTCGTGCTCAGCTTCCGCAGGGCGAGCAGCTGATTTCGAAGAAGATGGGCGTCGCGGGGCTCGATAATCAGACCTCGTCGGGCGGCCTCGTAGGTCGTCTCGGAATCCGCTTTGCTGCCGGCGGCGATGGCAAGTTCTCGCCACACCCGGTCGTCGTCCACCAGCTTGCTGGCGGCTGTGTACCATTTAACTGCTTCGTCGAACTGAAAGACCCGCAGGTTGGCATCGCCTCGACCGAAATGGACCGCGGTATGTTCACCCACTAGCATCTCGGCCAGCGCGTACTGGTCCATGGCGTCCTGTAATCGCCCCTGCCTTCCATAGACCCGCCCGAGCTCGAAGTGGGTTTTGGCGCGCGAACGAGGGTCTCCCTCTGGGCCGAGGGTTTCGAGTGTTTCCAGAAACGCAGCGCTGGCCTCATCAAGACTCTCGGACACATGGTGGGCTAGGCCCTGACCACGTTGATATTGCCGAATCCACTCTGGGGTTTTTGACGTGGAGGGGGCTCCCAACACCACGGTGGTGTCGTCGATCTCGATCACTGGTTGTGGCTCGCAAGGATCGCCTTTGAATCCTCGGAATTCCAATGCGCCTTTTCTGAACGCTTCGTCTTCGGGACGTTTCGTGTGTTCGCACGTGGCGTCCTGGAAACTTCGGGTGAGGCGCCGATGTCGAAGCCTCGCCCGCACCGCTGTGGGCGCGGTGGCGCCTTTCGGGATGGTGAACGTGTAACGAATCACCGCCGAGTCTTTGGGCGAGATTCCATGTTTGTAGGCCGGCGTTCGGAAGGAGTGAACCGCATGGTTGCCAATGCGTTCGCCGTTTTGATCGACCATGAACGCTTGAAGCACATAGGCACTGAGGTCCTTGCCGCTGGCTTCGTGACTTGTTCCGGCGACGGCAATCGGCTTGCCGTCTTTATCCTGCAGTTCTACCTCGACCCACGTGTCGCGTAGATCCTGAGCGCCTCCGGGAAAGACATGCCCGACGTTTTTGTTATGAACTACCACGTCGAACCAAAGCGTTTCTTCGGGTTTGGCGCCGTTCCAGGGCTTCTTTTCGATACGGCCGACGCCATAAGCGGGGATATCGATCGTCGCGGCGTCTTCGACCAATTTCCGAACGGCGTCGAGTTGGGCCGGGCTAGCCATGGCCGCCAAAGTCGAGTGGCCACCGGGGAAGCGGTGCGAGTTGTGTCCGTCTTCCATCACCGGCATATGGCAGCCAACACAGTTGGTCTTTTCGACGTCGGTGATTCGAACCGTTGGATTGCCGTTGTAGGCTGAGCCTCGGAACGGGCCCCACTCATCAAGTCCTGAAATCACGACTTCGTGGCCGGTTTCTGGGCTCATGAAGCCGCGATGACACGACACGCAGAGGTTGTTTGTGCGCAGGGGGGCCATGCCGACACGCGCGATATGGTCTTTAAGACTCTGCGCGTCGCCGTCTTTTGGGACCGGAATGGCAGTGGTGTTCAGGGTATATGAACCGTTGCCGTCGGCAGTGGCTGCCTCGATGCCGTGACACGTGTTGCACGAGATCCCGACATGAGCTCGTATGGAGGTTCCGTCGATAGGCTCTTTGAGCGAACCATCGTAGAGGAGGGCGGGGTCGTGGCACCCGGCGCAAAACGGCAGCTTGTCGCGACCACTCTTTTCGGCGAAATCATCAAAAGCGAGGCGATAAAACGGGTTGGACATGGATGCGAGCGCATGAACGCTGTCGTTCCACTCTTCGGCGATGACGGCGTGGCATTCCGTGCAGGCATCAACTTCGGTGTGTACAGCCAAATCGTAAGGCGCGTTGGGCGAGAGCTTGGTCAGGCTCGGGCCAAAGCCACTGCTTTGAAGCGGAAGTGACGGTCCGGCTATCGCAACGGCTTGTTCGGCAGTCTGCGATGAGGTCTGGGGAGTGGGCGCTTCTTTTTTGGCGCGGTCGCAACCGGGCAACAGTCCGATTACCGCTAAAACTATCCAAGATAACCTCATCGTTTCCCCTTGCTATTAGGGTTGGTAGGCATCGGCGAAGCCGGAGCCAACAGGACCAAAAAAGAATGACCCGACGATGACTCGTCGGGTCGTTCAATTCAAGTTATTCCGTGCGTAAACTAGTTGCGACGGCGACGGATTCGGCCAAAGAAGAAGAGTCCGCTCAGTCCAAGGAAGCCGAGCGGAATCGCCGCACCCGAGGTTGCTGAGCAGCTGCCGCCACCGTTTTTGCCACCTGGCATGGCCACGACGCCGATTTCTGGGATGTCCTGGCGCACCAGTTCTTCGACAGACCTGCCGGCGTTCGAGCCAGATGAAGCAAATGCATCTTCACCGGTCGTGTTCGGACCCGGAGCCGCCGTGATCGAAGGTCCCCAAGGGTTGGACGAATCCGGGTCTCCGCCCCATGTGCCGTAGGTTGGGTCCGCGCAGTCTACAACGCCTTCCCAGGCATGTCGGATGATGTAGCGTGCTTGGAAGTTATTGATCGACGCAGGCGTGGCGCCTTCTTCGAGCTTTCCGTTTTCGTTGTATTGTTCGCGTCCACCGACGACTGGACCGGCTTTCTTGAAGACCAAGTCCTCGCCGACTTCGTCTTTGTCGTAGCGCATGTGAAGGCGAGTGATCACGAAGTCCCAGTAACCTTGGTTGCCAGCGTTAATTACGTCACCGCCCAGAGTTTCAATGTCTTCTGGAGCAAGATTCACAGGGCCTGGGCAAGGATCGCAGCTGCCGGCGCTCCACGAGTACTCAGTGATGGCCGCGCCTGGATTCTCTTTGAGCGTGCGTGCGAACAGCGCCTTGTAAAACGAGCCAAAATCGTTTCGCACGTCGTCTACGACGTCGATATTTGTGGGGACAAACACGTTCGGGTAGTTCGCGGTTTCGTAGCGCTGATCACGCGCCAGGATGTTGACGATGAGGTCTTGCTGACCGTTGCTGTTGATCATCCCAAGTCGAATCGGCAAGGAAAATTCAGGGCTGGTGTAATTGAATCGAATCGGTGAGAGCAGGGCCTTCCCGTTGGGTCCGAAGGTCACTTTGGTCGGGTCGACCTTGGCGACAAAGAAGTACATACCCGCGTTGATATAGGGTTGGTAGTAAGGGGCGGCACCAGCTGGCACGGCGTAGTTGTTTGCGCCCAGCCATGTGTCGAGCGCTGTCCCTTGGTCCGAGCTGAGCACGACGATATCGTATTCACCGACCGAAAACTGTGCTTCCACAGTTACCGTACCGCCGTCATTATCGTTGGTTGCGTTATTAGCGTTTCCAGCGCTCGGGCTCGCGAACCAATCCTCCTCGTACTGGGGTGAGCATGGGTCTTGCTCCCAATACTCAACCAAGCGAGGCGAGGTCAGCGTGTCGACTTTGGCAAAAAGCGCATCGTCGAGGGTCTTGACGTCGGTCTGTTGCAGGACTGCCGGCACCGGAATCACCATCGCAAAGCTCTCCGCAGGCCCGTCATAACGGTTCTGCATCGAAAGCACGGTGGTCGTTCCGTCGCGCAAGAGCACGACTTGCGTCGCATCAGCGAAGAGTTCGCCGCCTGCACCGCCGACATAAAATCCGCAAAAAGCGCTTGCTTGCGCCGGCATGACAGCCAACGCAGTAGCGGCCAAAAGGGTACCCACGAGTGTTCGAGCAATATTCATCTTGTTTCTCCAAGTAGTTAAGCAACCACTTAAACTGCAACATGTGGTCCAAGAAATGCGAAGACCCGCAATCAAAGGCATGGTGCGGGTCTCCAATCGGAAGCCAGTCGAACGACTCAGAAATTTGAGGGTGATCGGCAATCACAAAGTCAGATTTCTACCGCCGATATCTCACGCCATTTTCATCAGATCATGAGCCATTTCTGTGATCTGTTCGAAGCTCTCGGCCACAAAAAACACCTCTTGCGGGGCGTCATAATCGATCGTCAGGTTTTGGATGGCTTCGATCGTGAGGGGTTTCTTGGCGATCATGGGATCCATGGATCGCAGAAGATCCTGGATTCCGCCGTTGTTGCCTGCCCCAAATACCTTGAGTTTTCCGTTCTCGCGAATCAGGCCGTATTCTACGGTGTACCAGTAGAACAGCCCGATCAGGTCGAGCAACTCGTCGTTTTTGGCTGCGGTGGCTGCGCGGGCCGCGCGGCCAATTCCCACCGAAAGCTCGACGAAGGGCTCGTACATGAACATCGAGGCATGGCCTCTCAGCTCGTGCAAAATATCGGGTTCAGGTGTGAAAAACGGGAAGTCTGGGTGTCGAACATAGGGCGTGCTGCGCATGACCTTGTTTTCGAGCATCCCAAGAAACTCGGACTTTTCTAAGAGGCCACCCACCGGCCCAAGCATGAAACCGGTCTCAGCTTCCATGGTCGCCGAGACGTCATCAAGCTGCGGAATATGGTCGACCGGTAGATTGAGTTTGTCGCGTCCTTCAAGGAAAGCCGACGCGCTGTAGCGATCCTGAAGCGTGAGCAACAACTTTGAAACAAGCGCCCAAGTCGCGTGCTCGTCCTCGGAGTAGTCGTAAGTTGGGATATTGGGCCAAGCCTCTTCAGACTGGGCGATAAGTGATGCAACTCTGGCGCGATAGTCCGCGTCGTGGGCACCAGGATAAGTGGTTTGAACGATGCTTCCGTACTCTTGTGAAGTGAACGGGAAATCTTTCAAAAATTCTCGATTGCGGCGCATGTAGCCTCCCTTCGGCTGAACAACGAAAGGACCTTATCGAACACTCGATAGATGTCCAGCGTGCACGAACCTAGACGGCAATGTTCACTGTCTACAGTTGCTGAATCTCTCCTGTTTGCACGGCCCAAAGTCGAGCGTACAAGCCGCGCTGGGCGACTAGTTCGTCATGGGTGCCTCGTTCTGCGATGGCGCCTTGGTCCATGACGACAATGAAATCTGCATTGCGGATCGTCGACAGTCGATGCGCGATGATGATGGTGGTGCGCGAAGCGGCAATATGGGAGAGGGCGCGTTGAATCGAGGCCTCGGTTTCGTTGTCGACGGCCGAAGTTGCCTCGTCCAAAATCAAAATGGGCGTGTCTTTTAACACCGCACGAGCAATCGAGATTCGCTGGCGTTGTCCTCCCGACAACATCTCGCCGCGTTCTCCGACGGTGGTATCGAAACCTTGGGGAAGCGCTTCGATGAAGTCGAGCGCCTCGGCGGCCTTTGCGGCTGCGACGATTTGTTCGGTCGTGGCGTCGAAGGAACCGTAGGCGATGTTATCCCGTACCGAGCCGTGAAACAGGTACACGTGCTGGCTGACCAGACCGATCGCATCGCGCAGCGAATCAAGATGCCACTGGGTGACGTCGATATCATCAATGCTGACCGTGCCGCCCTGAACTTCGTAAAACCGCAAGAGCAGGTTAATTAGCGAGGTCTTACCGGATCCTGTCGCGCCGACGATGCCTACCGAGGCTCCCGCTGGGATGTCCAAGTTGAATTCATCGAGCAAGCGTTCACGGTTCTGATACCCGAACGCTACGTTTTTGAAAGCGATCTTGCCTTTGACGGACATGAGTTCGACTCGATTGGAGCCACTCAGGATTTGGATGGGGGTTTCCAGTAGGTCCAAGATCCGTTTTGTCGACGCCATGGCGCGCTGATACGTGTCGAACGTGCGTCCAAGGCGTGTGAGTGGCCACAAAAGGCGTTGGGTCAGGAAAACCAACACTGAGTATGTGCCGACGGCCAGTTCGTCGTTGATGACGAGTGAACCGCCGTAGACGAGGGTCGCGACAAACCCGACAACCACCACCATTCGAATCAGGGGGCTGAACGCTGAGCTTAGCGTGATGGCTTCACGATTTGCGGCCTCGTAGGCGCGACTTTCGCGCTCTAGTCGGCCGAGCTCCCAGTCCTCGGTGGTGTAACTTTTGATCGTGGCGATGCCCGTGAGGTTGTTGGCCAGCAAACCGTTGAGCCGACCGACGTGGTCGCGCACAGCCGCATAGCGTGGGGCAAGCAGGTGTTGAAACTTAAACGAACCATAAAGGATCACGGGAATTGGGAGCATCGCCATCCAAGCGACTCCGGGAGCGAGCGCAAAAAACGCCCCACAAATCACCACTGCAGTCGTCGTGACCTGCAGCAAGTCGTTGGCGCCGTCGTCCAAGAAACGCTCCAACTGGTTGATGTCGTCGTTCATGATCGACATCAAGTTGCCGGTGCTTTTGTCGTGAAAAAACGCCATCTCCAGGTTCTGAATATGCCCATAGGTCTTCATGCGGAGGTCGTGTTCGACCGACTGTGCGAGGTTTCGCCACAGTCTTGCAGCTGCGTACTCGAAGGCTGATTCCAGCGCCCAAACGAACACGGTGACCGCTGCCAACGCGACCAATTGGTCCATGACGTCTACGACACCAAGCCGAGCAATGAACGAGTCTTCCCGTTGGACAACGATGTCGACCGCAGCACCAATCAGCGCCGGCGGCGCGAGGTCAAAAATCTTATTCAGAACCGAACAAGCCGAAGCGAGCCAGACGTGTTTTCGCCATTGCCGCATCGTGCTCATCAGGCGCCGAAGTTGGTGTTGAGTATCCAAGAGCACTCCGTTCCGCGTTCAGGTCATCTGGGCGCGATTATGCGGGGCGTCATAGTCGAGAATCGGCCCAAGCGGAACCTGCCGCTTGGGATTGATGGTCTCGTGGCTCCTAAAATAGTGGTGCTTGATATGTGTGAAATTCACCGTCTCTCTGATGCCAGGGGTCTGATACATGTCGCGTGTGAAGGCCCAAAGGTTCGGGTATTCGTGCAACATCTTTAAGTTGCAGCGAAAATGCAGGACGTAGACAGGGTCAAACCGAACCAATGTGGTGAAAAGACAGATGTCTGCCTCGGTCATGACCGACCCGCACATGTAGCGCTGCTTTGAGAGCACGGTTTCCCAGTGATCCAGAGCTTGGAAGACATCGGTGACGGCTTCCTCGTAGGCCTTCTGGGACCCCGAAAAGCCGGCGCGATAGACTCCATTATTGATGGGTTCGTAGATCGCGGTCATGGCATCTTCGACCTGAGCCAAGAGGTTCGGAGGCGCAAGATCCACCTTGTTTTTGGCGATCGGGTCAAAATCATGGTTGAAGATCCGCAGAATGTCGCGGGATTCATTATTTACGATCGTTTTGAGCTTTTTGTCCCACAATATGGGCACGGTAACTCGCCCGGTGTAGGTCGGATCAGCCTTTAGATAGACTTCCCTGAGGTAGTTGGAGTCAAAAAGATGGTCGACGGTCGCGCCAGGAGTTTCCGGGTCAAAATGCCATCCCTGGTCGCTCATGAAGTGGTCAACAACCGATACGTCGATGTCTGTAAGGCCTTTGAGTGCGCGAGCAATCAGGGTCCGATGTGCCCAAGGGCACGCCAGAGACACGTACAGGTGATAACGCCCGGATTCGACCGGGTGAGGCGTTGAACCGTCGTTTGAGACATGGTTTCTAAAGACCGTGGGTGGTCTCTGAAAACGGCCCTCATCGTCGGGTTGATACCAGTCTGTACTCCAAACTCCCTTCTTCAAATATCCCATCTCGTCTCCTTAGGTTGCCCATTGAGATGGAATAGTCGGTTTATTGGTTCGGAATTTCGACCAAAGAACAGGAAACACAGTGTTTCCAGATCTTTTCAGCGTTCTTCTCGCCATTTTCGCGAAAGGCTCACGTCGTGGGCGTAACGCAAAATGTTGTCTTTGCGTGTTGCTTCGTCCCAATCCAAAAGTTTCGCCATGAAGTCGGCAACTTTTTCTGATGCCTTCAGGCCTTGATCAGGGTCGCGATAGAAGATTTGCGTACGCTGGATCAGGATGTCAGTCACAGTCGAAGCGAGCTCTTCTTTCACAGCAAATTCGACCTGGGCCATGATTTCTGGGCGCCCCTCGACGATGGGCTCCGCAAGCAGCGGGTCTTTGTAGGCGAGCCGCGCCACTTTGATGCTTCGCATTCCGTAGGTGTTTGCCAGCAACTCGGCAGTTGCCTGCGAGATGCGTCCGTCGGCCGCGGCCAATACCTCCTTTGCGACCCGCGCATGGTCGTCGTCGGGTGGCCAATTCACCGCGCCTGGCAAGGGCGAGCTGTCGGTGTTTGCGGGTTTAAGCTTTGCTGGCAGCTTGCCGGTCATTCGTAGCCATTTTGCCGCAATATCAACGACCTCGGCCGACATGCGGCGATAGGTGGTGAGCTTTCCGCCTGCAATAGTGACCAGGCCATCTTGGCCGACGATGATTTCATGCTCGCGTGAAACCGCGGACTCCGACACGCCTTCTTTGCTGATCAGGGGCCGCAAGCCAGCCCAGGTCGAGACGATATCATCGTGGTCAATTGGGTGGTTCGGGAAATAGTGCTCTGCGGCTTCCACCAAGTAATCGACGTCCGCAAGGGTTGCGTAGACTTGTCCGGCATCGCCGTCAAAATCGGTGTCTGTCGTCCCAACATAGGTGGAATCGCCCCATGGAATCGCAAAAAGCACTCGCTCGTCTTCGGGGTGGAAACACACCACTGCGTTATTCACAGGCAGTTTTTCTCGGGGCACCACGATGTGGACGCCCTTGGTGGGGCGCAGCAAAGACCGAGCTGTTGGCGTGCTCATCGCAATCGTGCGGTCTGTCCAAGGGCCAGTCGCGTTGATGACCACCGAGGCGCGAACCTCCTTAAGGTCGCCAGACAACTCGTCCCGTACGACTGCGCCCCTGACTTTGCCGTCTTGGTCTTTAAGAAACGAGACACATTTTGTGTAGGTCGAAATCACCGCTCCACGAGCCGCGGCATCGAGCGCATTTTCCAGCGTTAATCGCGCATCATCTGTGGAGCAGTCGTAATAGAGTGGGGCGCCTTTGATATTTTCCGAGCGCAATGCAGGTTCTTCTTTGGTCACGTCGGCGGGCTTAAGTTTGCGGTGACGCCGCGGCGTGCGGAACAAGGCAAGTCCGTCGTAGAGCCACATCCCTGCATTGATCGTGTGAATTCCGCGCCGAGCGCCCTTGTAGACAGGGAACAGAAAGCTCAACGGATTCACCAAATGCGGCGCGATATCCAGCAAAATCCGGCGTTCGGACACTGATTCGAATACCAGGCTGAACTCCATCTGCTCCAAGTAGCGAAGGCCACCGTGAACCAGCTTGGATGACCGCGAGCTTGTGCCGTACGCGAGGTCTTTCATTTCGACCATCGCGACGCTGAGGCCGCGCATGGTCGCATCACGGGCGATTCCGGCGCCGTTGATGCCTCCACCGATAATCAGAACGTCGACGTCCGCGCCAAGCGCATCCCACATTTCTTGCCGTGTAGGCATGGTAATCTCTCTGAACAAAAAAATCGGTTGGCTAATCGAAAACCGGGGCTAACACCACGTGTTGACGATCTTTATCAAAGTGAGATGTTCGAATTCGGATTTCGTCTCCAATTCTGAACACAAAGGGCGGGATCGTGCCCAGAACACCTGCTTGATGTTCCAGCTCATGTCCGGCGAGCATGGATAGGTCTTCGGTCCAAATCTTCACATCGATCGGGATATCGTCGAGCAAGACGTAGAGCTGCGTGGCGCGGCTTCCCAGAATCGTACCTTTGCGAATCGGGCGTTCCTCGAGGGGTAGCGTCAGGTCATCATCGAAAATCTGTTTGATGACCAGGAGCCCGATGGCGCGGTCAATGGACCGTTGGGTCGCGTTGCCGCGGTTGGCGGCCTCGATCACGCGGTCACGCAGGATTTTATCAGCCTCGGGGTCTGCGGGTTTCACAAAACCAGCGACCTCAAGGGCCTCTTTGTGGGTGAAAATTCCCACGATCTCGCGCATTGGGGCCGTAAACCGAGCGTAATGGTCAACGCCGAGCGCAAAGTGCGGTCCGACCGTTGCCGAAAAATCCGAAGAGCGATTGGAGTAGCGCACCTGCCGTTCAACGGCGATGCGCATCCTCGAGTCTTCCTCGCCGTCCGGAAGGCCGGCCAAATAATCGGCAAGGCTTTGTCCGGTCCAATTCCAGCGAGCATCAAGCTGATGAGTGGCCACGATTCCATCGAGGGTTTCTTTGAGTTCTTCGAGCCGCTGCGAAAGAGGCGGAAGGTGGACGCGGAACACCGATTGAAGCTGGGGTGAGTGGCCGAGGTCACTCATCATGTCCGCGCCGACGGTGTTGCATAATAGAGAGATTTGTTCGTTGTAACGTTCGACGTCATTGCGCATTCGGCGCGAAACTTCGAAACGTTCGCCGTCTGCCGTCAGGCCGACCTTGGGTTCGAAGCGTTCAAACATGATCACGTCTCGCTCCGCCGCCTGGGCGATGCGGAGCAGCCCAACTTTAACCAGGTTTCTAAGCGAGGTGGTAAATGACGCGTCGTCGAAGCGTTGATGCTTTTTGTCGAGCCATGCCTGCACATCGTCGTAGGCCAGCTTGGCCTGGCTTTGGATCACTGCCGGCCGCAGCTCGGATTCCCGCTCCGTTCCGTTCGAATCGAGCGTCACCCGGAACACGACGGCCCGTCGGTCGACCTTGGGGTTCAACGAAACTAGGCCTTCAGACAGCGCAGGCGGAAGCATCGGGACGGATAATCCAGGCAGGTAGAAACTGGTGCCCTGAGCCAGCGCCCGTTCGAATAGGGCCGTCCCGGGATGGATGAAATAGGTTGTGTCCGCAAGCGCATACCAGACCACAAAACCACTGGCGGTTGCTTCTACAAACAAGGCCTGATCGAGGTCTTTGGAATCGATGTTGTCGATGGTGACAAACGGCAAATGACGCAGGTCCGTCAGGCCGGTGAAGTCTAGAGGTGTTGCGGTCAGATTATTGGTTTCTTCCAGAACTTTCGCGGGAAAAACCGGGTCGACCTTGTGTTGGTCAAGGATGCGCTGGAAGGCCGTCAGGAGAGCGCCCTTAGGTTGGATATCGCTCATGGACCTGCAACTTCAAAAGATATCGCCGCCCAATGGCTGGCTGAGCTGAAGGTTCCGTTAATCTGAATCGCGGCTCCGGTCCCAGCCCTTGACGTGATGGCAAGCCCTGCATCTCTATTGCTGCTGCCGCTTTGAGTCTCGTCGCTCAGTTCTGTGAACCCCACACCTGGCGTATGAGCTCGTCCTGTCGTGGCGATTCCAGTGAGAATCAATGAACCCGAGGTCGTGTTGTAGCCGAAGCCGTAGCCCGAGGCCGTGACACTGCCGACACAGTTGTTGGTGAGCGACGAGTTATCGGCGATTATGTTTCCGGTTGAGCCCATGGCTTTTGCACCCGAGACTCGAATCGCGGTGACCACGGTCGCGTAGGGCGGATCTGAGATCACCACGCGCACGCCGCCAGTTGTCGCGTTTCCGCGGGCGCCCCAAACTTCAAGACGTTGGGTATCGTTGCCATCACATTCGAAATCGATTCGCGTCCACGCCAAACCAAGACCTGTGACCGTGTCGACCTGCCGAGAGCCAGTGCGAATGGAGACAAAAGTGTAATAAACATCGCTGTTTGATCCGATCAAGTTCGCCGTCGTGATGTCGTCGATGCCAGTGGCCGTAACCACTTGCGCGACGCTTGGCCCACTGACGGCGCAGGTGACGCCATCCCCGGCGTACCCGGCGTTGCAGGCACAGGTAAATGAGCCTGCGGTATTGGTGCAGGTTGCGTTCGCGTCACAGTTGTCGGTGTTGGTTTGGCACTCGTTGATGTCGGTGCAGGAGATGCCGTTGAAAGCTGTTCCCGCGGGACATTGGCACAGGTGATTCACGCAGGTGCCGGCTCCGCAGCCTCCGCAGTCTTCGGTCCCGAGGTTTGAGCAAGTGCCGCTCAAGTCTTCCATGCCACATTCGTATCCGAGCGCGTCGCACGCGACGGTGGTGTTGCAACCGCACACGTCGGGGAGGGCGCCTCCGCAGGTTTCGGCACCTTCACAGCCACCGCAATCTACCGTTCGGTCGACCCCGCAAGCGTCGGATGCTGAAGTCGAGCCGCACGTGCCCAATCGGTCGCAAAAATCCGAATTGCTCTCGGTGCAGCCGCAAACGTTGTCCACCGCAGAGCCTCCGCAGCTGAGCGGTGCCGCGCACACGCCGCAATTGAAGGTACGAGTGACACCACAGGCTGGGTCTTCGGTCTCGAGTGAGCCGCAATTCTTGTTCAAGCTGGCGCAGACGGCCGAGTCGCTGCTTCCCGGACAGGCACAGACATTTGCCGTGCCGCCGGCTCCGCATTCCAATGGGGCCGTGCAGTCTCCGCAGTTGGCGGTTCGTGCGGCACCGCAGTTATCGGTGGCGCTGAGAGAGTCGCAAGTGGAACTCAACCGCGCACAAAATTCAGCGTCGGATTCCCGCACACAACCAGTCGCGTCGGGATCCGTCCCTTGATCTCCACCTGTGGTCGAATCGACTCCCGCATCCGATTGCGACGTGTCTCGAACCCAGATTCCATCAATACACGTGCGTCCCGGCCGAACTTCACCCGCGCCACAACGAACATCTTGAGGGATGTCGAAGGAGCAAGCCGACAGCATCATCGCGAAAATCAGAATTATGTATTTGAGCATGTTAAAACTTTCTCACGCTCTTAGGAATGTATCAAGCGGCTGAGCGCGGCCGCGGTATCGCTCACTTTTGTTCGGCTTGCGGATCGAACTTCACGGCACCAAGCCGACGGTCTAGTTCGACAAAAAACTCTTCTATATTTCGGGCATTTTGGCCGAAATCTCCCTTTCCGACACGAGACTTACTTTTGACGTTCACGCGTGTCGCGAATTCGGTCACGGGCTCGACTCGGATTTCGATATCGTCAACAAAGCCCATCGTTCGAGTAGACCTCTCGGCCTGAACCGACCATGTGGCTCGGTCGTCTTTGATCAACTCCCAGCGTTTCAAAGCCGTGACGCTGCCGCGTACTTCATCAAAAACCCGTTGGGGGTCCGTGGAGTAATACTGGGGGACGACATCGGCGTACTCAGGAGTCTTGCCGGTTTCGACCTCGTTCAGGACGGGCCAAATCATGCTTACGGCAAGGATACCGGCGATAAGCAAGCCAATCACCACGAGGGAAATATGGAAAATCTTTCGTTTCATGTCAGTTCTCAACCGTCACCGAAATGACCTCTTCAAAGGTCGTCAATCCCTGAGCCATTCTCTTGATCGCCGCTTCACGAAGCGACATCATGCCGTTGGCCCGCGCGGCTCGCCGGACGTCAGGCGAGGGTGCGCGGCTACCGATCAGCTTGCGCACGGACTCGTCGACGGTCATCAGCTCAAACAGGCCAACACGTCCGTAGTACCCGGTGCCGCGGCATCGGACACAACCTTCCCCGATGTGTACCGGGAGTTGCTGGCCACTCGAAGGGGGTAGTTTTATCTCGAGGATGTCAATTTGTTCGCGTGTCAGGTGCGTTTCGACCTTACAGGATGTGCAAATTCGCCGGACCAGACGTTGTGCCATCACCCCAACGAGCGTCGACGCCAGCAGGAAGGGCTCCACGTCGAGCTCGAGCAATCGCGTGATGGTCGAGGCGGTGTCGTTGGTGTGCATGGTGCTGAACACCAAATGCCCAGTCAGTGCGGATTGCACAGCCATTGCGGCTGTCTCGGCGTCACGAATCTCGCCGACCATAATGATATCGGGGTCCTGGCGCAGAATCGTTCGTAGCGCCTGAGCAAACGTGACTTCGATTTTGCGCTGAACGAGGACCTGATTGAACTCCTCGTAAACCATTTCGATCGGGTCTTCGACGGTCGTGATGTTGACGTCTGGGCCCGAAAGTTCTTTGAGGGTCGAGTACAACGTGGTGGTTTTACCGCTGCCTGTGGGGCCAGTGACGAGCACCAGACCAGTGGGGCGGTTCATAAAGGTTCGCCACGCCGTGAGGTCTTCTTTGAAAAAACCGATCGAATCCAGCGCCTGAATCAGATGCTGTGGGTCAAAGATTCGCACCACGATCTTTTCACCGAACGCGACCGGTAGGGTCGATAGGCGTAACTCGACGTCCCGCCCCTCTTTCTGAATCTTGATTCGCCCATCTTGCGGGCGGCGTTTTTCGGCAATATCCATGCGGCTGAGCATCTTGAGGCGGCTCACCAGCGGGGCGTGCACGGCGCGAGGTAACGTGTAGACGTTATGAAGAATCCCATCGATTCGAAATCGAATGATGGTGTGCTCCCGTTTGGGTTCTACGTGGATATCGCTGGCACGTTGATCGAAGGCGTAGTGAAGCAGGTACTCGACGGCATTGATGACCGGTTTGTCAGTTGCCTCGATTTCGCCCACATCGGTGAGCCGGACCAGTTGCTCCAGATTTCCGAAATTCTGACCACTTGTCGAACCTTGGCTCGCCGCGTTGATCGAGGATCGGAACCCGTAGACCTCGGTGATAATCCGGTGAATATCAGACCGAGAACACACCACGATCGTGATCGGGTCCGAGATCAACGCCCCGAGTTGTTGAATCAGACCGAGGTTATAGGGGTTATCCACCGCGATGACGATATGGCCGTCGTCCTTGCGAAGCGGCACACAGCTGTGTCGACGGGCAAAGGGTCGAGTCATCGTTGCGACGATCAGTTCGGTATTTAGCTTGAGCGGGTCGGGTTTGACCCAACCGTGTTTGGAGTCCTCGGCGATGACCTGCATGATTCGGTCTTCGTCGAGGTTACGTCCATCGGGCGAGACGAATTCAAACGTCGCCATGATTTCCGCAGGCGTGACTTCGTATGCTGCTGCCTTTCGGCCGCCGGTAGCGACGTGGTCACGCAAGATCCGCTGGCGAATATTGGCCTCAGCCAGGCGGGCCTGACGAGACTGCTCGGCCGTCAAAGCGGCCGCCTGCTCCAATATCGTGAGCAAGTAAGACAATGTGTACTCAACCAAGCCAACCTCCGTGCGGCCACCATACGACATCGCCGCTGAGTTGTCGCGTTTTCAAGGCCGTTCTGATAACCTGATTGAGTAGTCAGAAAAGGGACTTTTATGAGCACGCAACACGTATCTTCACAACCTCACAACTGGAAGTGGTGGCTATCTGCCGGCCGTTTCTTGTTTGCCCATCTCGTATGCTTCGCGGCCATCTGGACGGGTTTTGGCGTATGGGACGTGCTGATATGCCTCGCCCTGTACACCGTTCGAATGTTTGGTGTGACTGCGGGATACCACCGGTATTTTTCGCATCGCACCTACAAGATGGGCAGAGTTCCTCAATTCTTGATGGCGTTCTTGGCGCAGACCTCGGCGCAGAAGGGCGTTTTATGGTGGGCTTCGCATCATCGCCATCACCATAAATTTTCGGACACACCCGAAGACGTTCATTCCGTGCGGCAGGGCGGGTTTTGGTGGGCTCATGTCGGTTGGATTTTTGACGACCGCTGGGACAAAACCGAGATGTCCAGAGTGAAGGACTTGGCGAAATACCCAGAGCTTTTGTGGTTGGACCGTTTCGAGATGTTGCCGGCGTGGTTGTTTGCGGCTGGGTGCTTCGCGCTTGGTGGTTGGACAGGGCTAATCGTTTGGGGGCTCTGGAGCACCGTTTTGCTGTGGCACGGAACATTCACGATCAATTCGTTATCGCATGTGTTTGGAAATCGTCGTTACGAGACCACCGACGACAGCAAAAACAACTTCTGGCTCGCACTGATTACGCTTGGTGAGGGTTGGCATAATAATCACCATCACTATCAAGCCTCTGTGAATCAGGGATTTTATTGGTGGGAAATCGATGTCACGTTCTACGCACTCCTAGGCCTGTCGAAGCTTGGATTGGTCAGCGACCTAAAACGTCCGCCTCTGCATGTAGTCGAAGATCGTCCGCACCCTTTGGTGGCATTTCGGCAAGCCGCAGCGTTGATTAAATCTGAGACGGCCGCCGCCATGGACGAGTTGGCTGCTTCGGCGCGTGCACGGGCTCAGTCGGCTCAGGTGCTGTTTGAGGACCGAGTGGCTCGAGCACGGAATGAGGCGCAAGGCATGTTTGACGGTAGCGTGTCGCGCGCTCGACTGCATCGGGACGAGCTTGTGCAACGCTTGGACGACGTGGGGGCTGCGGTCGAAGGCGCGGCCATGGCTTTTGAGCTGCGACTGACCGAGATTGAAACGCTGGCCGAGCAGAATATTGCTGAGCTCGAACGGTCAGCTATCGCTGCGGACCGCGAGGCGATGAAGATGGCCGATGAGATTGCAGCATCTGGTCGCCGGGCGCTGGCCGAGATTAGAGAGAAAGGCCAGTCGGTACGAACCGCGATGTAAAAGTCACCAAGCTCAAAAAGAAAAAGGCCTTGTGGACGTATCCACAAGGCCTTTTTCATTCAAACTTTAAAACGTCTTATTGAACGTTGATCGAAGCTGCCATGCCGTTTGTGGCAAGGCGGTTCTGAACAGCGAACTCACCAGTGGTGGTGAACGTGTAGCTCCATGACTGACCTGGGTCGACCATCTGGTCGATTCCAAGAGCCGAGATCGTCACGTTGTGGCGCTCTGGATCTTTGTTTTCAAACACGACAGTTGTTCCAGCTGCGACGGTAAGCGAGTTTGGATTGAATTTGTATCCAAACATCGAAACGGTCTGCGACTGTGGAGTCGAATCGACTGGAGTCGTGTCTGCAGGTGTGTCGCTGCCACCGCAAGCGACAGTGAAAAGTGTTCCAACGATTGTGAGCGCGATAGCGGTCTTGCGAATCATGTGTATCTCCTTAGAAGTTAAGAGACAGGAAAATACCCTGTCGCCCATAAATTTGGTGTAAACCGGTGGCACCATATACCAAGTTCTGGCCGTGTCAATGGACCTGCGGGGCTGAAACCGTTGAACAAGAGTTCGAATTTTCGAGCGATCGAAACGACAAAGCTTCACCGATATGGCCCGCACTGATGTCTTTGGAACCCTCCAAATCCGCGATCGTTCGGGCGACTTTCAAGATGCGCTCATGCGCTCGCCCGCTGAGTCCGAGCTTATCGACCACGCGGCGCATCCATCGATGCCCTTCTTCATCCAGACCGCACCATTTTCGCACTTCTTTGGCGCCCATGACGGCGTTTGGGCGATGCTCTCCGAACCGTTCGAACTGAACGTCACGGGCAGCGCTGACTCGGTCGGCGATTTGGGCCGAGGATTGGCCGTTTGGGTCGCGCAGGGTGTCGTAGGGCAACAAGGGGATCTCGATATGCATATCGATTCGGTCCAACATCGGACCGGAAATACGGCTTTTGTACGAGCGGACCTTTTCCGCGCTGCACGTGCACCGGCGCACTCGGGTGTTTCCGAAATAGCCGCAAGGACAGGGGTTCATTGCAGCCACCAGCATGACGTTCGAAGGGTACAGCACACTGACAAGCGATCGTGTCACGGTCACATGGCCGTCCTCGAGCGGTTGGCGCAAGGCCTCGAGAGTTGAGCGCCGGAATTCGGGCAGCTCATCTAAAAAAAGAACCCCGTTGTGGGCGAGGCTGATTTCTCCGGGGCGCGGAACCCCGGTCCCTCCGCCGATCAGTCCAACATCCGAGATCGTATGATGCGGTGCCCGAAATGGGCGATCGCGAATGAGCCCATCTCGCAACATACCTGTGACGCTGAAAAGCTTGGTGGTCTGGATGGCCTCTTCAAAACTCATCCGAGGCAGGATGGTTGGGAGCCTTCGCGCAAGCATCGACTTTCCGGATCCAGGCGGGCCGATGAGTAGGATATTGTGGCCACCCGCCGCTGCGATCTCGAGCGCGCGTTTGGCTTGGCCGTGACCGGCTACGTCTGCAAAATCAAGCGCGTTGCCATCTGAGTCCGAGGTGATCTCTGCGACCGTCGGCTCGAGCTCGAGCTGACCGTTCAAAAATCGGACGACTTCGCCGAGCGTGTTCATTCCGTAGACCTCGATCCCGGGAACCAGCGAAGCTTCTGCGGCGTTGGGCATCGGCAGAACGATGGCCCTAAACCCGTGCTCCATGGCCATCGTGGTGATCGGAAGCACTCCACGAATCGGCCGCAGTTCGCCGGTCAACGAGAGTTCACCAGCAAACACAATATCGGTCAGCTCGAGGTCGTGTTTCGCCCCAAGCTTTGATTCCTGCACGTAACGAAGGGCGGTAAGCGTCCCCATCGCGATCGGCAGATCGAACCCAGTGCCGTCCTTTCGAACGTCTGCAGGTGCTAGGTTGACGGTGAGTCTCTCGCGCGGGAACTCGAACCCCGCATTTTCGACAGCCGACGGGACACGCAGCCGGCTTTCGCGCACGGCTCCGTCAGGCAAACCCACGATATGAAAGACCTGCATTCCTGCGGCCAGATCGACTTCGACATCAACGGGATACGCGTCGATTCCCAGAACTGCGCCACTGTGTACGGTCACCAACATAATCAACCTCCTGTTCGGGGGTGTTATCGGTCAATGCCATTCAAATGTTGCGAAATGCGGAAACCCTTCACGTGGGCGGCCTAGATCGACTAGACTGCTACGCGATGGACCTGACTTACAAAATTGTGCGGCGACTACTTCGGGACCGAGAAGTCGACTTTTCGAGAAATCGAAACTTCGAGTCTTACGAGGACCCCCAGGTCAAGCGTGCGCTACGCATTGCCAAACACTTGGCGAGCGTCGAGCGAGACTTGCTCGCAGCGGACGGGGAGCAAGTGACGCTCCAAGCGGTTGAGCAGACTGAGGGCGAAGTCGTCGTACGACTGATGTACCGCTCTGGAAATGCTCGTCGGGTCAGTTTTCTGACCCCAGATGAATGGCTGTTGCTGCTCGAGAATGAGCAGGTACGGAGTGTTCTCGAACGTTTGCTTGACGGCGCGAGTCAGGAGACGCAAAACAAGATACCACGCGAAGCTTTAGCCACGGACCCATG
>JBBKVQ010000309.1:0-10304 GCA_037968515.1 Bradymonadaceae bacterium
TCAGAAGGGTCTGACCAGGGCGAGCCACGGCGCCGACGGCGACGCTCCCGCCGACGCAACCCACAAGGTGGCGGTGGTGGAGATAACGGCGGCGGAGGCGGCTCTAATTCGGGCGGCTCACCGAGCGACTCGTAGACCCCATGAAAGACCTGATTCTTATCGTTCAAGAGTACCTCACTGGTCTGCCAGTCGTAGTGCAGGCTGGACTTGCAGGCATGTTCACGTGGGGCGTGACCGCGCTCGGGGCGGGGACGGTATTCATGGTGAACACGGTGGACCGCCGCTTGCTCGACGGAATGCTTGGGTTTGCCGGCGGAGTCATGTTGGCGGCCAGCTACTGGTCGTTACTCGCGCCGGCCATCGAGCTTTCGCTCGCGGATGGCGGCACCGGTTATGGCCCGGCCGTAGTGGGATTCCTGCTGGGCGGGCTTTTCCTGTACGTGGCCGACAAGCTCATTCCCCACCTGCATATTCACGCTCCAACCAGCTCCGCCGAGGGACCATCCACCGGATGGACCAAAGCAATCCTGTTGGTGCTGGCCATCACGCTTCATAATATCCCCGAAGGACTCGCCGTGGGCGTGGGCTTTGGAGGCGCTTCGATTGGCGCGGCTGGGGCAAGTATCGGCGGCGCGATTGCTTTGGCGATTGGTATTGGACTTCAGAATTTCCCGGAAGGTGTCGCGGTTGCGATGCCACTGCGGCGTGAAGGACTGTCACGGCGCAAAGCCTTTTGGTACGGGCAGCTTTCAGGCATTGTCGAGCCGATCGCGGCCGTGGCCGGCTGTTATTTTGTAGTGATTGCCCGGCCGATCCTACCCTATGCGTTGGCATTTGCGGCTGGAGCCATGGTTTACGTGGTGGTCGAAGAAGTTGTCCCCGAAACCCGTGAAGGGCCATACGGCGACATGGCGACGCTCGCTTTAATGTTGGGATTTGCTCTGATGATGTCTTTGGATGTCGGACTCGCTTGACCCGAGGAGGCTTATGAATGCCCGGATTTGTCCTGATTGCCGAATCACGCTGAACACGACCAACACTGCGGGCATCGATATCGACCTGTGCCCCAATTGTCAGGGAATCTGGTTTGATGCCGGCGAGTTTGACGCATTACTTGGCCGAAGACTGGCAGGTCAGGACATCGAAGGCACCGTCGATCGTGCAGTTTTTGTGCGCATGGACGGGGTGATTTGCCCCTCCAACCACGGACAAATGCTCGGCTTACCTTTCGGCCCAACCGAACTGGAGTTCTGCAGAACCTGCCGCGGATTTTGGGTGGGTGCCCCTGCCCGTGCGATCCTGGAAAACCTGCAACCAGCGCAACCGGTGGAAGCCGCCGAGCACCAGACCTCTGCCAGACACGGCCACGGAATGTGGATCGTCTGTTATAAATGTGAAGCTGAAGTCGAACGGAAACTCGCCGTTTTCGAACAAGATGCATTCTGGTGCAACGCGTGTGTGCTCAAAGGCGACTATCCTGGGGCGCGTGACGTCCGCAACAACCTTCACATGACCAATGACCGGATCAAATCAGAAACCCAACACGCCGCCGAACGCGCAAAGGCGGCCGGTCATAGCCGGATGGAACATCCCGTCGCGGCATTTGTGTGGAACTTCATGGATTTCTTTCAAGATGTCCTGTTTCGCAACCGCTTCTGATCCCCAAAAACTGGAATAGGTTCTCGTATGTGTTAGGTTTCCTGTCGGGGAGTCTTAAAAGCATATGATGAAATCAATAAAATTTATCGCCTTCGTGTTGGTCCTTCTTTCTGGCTCGCCAGCAATAGGCCAATCACCGCCGTCTGACCTTGCGAAAGACGCGCGAATCTTCCAGAAGAGCTTGGACAAAATCAAAGGCTCGCCCTTTGACGTCGAGCTTGCGGCCAAGCGGACCAAGGCACGTTCAGCGAGCGCGATCTTTGACTGGGTCAAAGAGAACATCGAGTACGAGCCCTATAATGGCAGCTTGCGCGGCGCCAGCGGCGTATTCACCGACCACAAGGGCAACTCGGTCGATCAGGCTGTTTTGCTGGTCGAAATGTTCCGAGCAAGAGGCCTGAACGCTCGCTTTGCGCGGGCTCAGAAGACGCCGCAGGACATCCAGAAACTACTGGCAGTATTTGCCGGAAATGCCACGCTTATCAATCCTGCTTCCATCACTGAAGCCGCGCAGCCAACGTCGAATCCGGTCGAAAACCCTCGCTACGCTTCGCTCATCACTGAACACGTGTGGGCGGAGGTCGAGCTTAAGGGCAACTGGATCGCAGCTGACCCCGTTTTGGCCGACCAGCTCGGGCCAAACGGTCTTCAGGCGACGTCTCGGGAAACCGCATTATGGGACGACCTTCGGGCCAAACTGAGCATTCAAGTCACTGTCACATTGCAAGACGGCCAGGAAAAACAACTGGCAGACTGGAATGGAGAGTTGTCTCAAGTCCAAGACGGTGTGCGACTCACGTTCAATCCTCACTCGAGGCTGCAACAGGCATTAATCCCCGCGTTTGAAGTCGGCGACCAAACCTTTAACGGCGACTATTTTCCGGCGGACCAGGTCACCACCATGGTCGCCAAGATTCGCATTCGTCGCGGCATGCTTGAGACCCGTTTCGTAGAAGTGCTGGCCAACAAATCCGACAAAGTTCCGGTATTTTCGTACGACCAAGCCTACTTTTCGTTCTCGTTTTTTAACACCTACGGAAGTCCCGAAATCGCCCGCTACGTCACAAGCACGGCGCTCAACGCCTCGGCCGATGCGATGCAGTCTTGGGTAGCCGTCATGGATTCGGCTACTGAGGACCAAACGCCCGATGCTCGGCCATATCTGAACCGCGTTCACGACCGGTTGCCACATGCGATTGCGACTTCTTATATCACCCATTTCGACACCCTAATGAACGAGCTCGCCTTCGGGCTGGGAGTGCGCACGCTGCTGGTCGAACCACGATTTGTCACGACGGCCCTCTTACGCAAAGGCGACGCTTATTCGGTCCGAATGAATGTTCGCGACTCTGGACTTGATGCGATGCCTCGGCAAGGCGTTCCGGAAGCCGCTGCCGCTGGATTTCTGACCATGGCCGGCCGCATCGAGGCGCAACTTCAGGGCAAAATCCTGGCCCAAGTGACCGGAGAAGATCCGTTTACAGTCGACGACCTCTTTGCCGCGGCCGAACAATCTCGGGTGTCTGTCACCACGGTTGACGCTCGCTCGATCTCGAAGCTTAACGGCATGACCGCTGACGCCGCGAGTATCCGAGACGTCATTCGCCGCCGCGGAAATGTCGTGCTTATGACGACAAGACCCGTCGATGTCGATGGGGTCTCGGTCACCGGCTATTGGGCTCTGAATCCAGAAACCGGCCGAATCTCCGGATCGACCGGGGGCGGATTGATTTCTGCACTGACCCCATTAAACGTTCCTGAAAAAGACGGCCCTGTCGGCAAAGCTGCCTTTGTCTTGATGAAACGCCTGCTGATTCTATCTGACACGACCGAAGACACGCGGGCCCACCTTGGCGCCGTTTGCGCTTCGCGTGCCGATTTGGTCAAGATTTCAGGTGCGTTTTGCGCGACCACAGCGCCGATTCCGCTGCCGGCCGTGTCAACTTGCCTTGGCGACACCAAATCAGGAGGGTGGGAGGTTGCCTCAGCACGAACGTGCGAGCTTCGCACCCAGACTATGCGTTGTGGCGTGGCTGTATCGTCAGCGTTGCTTACAGGCGAGCTCACAGCGCTGTATTCGGCAAGCGAAGATCCGGCAGATGTGCCAAAGCCGCGAAAAAAAACAAAGGCTCAAAAGTCACGCGCTTTCGGACTGACCTGTAAATAGCCGGTCAACTTCGACCAGCGCGCCAGATTCGGAACGAAACACCGTCGCGCTAACACAGCCATCGCCCAATACTGCGATGATATAGAGGACACCTGGAAATCGGGGCGTCCTCTTTTTTTGTGCATCAGCGAAAAACCAACCGTCTAAATCCGCTTGGCTTGGAATCCCCAGCCCGTCCGAATGTGAGTGCGCGACCGCCAGGACGTCCAGACCGAGGTCCTCGATTTGAACAAAAAGCAGCGGATTAATTTCGAAAAAGAATTCGGGATTCCGCGAGATATTTTCCGCGATGAATACCTTCGGGCCCTCGCCTGATGCGGCGATAACGCAGCATGCTTCGCAAGGATAAGCATGTCGAAAACACGCAGCGACCTCGGGAAATGCTTTTTTAATTTGGGTAAACAGTTGAATTCCGCCCGTATATTCTTGGCATCTCTAGCTGCTGTAGCGACTGCCCGAATCTGGGTTCAGTGCAACAACCGCGCGCCCCTCAGGGATCTCGGGTTGCAGTTGCAGGCACTCCAAAACGCATGCTGCGCCTTTCGGTCCGAGCAGCAACCCCTCATTTTCAAGTACTTCGTCGCGGACGCGCAAGATATCCTCCATGATCGCCTGACGAATGAACGGGTTATCTTCCGCGGTCGAAAACTCTTTTTCGATCAAACGCACGCCGCGAACCTCGAGCTGCGGCTGACGGGCGCGCAACAGTCGCGAAACCTCGCGAAACGTGGCTCCGGTAGTCACCGAGGTCACAAAGCCACCCAAGACAGTCTGCCCGAGGTCGGAAACTATCTCTTGCGCCAAGTTCGCGTACGCGTCTTTGACCGCTTGTCGCCTGTACCCATCGACGTAGATTCGTTCCGTCGACTCGCGCGCGTAGCCAGCGGCTGTTTGCACCGCGCCTTCAAGGCCTTCAGCATCGTCGGTCCAAAATAGTTTCGCGTGTTCTTGGATCACACCTTCGAGTCTTCGGCTGCTTGATTCTGGAGCAAATACGGCGACGTTTAACCCATGCACCCCGGCCAAATAGGTGGCCGAAACTGCTGAATCGTCAATTCCGGCCAACACCAAAGTGTCACCCCGTTGAATTTGCCCAGCACGCAGTCCGCGTTCAACGATCTCTTGAATATAGCGGTCGCGGATGCTGCCGCTTGGATTGGCGTTTTCGAGCTTCACAAATATCGGACGACTGAGGTCTCCGGTTCGGCTCAATTTCAAAAGTGGCGTTTCGCCAACGTGAGTCTGGCTGAAATCGCCGACGATATCTTCTCTTTTTTCGATCAACATCATTCACCTTAGCCCAAGGACTCGCCAGCCTTGAGAACGATCGGCTTGGCGTGACACTCAAGATTATCCAGCTCGATCTGAAATTGTCTAACCGTCCCTGTAAGCAAATCAAACGTGCCAAAATGAGCCGGAATCACAGCATCAACGTCGAGAACCTCCGCGGCCCAAGCTGCCTGTTTGGGGTCCATCGTGAAACGGTCCCCGATGGGCAAAATCGCCAAATGTGGTTCATACAAACGGCCAATCCATTCCATGTCTCCAAAAAACGCAGTGTCCCCAGCAGCATACACGGTCAGGCCTTCGTCGAAGGCCAGCACGTAACCAGCGGCTTCGCCCAGATAAACGATGCGACCGCCTTCGTCGACAAAGCTCGATGAATGAACTGCATGCACCATGGTGACGCTGATTCCAAATTCGTCTAAGCGGACCGTACCACCTTTATTCATGCCAATCAGGCGGTCTTCGGCGATGCCCTTTTGACCAAGCCAAGTCGTTAGGTCAAAAATTCCCACAAAAGGAGCATTTCCACGCTCTGCCACGTCAAAGACGTTCCCAATATGGTCGGCGTGACCGTGAGTGATTAACACTAAATCTGGGTTCAGGTCGTGGAACTGCTCCGGACAAGCCGGATTTCCAGCAAGCCAAGGGTCAAGAAGGGTCTTCTTACCGTGGTGTTCAAATAAGAAAGTGCCATGGCCAAGCCAAGTAATTTTAACGCCGTTGAGTTCCAAAACTTCTCCTACCCGTAGATGTTCCGAACCACGCGATACGTGCCCAAATGAGCTTCGATCGAGTCCGTGATTGGCTCGGCGTAACCACCGCCAAGCGCCAAAGAAACAGGAATATCATGTGATATTAGTGCACTTAGCACACACTCGTCACGTTGCATTAATCCATTATGACTCAGATTCAAGTGCCCGAGTCGGTCAGAGTGCAAGCCGTCCACCCCTGCCTGATAGAGCACAATATCGGGCCTGAAGCCCAAAACAATAGGCATCAGGTCTTGCACAACCCGCAGGTAGGCCGCGTCTTGCGTCCCATCTGGAAGTCCAATATCCAAACCCGACCCGACCTTCTCAAAGGGGTAATTTCGTTCGCCATGCACGCTTATGACCAACACCCCTGGGATGTTGTCGAGAATCGCCGCGTTGCCGTTCCCCTGATGAACGTCCAAGTCCAAAATCACCACCCTAAGGTCCGGATTTTGGCTTTTGAGTCGTAGGGCTACGACCGCAAGGTCGTTGAACACGCAAAAACCTTCACCCGCATCACGCATCGCGTGATGGGTTCCTCCGGCTAGATTACCAGCAATGCCATGCGCAAACGCCCAATCTGCGGAATCCACCGCGCCACCGACGGTCGAAAGAATTCGTTGAACCAATCCTTCGGACCACGGAAACCCTATTCTGCGCATGATTCTCTGCGAGACTGTCCCATCCAAGAAGGTCCGCACGTACTCAGGGGTATGAGCACGCTCAAGATCCAGCATTGATGCGGAACTTGGCTCATGAAGTTCAGCCTCCTGCAGGATTTCTGCAGCCACCAGCGATCGGCGCAACAGCCGGTATTTATGCATCGGAAAACGATGCCCGGGCGGAAGTTCGACGGTATAATTATCCGAATAAAAAACGCGGAGAGTCACGTGTCACCTTTCCATTTTTTGAACAGCTGAAAGCCCCCTTCCCCAGTCACCGAAAAGCCAACCAACCCGACCAAGAACCATAAATGGGATGACGAAGTTTTGAATGTATGTAAAAGCAGCGCGGCGAGTGCGAGACAGCAAGCAATCACCCCCAAAATTGCGATGATGCGGTTGCTTTTTGCATCTTTGGACCTCACAAAACAGGCCAGATTAACCATCGCAAAAATGATTAAAAAACTAGCACTCGCCATCATCGATATGCTGGATATGTCCACTAGATTTGCGAGCAATAGCCCGCCAAAACTAGTGATAAGCAGTCCAACAGGTTGTTGCCATACTTTACGTTCAAATTGCTTGGGAAGCTCTCCTTCGGTAGCGATGGAGTAACTCAACTGCGCCGCCCCGTACAAAGTCGAGTTGATAGCGGAAAGCGTCGCCAACACTGCTGCCACGGCCACGATCGTGAAACCAAATTGGCCAAGCGATGGCTCAGCCGCCTGGGCCAAGGCGAAGTCCTGTGCCGAAACAATCTGGTCACTGGTCAAGGCGCCAATCACCACCGTCGAAATCAATACATACAAGATAATTACGAACACCACGGACGTGTAATAAGCCCGTGGAAGCGTGACTTCCGGGTTTTTTACCGTTGCAGCAGTATTCGCGATCAACTCAAAGCCTTCGTACGCCACGAAGATAATCATGCCCGCACCGGCAATCTGCAGCGGTGATTCCCACGTGCTTGGCGAAAGGTGCGACGCGTCAATTCCACCCATGCCGAAGCCAACAACCAGTAAAAGGATCGCAATCTTAAACACGACAACGTACGTCTCTGCCTTGCTCACGATTGCTGCCCCGAAGAAATTCAGTAACGTCGGAATGAGGATGCCGACACAAATCAAAAGGTGATTGGCGATTGGGTTTTGCAGCTGCTCTGGCAAAAAAGTTGTTGCGTAGTTTCCGAAGGCCACGGAGTAAAGCGCCAGGGTGATGACGTATCCCATCCACAACAAATTATTGACCGCGCCTGTAAACCAGCCAATGCCAAAGGCTTTGTCGATGAAAATGACTGTGCCGCCGTTATCGGGATAAGCCACCGATAATTTGGCATACGAATAGGCCGTTAAAAGAGCCACGAATCCGGCGATACCAAATGCCACCGGCGTTGCCCCGCCGGCGAGCACGGACGCGAGCCCAAGGACAGCAAAAATCCCGCCGCCCACCATCCCACCCACTCCGATGGCGACCGCTCCAAGAAAGGTTACCTGGTCACCCTCAGTTTGTTCCGCTTTTTTGTTCACATTGGCTCATGTTGATTAGTCCAAAGCTCCATCCAAGAACGACGTCACGGTGTGTCGGAACACCTCCGGTGCCTCGATGGGAATTGTGTGCCCTACCCCATCGATTTCGATATGCCGGGCATGGCAGAGTTTTGCCAGTTCCGCAGCGCCTTCGGTCGTGACCAACAAATCGTCGATCGAGGTAAACACGAGTGCAGGGACCTTGACGCCAGCTGCGAGCTCGGTCAAATCGGGATAGGTCGCCAACGCGTCCAGCAGACGCTTCACGCCATCGGCATCGTTTCGCTGCAACGATGCTTTGACAATGCCGCCAATCAAGGCCTCGTTATCGCTCAGAAATTTCTCGCCAAGAATCGTCGGTAACGCGCACCAGGTCATGGCTTCAAGACCTCCCAAACGCAGGGTTTCACGCCATGCTCGGAAGATCGTTTTTGCAAGGGCCGATGGTGTAGCCGTGGCGGACACCAAGACCAATCGCGCCAGCGATGCAGGGTGGTCGTTGGCGAACTTCAATGCCACGCGGGCACCGTGGCTAAAGCCCACTAAATTTGCGCCTTGGATCTCAAGATGGTCTAACAAGGCTGCCAGATCTGACGCATGCAGCTCTAGGCCGAGTTCGACCGGACCCGCCGGGGACTCGCCTTGGCCGCGCGCATCATAGGTCAGCACCTGATATTTGGTGTTAAATGCCCGCGCCTGACTCTTCCAGTGAAGGGTCGACTGGGTCATGCCATTTAGAAAAACCACTGTCGGTGCACCCGCTTTCGCGTACAACGTATAGTGAATTTGCCCCGACTGCGGGGTTTGAAGTACAGCCATTACAACTCCAACGCCTGTGTGCCCGCGTACGATGTTCGACGAACTACTCAAATACAAGCTGCCATTTCGATGCCTCGCGCTGGTGTTTGTCGCAACTTCATGCAGCGCAGGTGTGGTCGAGGAACGCGCACCCAAGCCAGCCGTTGACCAAACGGAAAAACAGCCGCAATTCGTCGAAGGCAGTCAGGATGCTGGCCGAGCTATCTCGGGCGGACCAATTCAAGGCCGTCCAATCGCGGGCCAACCAACCTCGAAGAAACCCCTGGTGGTTGCTGTGATCTCGGACATGAACTCGTCCTATGGCTCTACCAACTACTCGCCGGAGGTCCAGGCGAGCGTGCGGTGGTTATGTGATGTGGTGCGACCGGACTTGGTGATTGGCACGGGAGACATGGTCGCAGGCATGAAAGAAGGGCTCGACTACAAGGCCATGTGGGCCAGTTTTCACGCCGAAGTCACCGACCCGCTGAAGGCATGTGGACTAAGTTTTGCGCCCTCCCCGGGCAATCATGACGCCGCCCGTGCACCTCGGTTTTTGAACGAAAGAACCGAATACGTCGAACAATGGGTCGACCGCCGCCCCGACGTGAACTTTGTTTCCGACGAGGTCTGGCCCCTGCGCTACGCGTTTCACGCAAAGCCGAGCGGAGTCGAACATCCAGCACTATTTGTGTCGCTGGACTTAACAACACCAAGAAAACTGCCGAACCGAGAAATCATTTGGCTGGATAAAACGCTGGGCAAAGCCACTGGACCCGTGATTGTCTTTGGTCACGTACCGTTGGTGCCCATTGCCAAAGGCCGCGAATACGAAGCCAGCAACGACGTTCGGCTCAGCGAAGTCTTGGCTCGTCGGCAAATCGACGTGTTTTTGCATGGCCACCACCACGCGTTTTACCCGCATATCACCGAGGGCATCCCCACGATTAGCATGCCAAATCTTGGGACGGGAGCCCGGTCGTGGCTTGGCTCAGACCAAATCGGCGGACAGGGGCTTGTGATCTTGACGATCGACGATACCAGCCTGCAATGGCAGGCCTACAAGGCACCGAATTTTGAGCCCTGGCTGCTCAGTTCCTTGCCCGACGTCTTGCCCGTCGACGGCCACGAAGTGCGACTTTGGAAACCGTGAATTCCAACCCGCTCGCATTTCCGGTATCACCCTTCATATGATTCGTTTTCTCGCACAAATATTGGTCATGATTGGGGCTCTGGCACTGAGCGCGCCTTCGGCTTGGGCGATTGATGATCCGGAGCTCGAGTATTTTACGATCGAGACGCCGAACTTTTACGTGCACTACTACTCGGGCCTCGAAGACCTAGCGCTCAAGGTCGCGATTACCTGCGAAGAAGCCCACCAAACGCTTTCGCCGCTACTGGACTGGGTGCCTGCCAAAGTTCACGTGAACGTGACCGACAAATCGGACACGGC